>JAACCY010000014.1 GCA_009937185.1 Planctomycetia bacterium
GCGCCCGTAAAGAGTCAAAAGGAAATTCGTGAAGAGAGAGCTCGTAAAGCTCTGGACCGTGCCGAGAAAGAAAATGCTGCAGAGCCCGGCGAGAGATTTAGGTGCGCTGCAAGGTTGCGAAGTGTGGCAATGGAATACTCCAATACCACTGCAGGTGCAGAAGCGGGAGAATTGCGTTCGACTCTCCTGAATACATGGCGCACGGAAGTCGATGGCGCATGGAACTCTCTCAGATCCGATGTATTGCTTGCATTCAGCGAGGCACGATTTGAACAGGCGAGTCGCCTTCTTGAAGAATTGCCGCCAGTATTCCTAGGGGCTTCTCAGGTGCTCGAGGGAAAATTTGAACAAGAAATCGTTCTGTTGAAGAAGGATGCCAAAGCGCAATTACTCTTCAAGAAACAGTTAGATGAACTCTCTACCAAAGCCGGAGTCTATGCACGAAAAGGCTATGAGGATATCGCCTTGGCAGTCATCGAGGCTCTTCCTGAAAAAGTTCAGGAAGATGCTCCAGACGTATGGCGTCTCAAAGAGGAATTGATCCAGAAAATCCAGCGAGAAGGGCTCACTCTGCTTATGGAGCAAGAGTCTGCACTCGAAGCAGAAATAGTCGAAGCAAAACGTCTGGAAAAGGAACGTAAAGCGGCTGAAAGAATTCGACGCTGGCTCGATATGAAAGACTCTGTGGCGTGGAAGCCTCTGTTGGGGAAATCCAATCTGTATAACTGGGTCGCTTCCAGTGACAGCATGAGAGACATGCAGGGACAAAAACCCCTGTGGCGCGTGATGGAGAGAAATGGTGTGGGAGTTCTTCTGATCGATAACCGTTCAGGGAGCGATTCATTCACCGGTGTCTATAGCAATCACTGGGAAGATTACCTCTTAGAGTTTGAGTTGAATCTCAAGGTGGGAGCACTTCGTATCTCGCCTCGAACCCAGGCCATCAAACCTGATAATGGACCGTTTCGGATCTCAGAGGGGACTTCTCCACCTTTGGAGTTGGGAGACGATTTCCCTAAAAACCGCTGGCTGAAGGTGACTCTCGAAGTTCATGGGAAATCAGTGACACTTCGCTATGGGGATGGGGGAGACAAAATTGAGCTCGACCCTGAAACCACGCGATTACCCAGCACTGGTGGATTTGTTTTCTACGCAGCAGATGGAACCCGCCTCGAGATCAGGGGTGTGCGAGTGAAGATTGTGAATGACACTCGCGAAGGTGGCATCTTCGCAAAGTAAGAGGTCGTTTTTAGTTGGAATCAAAAAGGGACGAAAGCCGGTTCAGGTTTTCGTCCCTTTTTTATGTATCGAACTGTTGGCCGGATGGGGCTGTGGGGAGCTGTAGTTTTCTGAGGTCCATTCTCGTCAGCAGGTGTTCAGCGGCTCTAAAATAGAGAGATCCGTACATTTTCCGGGGGAGGTCGAGTCCTGTCAGGGTGGCAGAGCCTCATGTCGCTCTTGGCAGGCCTTCTGTCACAGTGGCAGGGGGTGTCTGGCCAGATTCCGAAGGTTATTTCTTAAGTTATTATCTAGTAGCAGTTTACGGGGTCGATTTGGCGACGTGATGGCCCGCTCTTTGCTATATCATTATGCCGGACAGTCTAAAGGACGTCGGCAGGGGGGGCTTCCAATGTTCAGGAAGAGCCTCTTTTCACTGGTGTTTTCGTGTTCGGGAAACAGTTGCCGATCACCCAAAAGTCAGTGAACAAGAAACACAATTACCAGATGAGAGACCCGAGAAAGAGGAGAGATCCCACATGGCCAAGGAATTGACATTCGAGGACTCCGCCAGGGAAAAGTTGCTCATGGGAGCAGAGAAAGTCGCCCGCGCAGTTAAGACGACTCTCGGTCCCCGAGGACGAAATGCGATTATCGATCGTTCCTGGGGTGGACCTAAAGTGACCAAAGATGGAGCGTCAGTCGCCGAAGAAATCGATCTTGAGGATCGCGTCGAGAACATTGGAGCTCGATTGATGCGCGAAGCGGGATCGTTGACCGCCCGTGAGGCGGGAGACGGAAGCACGACTGCAACCGTTCTTGCTAATGCCATCTTTTCCCAAGGTATGCGTCAGGTTGCTGCGGGAGAAAATCCCGTTCTTTTGCAGAGAAGTCTGCTGACTATCGCAGGTAAAATCGATGCCGCTCTTCGCGAGATGGCAGTTGAAGTCGAGAATCACGAGGACGTCACAAACATTGCGACCATTGCCGCAAATAATGATATTCAAATCGGTAAGATGATCGCCGAAGCCCTCGAAAGAGTGGGAGAAGACGGTGTCTGCAGTATCGAAGAGGGGAAAAGCCTAGATACAGCTCTCGAAGTTGTCGACGGCCTTCACTTCGATCGTGGATATCTCTCTCAGCAATTTGTAACGAATGCAGATTCCGCAGCGATCACCCTTGAGGATCCTTACATCTTGATTATGGAAGAAAAGGTTTCGAACATTTCCCAGATTCTTCCCGTACTTGAAAAAGTCGTAGAAAATAGGAAACCGCTGCTTCTTATTGCAGAGGACGTCGATGGCGAAGCACTTTCAACCCTCGTGGTGAATTGCAAAAAAGGTGCACTCGAAGTCGTGGCAGTGAAGGCTCCAGGATATGGAGATCGCAGGAAAGCGATACTCGAAGACATTGCAGTTGCTACGGGTGGTCGGGCTATTCTCAAGGACCTTGGGATTGAGCCTTCCGGAATCAAGATTTCTGATCTTGGTAGGGCCCGGAAAATTGATGTGAACTCTCAGACTACGACGGTTCTTCAAGGCGGCGGCAAGAAAAAAGATCTCGCCGAACGTACACGATTGATCCGTCTTGAAATCGATAATGCCAGCAGCGATTACGATCGTGAAAAACTCCAAGAGCGCCTTGCAAGGTTGGTCGGTGGAGTTGCTGTGATCCGCGTCGGTGGAGCCACCGAAGGAGAAGTAAAGGAGCGCAAGAAGCGTTTTGATAACGCTCTCTCTGCTACAAGATCTGCTATTGAAGCAGGTGTTCTCCCCGGAGGTGGTATCGGATTGATTTTGGCGAGTGTGCACGTCTCGAAGATGAGGCTCAAAGGAGCGACCGAGAAACTTGCTGCTGTGATAATGAAAAAGGCACTCGAAGAGCCGTTCCGTCAGTTGGCGGCAAACGCGGACGTGGAACCTTCAAGTTTGTTGCGAGACATCCTTGCTGAGGAAAGCGAAAGTTACGGCTATGACTTCGCCAAGTTGGATTTTTGCGACATGTACGATAGTGGAATCATTGATTCCTGTACCGTGATTTCCAATGCTCTGCAAAACGCCGTGAGTACGGCGACTATGCTTCTTACCTCCAATGCGGTGATCACGGATATCCCGAAGGAGACTGAAGAAGAAGATCACCATCACCATGACCACGAAGGCGTCGGCGCATTCTAGAAAATTGAGGGAGAACTCTAATGACGAAGCAAATTCTTTTTGATGAAGAATCCCGCCGCCAGTTGCGGAACGGAATCAGAACCCTAGCCCGCGCCGTAAAGGTGACCTATGGGCCTTCTGGTAGAAACGTACTTCTCGGAAAAAGCATGGGGAAGTTAGAGATGACCAAAGATGGTCAAACCGTTTCTAAGGAAATCGAAGTGGCTCAGCCCTTCGAGAATATGGGGGCTCGACTTCTGAACGAAGTGGCGAGTAAAACTAATAAAGAGGTGGGGGATGGAACAACTTCTTCCATCATTCTTGCCGAAGCGATGATCGAAAAAGGAAGTCGCTATGCACTGACAGGTGTCAGTCCAGTGGAACTTCGGAATGGTATCGAAAAAGCGGTTGCCACTGCTGTGAAAGAGCTGGAGTCCCTCGCTTCTCCGGTTGAAAAGAAACAAGAGATTATCCACGTTGGAACCATTGCCGCTAATGAGCCGGAACTCGGTAAACTTTTCGGCGAAGCCATTCACAAGGTGGGCGAAAAAGGTGTGGTCACTGTCGAAGAAAACGATGGTGTCGGTACTCATTTGGATCTCGTCGAGGGGCTTGAAATCGATAAGGGTTGGATTTCACCCTACTTTGTGACGGATCGCATGAGTGCGGTGTGCCAATTTGAGAAGCCTTTCATTCTTTTTACTGATTACAAGATCAGTAATTTGCAAGATCTTCTTCCTGTCCTCGAAATTGTAGTACCTACTCGCAGACCTCTCGTGATTATCGCGGAGGATGTTGAAGGGGAAGCACTGGCAGGACTACTTCTCAACAAGTTGAGAGGCGTCATGGATGTTGTCGCCATCAAAGCCCCAGGATTCGGAGATCGCCGAAAGGCTCTTCTTGAGGACCTGGCCATCGTGACCGGAGGTCAAATGATCTCTAAGGACTCCGGTACGACGTGGGATCAGGTGACAAAAGATCAGTTGGGCACTGTGAAGAAGATCGAAGTGAGCAAAGATCGCACTATCTTCTTCAGAGGAACGGCGAATAAGGATTCTATCGCTGATAGGTGTTCTCAGATCGAAGCTCAAATCGAGCAAACCAACTCCAACTATGACCGCGAAAAACTGGAAGAACGTCTTGCTCGTATCCAGGGAAAAATCGCAGTGATTCGTGTGGGTGGAATGAGTGAAGCAGAAATCCTCGAGAGAAAAGCTCGTGCCACTGATGCCTTGAGTGCTACCCGCGCCGCGATGGCAGAAGGCATTGTTCCTGGTGCTGGAACTGCATTCCTTAAAATCGCAGAAAAAGTGTCGGCTACCAGAGCCAGCGGAGACGCTCGTTTTGGGGTTGAAGTTGTGGTGAGTGCATTGAATGCGCCCACAGCCCAGTTGGCGCGGAATGCAGGCTTTGACGGGCCTGCTATCGTTTCCGAAGTGTTGGAATACGAAGACTTCGAAATGGGCTTCGATGCCAAGAATGGCAAAGTTACAGATCTTCTTTCTTGTGGAGTCATCGATCCTGTCAAAGTCTTGCGAGTGGCTCTTCAAAACGCAGCCAGCGTCGCGGCTCTGTATCTGACATCTGACACTACAATTACAGAACTGAATAAGGACGAGGGCGCCATACAGGGCGCACTGGTCTAGGGGAATCCATGGCAGCTAGAGATTACTACGAGGTTCTCGGAGTCACTCGCGATGCGAGCGACTCCGAGATCAAAAAGGCCTATAGAAAAATGGCTCTCAAGTATCACCCGGACAAAAATCCGGGCGATGAAGCGGCTGAACGTCATTTCAAGGAAGCCGCCGAAGCCTTTGAAGTTCTCAGCGATGATGAAAAGAGAAAAATCTACGACGTCCATGGGCATGAAGGCCTCAGTGGTATGGGCGGTGGTGGAGGATTCTCCAACATTGAAGATATCTTCAGGAACTTCGGAGACATCTTTGGTGGCGGTGGAGTTTTCGGAGACATCTTCGGAGGTGGGCAGACACAGCAGCGCAGAGGTGAGAGCCTCAGGGCTCATGTCTCTATCCCATTAGAAGATGCTGCAGCCGGAACTCGTCGAACGATCAGTCTTCGTCGAAAAGTGCATTGCCAACCCTGCAGTGGTTCAGGGGCTGCGGCGGGAAGTCGTCCCACCTCATGTGGTACCTGCTCGGGTACGGGACAAGTCTTAAGAAGCCAAGGTTTCTTCAGTGTCCGTACTCATTGCCCGAATTGTCAGGGGCAAGGCGAAATCATCGAAAACCCCTGCGGCTCATGCCGAGGTATCGGGCTGACACAAAAAAATGAAGAGATCGAGATCGAGATTCCCGCAGGTATAGAAGAGGGCATGATTCTTCGTGTCAATGGTCGGGGAAATGAGGGTGCTCGTGGAGTCGCTGCTGGAGATCTCCAAGTGGTGATTGGTTATGAGAGTCACGCCTTTTTTCAAAGACTCGATAATCACGTGGGGTTTGAACTCCCCGTGTCATATTCTCAAGCCGTTTTGGGATCAGAAGTGGAAGTACCCACTCTCGAAGGCAAGGCTCTCTTGACTGTTCCTGCTGGGACTCAGAGTGGAGAAGTCTTAAGAATGAGGGGGATGGGTTTCAATTCAGTGCATTCTCGCCGTAAGGGAGATCAACTCGTCGAGGTGACCGTTGAAGTCCCCCAAAATATCAGTGAGGAGCAGGAAGAGCTTCTTCGCCAACTCGCTGAGATAGAGGAGACGGAAGTTGGATCACGAAGAAGGGGATTCCTTGACCGATTCAAGGAATACTTCGGGTAGGAGCCAGAATATGGAATCTAATAAACAAGAAACGTCTGAGGATCACGAGAAAAACCAAAAGGGTTCTCTCGATAAAGAGGCGCTCAATCCAGACGCGCTCAATCCAGACGC
>JAACCY010000098.1 GCA_009937185.1 Planctomycetia bacterium
CTGCCACACACCATTGACCTTTTCCAAATCGACGCGCATTACCGAGGCGTGGTGCTGATCCGTCACCAATAGCTGGTTGGCGAAGGGACCAAAGCCGCCTTCGGTGGTGTCCCACACCATCCCGGCGGCACTCTTGCCCATCTTGTCGTAGGGGAACCACACTGCTGGCAACTTGAGAAAGGGAATCTTTTCTCGCGCCTGAACATATGTCAGACCATTGGGGGTTTCTCCGGGAAACTTCATCAGACTGATCGGTAATTTCGCCGACTCTACACCCCATACATGACCGAAGTAGTCGCCGTCTTCGATGTGGCATAACTTATTGGTGCCACACCACTCTCCCTGATTATCGGTGTAGAACACATCGCCCTCAGGGGAAACCTCAACACCTGCAGGAGAACGCAAGCCTCCCGCTGCCGGAATCATTCTTCCATCCTCGCCCACCTTGATGGCCCAGCCTCGCCAATGTTGACGACCGAAAGGTTCATCTCCAAAGGGCTTGTTGAGAGTCAGCCAAAAGTTACCTTCTTTGTCGCCCCGAGGCCCAAAAGCATATTCGTGATAATTTCCACTGATGGTCCAGTCATCGCAAACTGTCTCCAGTACATCTGCGCGACCGTCTCCATCTTCATCTTTTAGTCGACTGAGTTCTCCCCGCTGAACGGTGTAGAGCCAATCGTCATGCCAACACAATCCCAGCGGCTCCTGTAAACCATCACTAAAGCGAGTGAATTTCGGAGCCGACCCGTAGGCATCTTCTATCTTCCAGATGTCACCTCGACGTGTGCTGACATAGATCACACCTTTACCGGGACCGGAAACAAGCCCCCCTACTTCCAGACCCACGCCATCTGGAATCGGTATATTTACCACTTCATAGAAATCTGATTCGGTCGCAGGCTTGGAGAGCGGAGGAGCTGATTCGCCCGACGCTGCCAACAATGAGAACACCAATACCAAAATTGATGGAGTAATGATCACCACCGCACCTCCACTTTCACTTCAGTTCCTGGTGCAGAGATCGGAACTCTCACCTCAAGGGCACCATCGACTTCAACCACTTCTGCTTGGGCTCCGTTGACTGTGATCGTCATCCCTTCCGCCGTTTTCCATGAACGGGGGGCCAACGGCGTCATCGCACTGGAGCGTGCTAATCGCATCATCAATCCAAGAGGCATCGTTTCTCCATCGAAACGAAACTTTCTCAAAATTTGAACACCCTCTTCGGTGATCACTGGCTGAATAAACTCGCTGACTTCAACTCCTCCTGGCCCCGTGACCTGAAAAAGTGGATTTCGTTTTTCGTCTCTTCGATAGCCTTTCACCCTCCAGCCCAACTCGCGAACCGGGCTCAATGGCCACGTTTGCTGAGGAGTCTCGACGATACCAATGGGCATCCCAGGCGGCAGATTCAAGACCTCGATACCTGCGGGGTTCTCCAAGGCACCTGCACGTCCTGCCCAGGTTCCTTGCACATTGATAAAGTCGCCTCGCCAGACTTTTCCCAACCGGATGTTCTCCATGTCGTAGGCGATATTTGCTCTCTCCGGATAACCCACAGCGACAACACGGCCACTGAGACCTCTCATGAAAACACCAACCATCGTCGGCTCTTCTGCACCAGGAAGAAGATCGAAATCGCTGCGATTGATGATCAAGCCTTTGGGGAAAGGAGCCGCTGACCCCGCTGAAAGATACGTCCACATCGCATCGATCTGAGCATCCGTATCCCCTTCGAGCAGATCAGGGAACATGGCAAAATCAGGAAACCAAAAGGTCGGCATTCGAGTTCCCGGTCGCTTTGACTGGGGATCTTTCATGTATTCCAAGAACCAACGTGGCTTCAGGCGTGAGGCCATGATGGCTAAATCGTATGCCGGTTCGCCTAATGAATTCTGACCTGCAAAGGTATGACAGTCGATACAGCGAAAACCCTCTATGCCCACCAACTGATGCCCCGCCGTTCGAGCATCGAGACTAAATGCAGGTGCATGGTCGGGAACCGGAGGTTCGTTATCTGCAGCCACCAGTATATTGGCGATATCATGCGACAATCCTTCAGGATATGCCGGCATTCGTGTGACGACATAGGGGCGAACTTTGAGGCCTTGAGCAATAGTCGAATGGATGACTTCTGATCGCAGTTTGTTACCGACTCCGGTCAACCAAGGCGGAAGTCGACCTTCATCTCCCAACTCCGCAGTTCCGGTGAAGAGAGAGTTCTTTTTTTGGTCGGGTCCGCCCAGCCCATCTCGCACGTGGCAAGAGAGGCAGCCCGCGTCGCCGACTCGCCAATTCGCCTGCATTCCCGGTTCAGAAACCGGCAATAGTGGTTCACCGACCAGTTCGAGGATCGCCTGAGACATCTTGGCATCGAACTCATACCCGGGTGATCCCAGAGGACTTGAACCCTCGACACAGGAATCCGCTGAAGCCGTCAGCTCTGACCACGCTTTCCGCATCGGACGCGCCTTGGGTTCATGGCAGGCATTACATCCGTATGTGCTATATGCGCGACCTCCACGAATAATATTTACCGGATCTGGGCGAAAGGGAGGTTCATTAGGAATCGCCACTCGACTGCGAGACCTCAGTTCATCTTTCCCAAACTCACGAGCCTCGGGGATGCCCGGCCCTTCAATCGTCAGTTTCAATTCGGAGGGGCCTGCCCCCTGCCAAAAGCAAAGTTCGATTTCGTGCCAACCCGACTCCAGTGTCAGAGTTCCTCTTTTGGTGACGGTGCCGTGATTACCGTCATTATCGATCAATTTCTTATTTTGGATCCAAAGAACAGAACCATCATCACTCGAAAGAGTGAAGGTAAATTCGCCCTTCTTCGCAACCGAGAACTCACCTGTGAATCTCAATCCAAAGTTGGTATCCCTTGGACGGACACTATTGGTCAGCTGAGTCGTATGACCGCCAGCCTCAGGGTCTGCTTCACGTAACTGATCACAACTGTGAAAGCTTCGAGAGTATGAGTCATACCTCAAACCTGAAATTTCATCGACGATAGCGGCACCTTGGGCGTCGACTGATTGTCCTCTGATGAGCCATGTGGCGATGGAGACAACTTCTTCGTCGGTCATGGGAATCTGTGGCATACGACCTGAAGGATGGATCGCATGAGAATTCTTCAACTCTTCCACCAGTGCTGAAAGCGTGGTCCGCCGTATCATTCTATTTGTCAGATCAGTGCCATCATGGCAAGCCGCGCAGCCGATCGCCTGAAAGAGTTCTTCTCCCGAAGCGAGTGTCGCTTCATTGAAGGGTTCTGCTTCCCAATTCGGATAAGCGCCATCTCTGGCAAACAAGAAATGCGTGATATCTTCTGCTACGCCTCGACGCTTTTCTTCTGGAACCGACTCTAGAGCGTGCGGCATACGAGTCCCCGCTTCGATGGCGCGTGGATCAGAAATCCAGTCGATCAACCATTGGGGACGATAGCGCTGACTGGCCTTTGTCAGCAGTGGAGGCTCTACCGATCTGAAAGTGATCGCAGCATCACCCGTCGCCGAGTGGCATTTTAAACACGCCGCATCACGAATCGCCCTGATGGCTTCATTCTGGGAAATAGGCTCCTGAAGCGTCTCTCCATGTAGAAATGAAGGACCTATAGAAAAAGACATGCACAGGAGTATTAAAACTCGCAAAACCAAGACGGACTCCTCCCGGGTATTCACAGCACCACGAGCCGATGGTCTTTCGAGTCGGAGTCGGAGTCAACAGGCGAGTACAAGAACTCGTCGTCCTTGATCCCTATCGCTTTGCTGAAACCGGAAGGGGCTTGGGACGGGAAAACACGAAAATGTTCTCATCGCTGTCCGCTTCCATGAATCGGTACCCCTGGCTGTCAAAACGGGTGAGATCATCAAGCTTCTTGGGGCGTTGGTCCGACATCCAGCGTGCCATCAACCCTCGCGACTGCTTGGCATAAAAGGAAATGAACTTCGATTTGCCTTTATCAACCTGCAAAAATTTGACACTCACCATGCGGTGACCTAGCTGATCTAGTTGAGCCGCCTTCGAATACTCTTCACTGGCAAGGTTAACAAGAACCTCAGCTCCGCATTCCTTCATATCCTTCTTGAGCAACTTCTGAATTTCTGTGCCCCAAAATTCGTATAGATTTTTTCCTGCATCCGTCTTGAGCGAAGTTCCCATCTCAAGCCTGTAGGGCTGAATCACATCGAGAGGTCGCAAGAGTCCATAGAGCCCACTCAGTATGCGCACATGATCCTGAGCCCATGAAAAAGCCTTCTTATTCATCGTCCAAGCTTCAAGCCCCTGGAACACATCCCCTCGGAAGCAGACTGCAGCGGGCCCCTTCGGATTTGAACGGCTACCGTATGACGCCCAACGACCTCGATTGAGATCTGCCAATTTTGGCGAAATCGACATCAAGGATTCCAACTGACCCGTGGAGTAACCCTGAAGAACGGTCGCCAACTGTTTGGAGCGAGCAGCCATACGAGGGCGAGCGACGGCAGGAGCTCCCTTGGGAAGCGGGGCTTCCATATCGAGAGTCTTGGCCGGAGATAGGATGGTGAATAGTTTTGACATACCCCTAAATTAACCGAGCCTTGGAACCACATCACCCCATATAGATCTTTCACCTGATACAACGCGAAGAGCTGACGTACAGCCCGATCAGAAGTGGCTATTTCGGCACGGATGAATACATGAGGCCTTTTCCCCCATCATCCACCTTTCTGGATAGTGACGGCCGTTTTTGCTGCACGATTCACGGCAAAGATAGCCGCTATTGAAGCAATACTCGAAGGGGAAAACCCCTCACACCATGAACCCGATCCGAGACGGAGAAAGAGCTCGATCCATAATTTTTCCCAGTTCGACAATTCGCCATTCGTCCGTTTTGTGACGGTAAAAAACCATCACTTTTGAGAACCCATCTGTTATCAGAAATACAACAAGAAGAGGTATTATGTTCCTGCTGACGATGCGCTTTTTGATCGCCTTATTCATCTCTACTTTCGCGTGCCCTGCTGTCTTCGCTGTTCATGATTCTACCCTTCAAATTCGTCACTCTATTTCAGAACGGTGGAAATCCATCTCCGTCACAGAATTCGATAACGCGGCACTCTCTATCAAAGCTATTCAAATCATGAGGCCTTCTCCTTCGAAGATGGAGACCGCTATTCTTCGATTCAATGTCGGTGCAGGGCACGATTTAATAAGGGGTGGATTCCTCCCAAGAATCTCATTATTAGCCATGGTTCTTGAACTCAGCAAAGATGCTCAAAATCCATTTCCAGTAATCGCACATGCCTCTATAGGGGGATCTCATTCATCACTTCATCTACGATTTCATCCCCGACAGCGTCGGGAAGTTTTTCAATCAATTTCGACGCTACTCAAAAATGGCCCCTCTCATCAGGCTATCGTCGATAGCATCGCGAGAGAGTCAAAGCGCTCTACGACACTTCTCGAACCCTGTTCTTGTTTGAGCGATTGTTCCTGCTCGCCTCTTGAAAAAACACGCCGCCGCTTGATTGAAGCCATCGATCCACTTCCTCATGGATCAACAAGATTTGGAAACCCAAAAATGCTGCCTGGCCTAGAGGCGGAAGAGGTCATCGACTGGATTAATAATTGGATGACCGGAGGAGAACTCAAGATCGAAAGCCAAAGCGAATTAGCACCCCAGATCTGGGACCTCTTGCTTTGCGAGGACATACGGATTTCGCGCTTTCCTCATCGCGCTCCAAGAATCCCACCCGCACGGAAAATTCTGGGATCTTCGATTTTTATGATTCCACCCACTTTCGCTAATCCATGGAACAAGGCCCCCAACAGAATATTGTTCGCTCGCAAAAGTGATGATCTCACCCCAAGGTCGTGTCTCCCTCTCTTGGAAGAACGGGTCGCAATATGGCACATCGAAATACAAGAAGACGAATCGCCTTCATCCGCACTATTACGGCTCAAGGGAACAAGAAGAAAACAACGCATCAACAAAGGCCTAATGCGAACTGATGGGGCGAAGTTCTCCAACACGAAAAATCCTTCTCCGCAGCAAACAGAAACGACTCAAGGAGATTCTGCTCTCATTGCATTCCCTCGAAGTTCTCCCGATTCCGCATTAATACTGCAGATGTATTCAGCGAATTGAAGATTGCTCAGCATCTCATATTGATCTCTGGAACGATTTCTCGTCAGATGGAACCCGAAGGGAGATTTCGTCATGACATCCACCAGATTGCATCCTCTCATTCAGCATCTTCGACGCTTCTTCCAAGGAGCTGTCCCGTTGATCTTCATGATCCTTGTGACGACAAATGCTTCGGATCCATGGCCTGTCTATGGCGAGACACCTGCAGCAGCCAGTGCGCCGCCGCGACAAGTCTGGAACAAACTTGATAACGGACTTCAATTCGGTTCTCTGCCCTTGCCATCCGTTCTCTCGGAATCGGAACAACGCGCCATCATTATTACGAGCTGGAATATCGGTTGGGCACATGACGGCCCTCAGGAATCAGGGCTCGCACTTTTGTCCGCAGAACTTCTCAGTCGTGCTTTTTCTTCAGAGGCGGCTTCCACCGAAGTTCGATCGGGATACTTGCGGACTTGGTGGGTTGAAAAAGTAGCCCCCAAAGACGTGCTCAAACATCTGGAAATGATTTCCAAAAGACTGACGGAACCCTTGAAAGACGAAGCTTTACTTGCGGAAGTAAAACGAATGCTTCTAGGGCAACAGAAAAAAATCGTTTCAAAAAGTGTTCCAACTCTCAACCACCGGATTCAAGACCGCATCACACCTTTGAGGGCTGGCTCTTGGGGGCAACTCCAAGTCGAAAAAATAGACCTCGCCCGAATCAACAAATTCATACAATCCAAATTCACTGCGGCCAATGTGCATATCGCCATCGTCGGCCCTCATGACCCCGCACCCACTCTCGTCTTTGCAAATCGAACACTCGCGCTGGCGACTCAAGGGGTCGTCAATCAATTACCCGTCGTCAGAGCACCGGTCTTCGGCGAAATCGGGATCAAAAGAGATACAAGTGGACTTCCGGGTGCGATCATTCGGAGTTGGCGAATTCCTATGCCAGGCAGTTTCGACTCTCTGTCCTTGGGAATCTTCATCCCCCGACTCATCCAGATCCTTGGCAAAGAGACCGTTCACTGGAATCCTTCTGTTGATCCCGATCTTCTCACTATCCAATTACCCATTGAGGCGACAGATGCTGAAACTGAAATAAGAATTCTCGCCGCACGAGCACGCCTAGATGCTGCAATAGCATTTGGATTAAAAGCGGACATGACCGCTGCGGACCTCACGCTTGCGAGGGAATCTATGGGTGCAACATTGGGTATTTCTCGAGTTCACGATGAAGAATCGATGATCAACCCACAAGGTGCAGCCGAAGCACTCATGCTGCGAAAACTTCACAACATTGACGAGCGAAAACAAAGTAATGAATTTGGCCGAAACCCGGCGAGCCAAATGTCGAATCTTCAAATGAATTATATTTCACAAAGCTTATCTGTGACTGGGATTGTAGTTCCTATCAAGAGGTGACTACTTATAACTGATCAGCATACATACTGTCAGTTCATCGATAAGTTATCCCAGTTCCCGAAGTCTTTCATAAGCCGCCTTCACATGCTCAAAACGCGTTTGCGTTCCACCAAAACAAAAGCGGATGATTCTTTCGCCCTCTACCAATGTTGAAGTCACAGACATTTCACCCTGCTCATTTATAAGCTCAGCGATTTTTTCTGTCTGCTCATTCCCAGAATTATGAGCCACGCAAACAAGATTCATCGTTCTGAGATGTGTTATTCGCCAATTGGAATCTTGAAGAACTTGATTTTCAAACCACTGCGCCCATTCGAGATGCTCTGCTATTAATTCCTTTAACCCTTGAGCGCCATAACTCCTCATTACGAACCACAGCTTTAAAGCTCTAAATCTTCGACCGAGAGGAATATGCCAATCTCTGTAATCAATGACATTCCCTGATTCAGTCGCGGCATTCCGAAGATATTCAGGGAGCACACTGAGAGACTTCACTAAGGTCTTCTTGTCCTTCACCCAAAACGCGTTGCAGTCGAATCCGACAAACATCCACTTGTGTGGATTGAAGGTGAAGGAGTCTGCCTCTTGCACTCCCTCGTGTATCCAACGCATTTCTGGAACTATCGCCGCTGTGCCCGCATGTGCTGAATCTACATGCAGCCAAATACTATATCTCTGACACACCGCTGCCATTTCTTTGACCTGATCAACTGCCGTTGTAGCAGTTGTGCCCACCGTTGCCACAGCCATCGTTGGCAGACATCCCGCTTCTAAATCCATCTGCACTTGTTTTTCAAAAGCACCGACATCTATTCTCAGTTTTCCATCCGTGGGAATCGTACGAAACTGTTCACTTCCGAGTCCCGCTATTCGAACCGACTTTTCGATGGAAGAGTGCGTTTGGCCTGACGCATATACCGTCATCTTTTTATCGACACCATTTCGGTCGACGTCAAATCCAGAAGCTCTTTCCCGAGCAGCAATCAATGCACATAAAGTTGCACTCGAGGCGGTATCTTGGATCACGCCTCCACCTTCACCTGAGGAATGAAATTCCTGCGGCAATCCCAGTAAGTCTAGAAGCCAATCCATCATTCGGGTTTCTACTTCGGTACATGCAGGACTTGTTTGCCAAAGCATGCCCTGAACGGCGAGTCCAGAACTCAAAATATCTGCTGCAAGAGATGGCCCGGAGGTGTTGGCATTAAAAAATGCAAACCAAGACGGGTGCTGCCAATGAGTCAAGCCTGGCATGACGAGTTGATCCATATCCTGCAAAATCTCATCAAATGTTTCGCCGGCCATAGGGGCTTTCTCAGGTAAGTCTGAAAATATCTGTCCGGGCTCAACATTCGAATACACTCTTCGGGATTCAATCCCTTCCAAATAATCAACAACCCAATCCACGGCCTTATGGGCATTCTTGCGCACTTCGTCTGGATTCCAGTGGTGTTTCTCTGAGGGCGATTCCATCAGGGCCTCTTTCATGAGTGACGAGTCTGAGACCTGATTGGAAAACAGGGAATGGTCCCTCGCCATGGAGATTCTTCAAAACTAAGGATCTTTTCGAAATGATCAATCCATCAGTGCGGCGTGCACCCGGATTGTATAAACTGAAGCCTCATCATGCAGAAAGAGGTTCGCAATGACGCCAAGATCGACTTTCCCAGACCCCATGGAGATCTGGAATCATCTGGAACAGCATGTCCGTGGTCAAGAACACGCCAAAAGAGAGATTGCCGTCGCTGCCTACAATCACTATCTGAATCAACATCTGTTCCCTGAAATTAGTCCTGTGGGACAACATCTCCTACTCGCGGGCCCCGAGGGCGTTGGTAAAACATTCCTCGTCAGAAAAACCGCAGACTTCTTGGGAATCCCGTGGATTCATGTCGATGCCTCTTCTCTTGTGCAACCCGCACTATCTGGACAAGCACTCCAAGGCATCACCGATGCTCTACTTCACAAAACTGGCGGCGACCTCAAATTGGCGCAACACGGGATCGTACTCATCGATCGACTTGATCATTGCCTTAGGAGTAGTTCTTCGCCAGGAGACCCAGGCATCGCAGTACAAGATGCCATCGTCACCCTGATGGACGGTGTGGTGCTTCGCCACAAAGAAGAACCGGTTCGCCAATTAGACACTTCAAGATTGTTGTTTATTTGCAGTGGAAATTTCGATTGGCTACAAGCGGTTGTCACAGATCGTCTCGATGAAAATTCGAAAATAGGGTTCCAGATCGACGAAGATCCGACTGAGTCTACTCATATTCGCGACCTCATTCAAAAATCAGACCTGGTCGCCTTGGGCTTAGGGGAAGAACTCGCATCCCGTTTCAATAAGGTCTCGATACTCAATCAATTGACCACGGAAGATCTAGTTCATCTTCTCAAGGAAATGAAGGACGGGGCCCTCCCTCAAAAAATACATTTTTGGGCCACTCACGGTATTGAGCTCAACTTCACCGAGGACGCACTCGCCGCCATTGCAGAAAAAGCCCAAGAGGCTGGAGATGGGGCAAGAGGGTTATCAGGGCTTCTCGAAAAAGTCCTAGATCCGATTGACCATCTGATTGTTGCTATCGCTAAACAAGGCGTCCACAGAGTCGAATTCACAAGAGAACACATCGAAACAGGATCTTCACCGATAAGGATCACAAAAGCAGACGCAAATAAGGATCAAAATGTGGATCTCTTACTAGAATCTGTATGGTCTGAATTTCAATCTCTACCTTCAAAGGATGACAATTTCATTCCTATTGAATCCGCGATTCAAGCGATGCCGTTGACGAATGTCATCGCAGCACTCGAGCAACTTGAACTTTCCATGGGTCGCCTCTCCTTAACTTCTGAACAAGATAAAACATGGAGAGCTATCAGGCGTGAACACGCAGGAGAAGGTCATAGAGTTTTGTTACAACTACTCGCTAGGGTACAGCAGGCTAATGCGTCACTCTCCTACTTGTGCGATTCCATTCAGAAATCTTCTGGGGATCTATTAGCAGCTCTCAAAAGACTTGAAGACTCCCAAAGATAACCCTCCAAAATCTTAATTAAAAAGAGCCTGCTTTCGATCAAGAAAGCAGGCTCTTTTATTTTAGAGGTACCTTAGAAGTTACAATCTAACGAATCCGGTGTCGGGTCTATTCCGGCATTCGGGAAGGGCGCCGGAGGCGCCGCTCCACCAGAGAACAAGAACTGAAGTATCGCCACCGCATCTGCAATATCATTAGA
>JAACCY010000099.1 GCA_009937185.1 Planctomycetia bacterium
ACAGAAAGTGAACGATTTAAGGCCCTGACGCTTCCACGATTTTTCGAAGCGAAACTTTCCGAAAGCTCCGGACAAAAAAGAGACCCCCTCCTCCGCCTTATCTCCACAGCCATCGTCGCTTTTTGTTTCACCTTTTACGTCAGTGCCCAATTCGTTGCTGCAGGGAAGGCTCTTCAGGGAACGTTTGGTTGGGAACCTTGGATCGGGACCGCACTCGGCGCAGGAGTGATCGTGGCCTACACCCTTCTGGGCGGCTTTCTCGCTGTGGCTTGGACCGATTTCATTCAGGGCTGGCTGATGCTGATCACTCTGGTGGCTTTACCACTGGTCGCCATCATTGAACTCGGTGGATTTTCCGAGATGGTCCAGAAGATCACCGTCATCGACCCCGAGCTGCTCTCCTTCACCGGCGGACGAAGTTCTTGGGTTCTGGTTTCAGGGATTCTGAGCGGGTTTGCCATCGGTTTGGGATATATGGGCCAGCCTCATTTGGCAGTCCGGTACATGAGCCTCAATTCTGCTCAAGAAACAGCACCCGCTCGTACCATCGCGATCATTTATGGAGTCTTGACCTATGGAGGTGCCGTATTGATGGGCATAGCAGCCATCGCATGGTTCGGAGCCAACGCTTTCCCAGACACAGAACAGATGATGCCGGGTTTTGCCCAAGCCGTATTCCCTGGCTGGTTGGCAGGGCTCGTGATCTGTGGAGCTCTCGCGGCGATGATGTCGACTGCGGATTCCCAGTTATTGGTCACCTCTTCTTCCTTTACTGAAGACATCTATCATCAAGAAATCGACCCCGAAGCCAGTGATGAAAAATTGGTCAAGGTGGGAAGAATCGTGACCCTGATCGTAGGTTTATTGGCTTTTGCTCTCTCATTTCAATCAGACTCCACCATCTTCAAAAAGGTCCTCTTCGCCTGGGCTGGACTCGGAGCCGCCTTTGGCCCCGCCCTCTTACTCTGCTTGCACTGGTCAGGGGTCACCCGAAACGGTGTATTGGGGGGCATGATCTCTGGACTGATCACTGTTCTCTGTTGGGGAAATTTGGAAGCGAATGATCAACTGACTCAGATCATTCCGGGATTGCGACTCTACAGCCTGTTACCCGGTTTCCTCGTCTCGTTGGTGGTCACATGGATCACGAGTCTCTGGGGGCGTAACACCCCTTCAATACCCACAAACTGACCTCTAAGACAAAAGGTCGTCCATCGTGCTTGACATATACGACAGAGTGTCGCATCTTGAAGATCCTCGTTATCGACAACTCATGTATCGATGTTTAGGAACTCAGATGACGCCTCTCTTCAAATCTTTGGTGATTACTGCAGTCATCTTAGGTGGATTTTCTCTCTGGAATTCACAGAGCAATATTGAAAAGCCTCCGATTTCTAAAGTTCAACAGGAGACCCTCATCGACAACACGGACGTTGAGAATTCCCTACGAGAATGGAAAGCGGAATTGATCACTCTCCAGGCCAGAGTCGATGCCCTCGAAATTCAGAATAAAGCCCTCCTCGCCAAGACCCCGGGCAAACTCTCCTCCACGGGTCAAAAGAACCTTGCAATGGAAGATGAGATCGACGCCCGTGTCGAAAAAGCAGTTCAGGCGGTCCTCGACGAGCAAGGCATCGATATGGTCCGTAAGGCCCAGCGCGAAGCCAAACGCGAAAGCACTCTTGCGGGGTTCGCCAAGTTCTCTAATTCATATGGCGACGGACTGCCCCAAGTTTATCAAAGTGTCACTGACAAGATGTCCCTTGATGCCGTGCGACAGCGTCAACTGGAACAAACCCTAGAAGAGGGTTGGGTCGTCATGGATGAACTGACAGCCCAACTCGCGTTGGATCTCACCCAAGAGGAAGAACGTGCCTTGATGGGGGAGATCAAAAGCGTCGGGGGAGAGACCATCCAGGAACTAGGAACCTTCCTCAATGGCAATGAAATGTTACAACTGGGTGAAATCATGATCGGAACAGAGGGTACCCAACGAATGGGCTACGGCATCGCAGGAGCCGGCAAAGAAACTATCGCTGAAGAACAAAATGGGGGGCAATAGCCCCTCAAGCGAGCCATTCGTGTTGAACGTGTCCATGAACATCGGTCAGTCTCTGCTCACGGCCGCCGAAGAGTTGGGTCAGTTGAGTGTGATCGGTCCCAAGAAGATGCAACATCGTCGCGTGTAGGTCATGAACCTCGACAGGTTTCTCGACGGCACGATAACCAAAATCATCCGTCGCTCCATGGACATGCCCCCCTCGAACCCCCGCGCCGGCCATCCAGATGGTGTAACCATAAGGGTTGTGATCGCGACCATCCCTGTCCTGAGCAAAGGGTGTGCGACCAAACTCTCCAGCCCAAACCACGAGAGTGTCTTCCAACAAACCACGACGCTTGAGGTCGGTCAGTAAGGCTCCGATCGGCTGATCGACGGCACGGGCATTCTTCTCATGGCCATCCTTGAGATTGCTGTGCTGATCCCAACGATCGGTCCCCACGTAGGGACAGGTCAACTCAACGAAGCGTACTCCACGCTCGACGAGACGGCGGGCGAGAAGACACTCACGACCAAAAATCCGCGTCGGTTCGTATTCATGATCGAGCCCATAAAGTTCGTGAACCTCTTCCGACTCCCCAGAAATATCAGAGAACTCGGGAACCGAGGTTTGCATTCGATACGCCAACTCGCCTTG
This sequence comes from Planctomycetia bacterium, assembly GCA_009937185.1. Taxonomy (GTDB): domain Bacteria; phylum Planctomycetota; class UBA8108; order UBA1146; family UBA1146; genus UBA12191. The sequence goes on from JAACCY010000099.1 coordinate 2,697, forward strand.
TGCGATGGCTCCCTCCATCGCCTCTGTTTGTCCCGCAGATTCAAGACCGAGGTGATCGAGTCGGGCGAGCAAATCTAATTTGCGTCGCTGCCGCTCTTCCCCCTCGCGAATACGGATGTTGGCCAGTGCTTCTTCCCGGGGAAGAACGATGGAACCCTGATGACTCGCAGGCAGAAAAGCACTCGAAAAACCATCGACCCCCCCAGGAGGAACCAATCCGCCATTGACGACCACGAAGCCCGGGAGATCCTGATTCAGACTCCCCAACCCGTAGCTCACCCATGCCCCCATGCTGGGCCTACCCGAAAGACCTAATCCGGTGTGCAAAAAGTAGTTTGCATTCGTATGCTCACTGAACTTGCTCGTCATCGATCGAATCACTAATAGATCGTCAGCACTTTTCGCCACATTTGGAAACAGGGAACTGATCGAATGTCCACATTCCCCATAGCGTTGAAACTCCCAAGGAGATCGCAATGTATTTCCGACACTATTGAATTGAGTACGTTCCGTTTTTTCTGGGAACGGTTGCCCATCATATTTTTCAAGAGCAGGTTTGGGATCGAAGGTATCCACCTGACTCGGGCCACCATCCATGTAAAGGAATATGACCGATCGTGCCCGCGGCGGGATATGACTTGCTGCGACTCCACCGACATCCAGCGCTCCCTTGAATATGGGATCATTCCCCGCCAGGAGTTGGTCACCCAGCAATGTCGTCAACGCCACCGCACCAAAACCCTGAGCACAGTGAGAAAGCATTTCACGCCTATTGATCACAGGTCTAGATCCGGAGCATTCATTTTCAACGGACAAAACGAAACTCCTTCGTCTGATAGATCGCAT
>JAACCY010000100.1 GCA_009937185.1 Planctomycetia bacterium
CATCGTGTTCTCTCCGGAAGATTTACTGATCGTAAAAAAGCCCAGCAACACTCCACACGAATACAGTCCGCCCTAGGAATAGATGAAGTACAGGTGATTCCTTGAACCGTTCTGAAAATGGCCAAATTCCATTCGGGATGATACTCCTCCTCGCTTTCGTATTGCTTTCCGTCTCAGGCTTCCTCGTCTTCAATATTGCTGTGCCCAAATCCACAACGATGACATCCATAGGTAAGAAGAGTGTCTATCGTTTGTTCGGAGAACACACCAGCAACATGGGTTATGTCTTTGAACAAGGGGGATCGATTCCCGTTCTCAACGGAACGGTTCAAATTCTAGGGCCCAATAACACCGTTCTGGATATCGTCTCGTTCGACAAAAACGAAAATATTTTCTTCCTAAGAATACCAGAGAATGGCACTGGCCTCGCACACATCGATGCTCCCGGTTACTACAGGCTGACAACCCGACTCACTAACAATGGATTTTATAAACTCGGAAAATCGGGCACCTTCAGCGGACAAGTCAGAGGTTATGAATTTGTCCTTCAAGGAAGGAAGCTTCCAGACCCAAAGCCGCTTCCGGGAGCGACTCTCGAAATCAGAAGCGCCAATGGCTGGAAGAGAACGATCACCGCTGACCAAGAAGGCAGATTTAGTGCCGAAATCCCGCCGATGCAGTTCTCTGTTATCGTTCGATCTGACACACATGCGAATGCGTACTTCGATGATTTAACGGCCATCAAAGGTGAAACGCTGGGAAGAGATTTCATTCTTCCTGCCGGATGCATACTTGAAGGGTTCGCGATAGGAGACGGGGTGACGCTCGAGGGAGCAGAAGTCAAAGTCGTCAACGCTATGCTTGACAATTCAGAGGCCACAGCAGGACCTAGGGGCAAATTCAACATCCCTGGGCTATCAGAGGGTATGGCAACGGTTCAGATCAAGTATCCCGGATATCAAGAATACTCGTGGCAAATCATCATCCCCGGCGACAAAATTGGAATTCGGAAACCTTTTTCGCTCATGCCAGCGCAGCCTTTCGTGCTCAATATTCAGAGCGCGAATGGCCTTCCTATGGGGGATGCCATGGTTCGCCTTCGGCGCGAAGGCCGAACGATTCATCACTCAAAAGCGAGCGAGTTTACGAATCTCAACATTCTTCAATCGGGTGCGACTTACTACTTCGACATCACTGCCAATAGGAAAAACGAAGCCCCCTTATTAACGACGGGCCAAGTTTTCACCATGCCCGAAGAAGGGCCTGGCGAGTTCACTATATTACTCGATAAAGAACCGGGCACTTTTTCAGGGAGAGTAAGTAACGTTAACGGCATGTTTCTACCGGGCGTAGTCCTCAATATCAAAGCTATCGTCGCCGACGAATCTGCACGCGCGCCCTTACGTAGAGTTCTTTCCGATGCGGGCGGAGTATATCAAAGCGACTACTTTGCTCCTGGGAAATATTCAATCCAGGCAACACATCCCCAATGGGGGGAAAACGTTGTTATTGGCGAGATCACACCGGGCAAGACCACCGAATTGTGGATCTCTCTCATTCCGAGGTAAGCAACCAATCAGCCACGAAAATATTGTACTCTTCAGGGTCCACGTCACTTCTTTGCGAAACGAAGAGCAACCTTTTTCCATCCTTCGAAAAAGCAGCGTCGCCATCAAACCCTGCGGTCGTTGTAATTTTTTCTGTGAGTCCTTGCTCTAAGTCATGCACATACAGATCGAACTCACCCTTAGACGTCTCGCCGGTATATACCAAGTAACGTCCATCCGGGGTCAACGCGGGGGCTCCTGCGGTTTGCCCTTCTTGGCTGACTATCCGAGGCTCTGCTGAACCGATCGCCACAAAAACCTCTGTTGCATTGCCTTTGGAATGTGGGAAACGGCCAAGAAATACCCCCTCGCCTCCCGTTCCCATCAGAGCCGTAAAACAGCGGATTTCTTCTTCTGATTTTGCATCCCTTACGGACAACGCAGGTTGAGTGACTTCTTCAGTCTCTTCGCGCAAACCCGAAGTGTCGACAAACATCGTATAACTGCGTGCGTTAGAATGGGGTGGGCGAATACTCGAAAAAAGAACCCTGAGATCATTCTCCAAAAATACGGGACCTCTATTCACCCCGCCATCTGTCAACTGAACCACTGTATCGAAATGATTCTCCCCAGGAGCGTTGTCGACAATACGCGGAAGCGGGTCTTCGGGAACCTCTGACCAAGTATCCGATTTGCCCGAAACTGCAGAATTTGGATCACCTGTGCAGCCGGCTACAAATACACACAATAAAAGAGTCGCCGTACAGATTGGTGCGTTATTACTCATCAAGGTTGGCCTTTCCTTCATCTCTGGCGTAGATTAATCCAAGAACACAGCTCACGCACCTCGAAAGGCTCCTATGTACGGCGAAGACCTGACCTTCCAAACCCCAGGAAAGGGCCTTCACGAAATCACGGAGCCTCTGAGGGAGTGTATTCGCAGGGCAGATGTCGAGAGTGGCCTTTGCTCTGTTTTCATTCTGCATACGAGTGCTAGCCTACTCATTACAGAAAATGCGGACCCCTCTGTCAAAGACGACCTCATGAGATGGTTCGACAAGGTTGCTCCGGAAAACGACCCGGAATACACACATACTTCTGAAGGACCGGACGACATGCCTTCACATTTAAAGGCAGCCATCACTCGCAGCAGCGAGCAGCTGCCTGTTAAAGATGGGCGTCTCGCACTCGGCACCTGGCAAGGTGTCTTCATTTTCGAACATCGAACAAAACCCCATCAACGCACCGTCAGCGTGCGCGTTTGGGATTAAAGGAGCCACTATGACAGGACCAAAACTTCTTATTGCCTGCGTCGATTCTGAACTTAGAAATCGTTGCTTCGACGAAGCCGCCGCCCTAGGCCTCAGAGTCGATGCTGTCGGCAATCAAAAAGGCCTCACCAAACGTCTCTCAAAAGATTCGTACGATCTCGTGATCCATCAAGGTGGTCTTGAATTCGGAGATACGGTTCCTGAAAATATTCTGGAACTTCAAGAGGATGATGACCTCAAAGGATTCAAGGAAAAGATTGAGTCCCTGATCGAAGTGCCCGAATTTGACCCGGAGTCTGTGGGAGATCTCCCATCGGCATCGAGTCTTCCCTGGAAGCCAAATGAGCCGGCCCGCAAGAGACTCAGAGATGGCGATGGGCACAGCGCGGATGCGCCCTCAAGGCTAGCGAGCCACGTCGGAATGTTGACCACCATCAACTCTTCGGCTTCCTTGAAATCTCCGGCGAGCCTCGATATTTGATCGAGGGGCATCGGCGCTCTCCAAGTGGCCGTGTCTTCTACGAATAGAAGTCGAGGGTTCTTCAACCACTCCTCGATGCGCAATAGATGCATCGCTTCATCATTCTTTTGGGCGGGCATTTGCAGCCGAATCCCCGAGGCCCTCACGGGACGACCGAGTGGGTTGTAAGCCTCTTGCTCAACATTAATGACGCTCAAGGAAAGCCAGTCAGAAGCGGTCGCTTCACCCGGAACGCTAATCAGCGTCCGATGATTTCGGGTACGAGCAACGATCACAGGGACTTGAACCCTTTTCGCCAACGAACGAACGACTTCATGAATTTTCCGAGTCAGTAGGTCTGACCCCACCGTCGCACCTTCCTCTTGAAAGGTGATGCGGTCTCTAGAAAAAGTAACCCTAGAGGCGCCCTCCTCCGGAGACGCTGCTGTTTCTAGGCGAGCACCGTCACCCACCCGGGTGAAGTTTTCGTATCCACAAATACCAGAGACCTCCATATAGATCTCCTTCAGATGATCCAGGCTCACCTGAATCGGAAGGTGAATCAGTTCAATGGAAACCCCTAGGGTACTTGGGTCGAGGGTCGCTCCCGCAGAATCACTCATTCGCCATTCCGTCCATCTGTTCCGTTTCGTTCATCGGGTGGCGAAATGCCATCCAATCGGACAAGCCAACCTTCCTCCTTCAAGCGATCAAAGAATGTCGGCAACTGACCCTTAGAAAACTGTGCACTCTGACCTGTCACGAAGACTTCTTTTCGACCCAGCTCTAAATAGTTCACTTTTTCTTCATCGAGAATATCAATGAGTTGCTTGTAGCGATCCGGCTTCAATCCTGACAAATGGATAGCAGGACTGGCCTGAATCCAGTCCACATCTCGGCCCCAGTCACGAATCGCCACGATCACTGGATCTGGCAATGGGTGATCGCTAGCAGACTCAAGAACCTGGCGAACCTCGTCCACCTGGAATCCTGCCCTGACACCTAGCCGCATCGATTCAGGAGTGGCTCTGTATCTACGGATGCGCTCTGCTGAGTGACGCTCAGAAAAGCGTGCCAGCTGAAGTTCCAGCGCCATTCCTTCGATACCTTCAGTGATCAACATGATTTCGAAATCTGGATTGACCAGCACTCGACATTCAGCAGGTGAGCTTTCAATACCGAGAAGGTATCGACCAAGGTCGGTCAACATCAGCGAACTGAGAGATCCTTCCAACATTCCGATTTCACACATACCCAAACTGAGCATGCGATTGACGATCCAAAATGCGAGATCGGTGCCCAATCGAAGGACTGGACACTGTAAGCGATCTCTGGAGAAATCTTCTTCGCGCCTTTGTCTTAAAAGGTTGGAGACTTCTCTTTCTTCAAGCTCAAGGAGATACGTACTGACGACGTTATCGATGACTCCATCGAGGTTCACCCAGCCTTCAGTCGCATGTTCACGGAGAGTATCTAACAGAATGCTGCGCATCGCTTCCTGATGGAAAGACCAGCGCGCTCCCGCGCTCTCTTCCAGAAAACGCTGGAGAACGACTTCTGTTTTTCGACGGAAATCGAGTCCTCTCCAGGCCTCTAGCCTGCGATCGTTGATCCGCAATTCGCCGGCAAAGTTCTCAACAAGACCCAGCTTCATCGCGACTCGCAACACTCGGGTGACGGTGTCTCCCTCAAGATGATCTGTGAGACGCTCCATGGCGAAGTTGCGCCTCAATTGTTCGGCAAGCCTCTTTGGGAAACTGCCTGACCGAGTCAGTCGAATCGGTTCCTGTTCGATGTGAAGGGTAAGGCGTTCAATATCGATCAGTAGATCAACACCCGATTCAAGAATGACATCGGGGCTGACTTCCTGCTTTATCGAAATTTCCGAGCGAGCTTTCATCCATTCTTGGAAAATCACCAAAGAAGGCTCGGGGAGCGTAATGCCGTAATCTTGCAAGCGCACACTTCCAATAGTGCCCACGCCTGCTTCCTCTAGCATGTTCGCCCACGCCTCCTCGTCGATTTCTTCGACGCCTTCAGACTCGAGGTGCTCGACGATCTCATCCGAATCGAGATCGAGAACTCCTCTGTTTTTCAAAGCCCGCATGCCCAGTTCGGTGAGAAGGGGGTCTTCTAATTTCTGAATACGCTCTTCGATCCCCATCGCAACCATGTCCGGTGCTTCCGGAAGCATACGGAAACTGATTCCGTCAGCGCCAGAAATAACGGTCTCACCTATTTTCAGGGCTTTCGAAAGGTGGGTCGCCAGCTCTTTCGGGTTCTCCAGAATCTCAGGTCCCTTCGTCTTTTTCTCTCGTCTGCGTGATACAAATCCTCGCTCGGTCAGCTGGCGAACCGTGGACTCGACTTCGATTCTCGAAGCGCCACAATGGGCCAACCCTTCTTGGACTTCAGAAATAGGGGCCTTCGAGTCGGGACGTGACAACACATCCTGAATCAGCCTTTTTTGGGTAGAGCTCAGTCGCTCCACTCTTTCGTGAATGCCTTCTCCGCTCACGAGTGTTTCCTCGATGCGGTACCTGAGATCTTCAACCCGCACCTGGACAGATTCACCTGGTAGCCAGAATTGATGGATCGTTTGCAGCTCTGCTTTTCTCAATCCACGAAGAAAGTTTTCAACGGCGCTCAACTCAGCACCTCCTCTTGCTCTTCGATTTCATATTGATATCCCTGCTCCATTAAAAATCGTTGTCTTTTGTGGGCAAAGTCTGGGTCTCGAGAATCCCGAGTCACCAGAGAATAGAAAGTAGCTTCTCTGCCATCGGATTTAGGCCTCAACACTCTCCCTAAACGCTGCGCTTCTTCTTGGCGCGAACCATACGTCCCGGAAATCTGAATCGCCACGGAGGCATCCGGAAGGTCCACTGCAAAATTGCCGACCTTACTGACGATGAGGACGGGAACTTCGCCGCTTCTAAAGGCCGCGTAGAGACGCTCTCGTTCATCCTGAGGCGTGTGGCCCGTGATGAGCGGCGCTCCAGTGGACCGCGCAACATCTCTGAGCTGCCTCAAGTACTGACCGATCACAAGGATGCGGTCACCTTCGTGACGCTCCAATATTTTTTGAAGCCTTTGTAGTTTCATCGGGTTTTCAGAAGAGATCCGGAACATGTGCCGGCGGTCTGCCGCGAGATATATATCTCTCTCTTCTTCTGGGAGATCGAGGCGGACTTCAACGCAACGTACCTTGGCGATGAATCCTTCACGCTCAAGATCTCGCCATGGCATATCGTAGATACGAGGCCCGATGAGGGTGAAGACTTCATCTTCACGACCATCTTCTCTCACGAGTGTCGCTGTCAGCCCAAGTCTTCTGCGAGCTTGGATCTCTGCTGTGAAGCGGAAAACCGGAGCCGGAAGCATATGAACCTCGTCGTAGATAATCAGACCCCAGTCATGATCAGCGAAAAGATCGAGGTGTGTGAAGTCTTCAGTCTTTGATTTTCTGTGTGCCGTGATCTGGTATGTCGCCACTGTCACAGCGGCGATGTCCTTACGTGCACCAGAATATTCAGCCACCTGATCTTCCGTCAGATTGGTCCATCGGACGATTTCCTTTTGCCACTGACGAACACTCGTGATGTTGGGGGCGAGAATCAAGGTTTGGCACTTGAGCTTCTCCATGAGGCCGATACCAACTACGGTTTTCCCAGCCCCACACGGAAGAACGACCACTCCGGATCCTCCTCCGCCGCCCTGATCAGAGAAGAAAGAATCCACCGACTCCGATTGGTAATTACGTAAGGAAAACTCAGATTCCTCAGGGAAGTGGAGATCCACAGCCGCGCCGGTACGGAAACCCGCACGGTCAGCGATAGGGAACCCGTTGCGAATCATGGCAACTTTGAGAGCCCCTCGGTGCCCAGGATCAATGCTGTAGGAATTGCCGTCCCCAGGTTGCTTTAATATCTCGGTCAGAGAAGGCCTATTCGCCAACTGACTCAAGAAATCATCATCTTCCCGAGAAGGCTGAAGGATGAGAGATTCCCCATCTTCGGCACGGATCAGCTCAAACCTACCGAAACTCTCCAAAGCCTTGCCGACCATGTCGTGCAAAGCTTTGGGGACTGGGTAGCGCGCGTTGTCCTCCAACAGAGTCAGGATCTTTTCCTGGCTCCAGCCGGACTGAGCCGCATTCCATAACGAGATGGGTGAAATACGATATTCATGAAAATACTCAGGGCTCTTCTCCAGGTGAGCGAAGGCCGCAAGTTCATGTCGTAACCGCTTCGCAGAAGGATGATGGACCTCGAGCAACAAGGTCCCATCGCTCTGCACAACCAGCGATTTTGCTTCTGTATTCATATTCAAACGATCGCGCAGCGCTTAACCCAATGGGCCGGTATGAAGCAAAGACTCCTTGGTCCCTGTTCCAGTTCCCGCACAAGCGAGATCTTTCTCCTTGAAGAAATTGTGCGACTCGGTGGAAGAGTTACCAGGAAAACCTCGATGGGGTCCCCTTAGCATCCACTTTGTCAGCGATTTCCTGAAATTGTCATGTCCCGGGAATTCCCCACCCCCAGAAACATGTTCCCCCTAACAGAGTAGCGAGCTCAAAACTCAACCACATCTGTACACAAATAATTTGCGAGCCGCTTCCAGTATCCTCCCGAATTCCCCCTACGGCATCGTGTCAAATTGGCGTCGTTTTCAAATCGTTGGTGTGCACAAATTGCTGCGTCCCAACGAGGCCGTGAAAACAGATTCAGAACAACGCCCGAATCGCTAACGACGACCCGCTCTCTTTAGATCCTCAAGAACCAAATCAGTTCTATGAAAATCTAAAGAGAGCAGTTTGATGATATGCCATGAAAGTGAGTCGGAATCTACCACCCAATTGGAAGTAGATTTATAAAGAGTTACTCACTCGGGGGGTTGACTTCCTCTTGACCATCGGTTGCGTCCTCTTGGCCGTCGGTTGCATCCACCAATTCCAAGCCGATGACTTTGTCGCCACTCTTCACCCGGATCAATCTGACACCCTGGGTATTCCGTCCGATCGGTCTCACATCTTTCAGCGAAATTCGAACGAGCATTCCCTCAGAAGTCATCATCATCGCATCGCGGTCACCAGAGAGAGTTCGAGCGGAAACAACGGAGCCGTTTCGCGCCGTTGTACGAATATCGATCAGGCCCTTACCGCCCCGCCTCTGGGTTCGGTAAGCACCAAAATCAGTCATCTTTCCATAACCATTCTCGCAAATAGTGAGCAAGGCTCCGCCATCGATAACGATCGTCATAGAAACGACGCGATCGGCTTCGCCAATCCCGATACCGTTGACGCCCGCTGCATCTCTTCCCATAGGACGCACATCAGTTTCGTTAAACCGAATAGCCATCCCGGTCGCCGTTGAAAGAATGATCTCTTCAGTACCGGATGTGATATTCACACCGATCAGCTCATCTTCCTCGTTGATCTTGATCGCCTTGATTCCGTTCTTCTTCGGACGGGAGTAGGCTTCTAGGGCTGTTTTCTTGACCTTGCCCAAACGCGTGGCGAAAACGAGATTTCTGTCATCGAATTCCTCCACACGGATCATGTTCAGGATCTTCTCTTCTTTCTCTAACTGAACCATATGAACAACCGGCTTACCCTTAGATGTTCGGGACATATCCGGCAACTCGTAAACCTTCAGCCAGTACACCTTGCCTCGGTCCGAGAAGAGCAGCAGCGTGTCATGGGTACCCGCGACAAAGATGCTTTTGACGAAATCGTCATCACGCACAGATCCTCCGGAAACACCGGTACCACCACGTCCCTGGGATCTATAGTTGGTCAGCGGAGTACGCTTGACGAAACCCTGATGGGTGAGGGTCACAACGACTTCCTCTTCGGCGATCAGGTCTGCGTAGTTGATCTCTTCTGCGGCTTCTTCGATAGCGCTCCGGCGATCGTCTTTAAACTTTTCCCGAAGTTCGTGGATATCCTCACGAATGAGTTCTTTGACCACGTTGGCATCGGTCAACACCGTTCTGTGGTAGTCAATC
>JAACCY010000101.1 GCA_009937185.1 Planctomycetia bacterium
CAATGTCTGGATTCATTTTTGCAAATACCTCCAAAAATTCCGGGGTTGAACAAGCTTTGGTAATACTCCAAGAGATTCCCATCGAAGTTTTTTTCCCACCAATAACGATCCACATGTGGTTCCTTTACTATTTACTGATTTATTCATTCCTTGGATATCTTCTGCTCGGCATCACAAGTGTCATCCCACATTCGTGGAAACCCAGTGTCATCATCTCTCGTATTCTCGCCCTACCTGGATCCAGTATCATCTTGTCCCTCCCCATCGCATGGGCGCTCATGGACTTGGAGATTCCAGGAATACTTCAAACAGGAGTATCTTGGAAACCAGAGCTGACGAGTTTCATGACGTATGGGTTTCTGTATCTCTGTGGGTGGTCTCTATGGCACCGACGAGATCTTATTCAGAAAGTGGGCACTCTTCCACGCATCGTAATCAACCTCGTCAGCCTTCCCATTCTGTTTTTATGGTGGCTGAGTGCAGCATTTGAAGTGGATGCGGTCACTACAGATGTAGGTCGATTTCTTACTGCTGTTTTAACGGCCTGGATCATCTGGTTATCGATTTGGGGCTTCATCGGACTGTTTCAGAAAATGATGTCCTATGAGATTCCGGCGGTGCGTTACTTCGTAGATGCTTCCTATTGGATCTATATCTTCCATCTCCCCTTCACCATATGGACCCCGGGCTTCATGGCTCAAAGCGACTGGGGTAGCGGCCCAAAATTCCTGATCTCTCTCTTAGTGACAACTCTGATGGGATTGATCACCTATGACTTATTTGTCAGAAACACCATCATTGGTAAATTACTCAATGGAAGAGAGTGGCCCAGAGCACTTCACAAGGCACTCAGGAATCGTCCGCTCAGTACTTAAATCAGCACAAAATCACAATCCTCAACTCGCATAAAAACGTTTCCATTCGAAGGATCCCCACTCTTTCGAATTCGTGTAGGTAATTTTTCCCAGCTCTGATCTGGCGGAATATCCGACCTGATACTAAGTACAACTGCAGTGCTATTATTAGAACAAGATTCATTTGATCGGAGATCCCCCTTGTTCTTGCCTATCATGTTCATGCTCGCATCCATCACAATTTCCACCGATGATGATTTACCGGCGAAGAGTAAGAACGCCCCGGAAAATAAAATCGAGAGTTTTTGGGCAGGTTCAAGAATTCAGGCAGCGAAGACAGAGGCCGAAGACCGAAATGTCCCCCTGATTATGGTCATCCTGAAAGACGGCGACCCCGTGTGTCAGCAGTGAGCTAATCAACACCTCAACGACCCAAAAATGAGATTAGCTCTTGAAGAGAATGGAGTTCCAGTCCTCGTATGCCTTCCCGACTTAAAGGGAAACACTCATACGAAAAAAAACACTGAAACAACGACCCCAAACAAAGAAGACGACTCTTGTCCGTTGTCTGGAGTGAGCGATTGCAAAGATCATCAGTCTTCAGAATCGTGGGTCGAAGGACTAACGATTCCTCAACTGTTACCCGCAATCTTCCTTCTTGAGGGTGCCGAATATAAAGCGATCCCGATCCCACAAGATCTCCCATTTCGTGGAGCGCAAGAGGTGGGTAAATATCTCACGGAGCGAAGACCAGACACCGCCCCTACTCGACTTCAATACACGTATTTAATGACACGCTTAGAAAGAGCTGCAAAATTCGACGAAGAAGACAATATAGAAAAAGGATGCGCAGAACTTTCGATTGCTCTCAATCTCATCCCCAACTTTAGTCCACGAATAAAAAAGATATGGGAAGATCGATACCACCCTTATAAGGGCAAGGGCGTTCAGATGTTACGCAGAGCGAAGACGGTAGCGAAAACCAATCCGCTCATGGCCATGAGATTACTTCATAGGATTTCAAAAATAATGTCAGGACTTCCACACGGGGAAACAGCCAGACTCTTATTAGCCGCAATGGAAAATAAGAACTAGAACATTCCCAGTTGAAGCTTCGCGCCTTCAGTCATGCGATCTTTTGTCCAAGGTGGATCCCAGACAACTCCTACTACACAACTATTGACACCTTCCACCGCACTGACCTTTTGCTCAACTTCGACAGGTAGTGTTCCTGCCACAGGGCACGCAGGGGACGTTAGAGTCATCTCAACATCGACGGAAGAATCTTCAGCGATTCGAACATGATAGATCAGACCTAATTCATAGATATTGACCGGGATCTCTGGATCGTGACAAGTTTCAATAGCCTTGACGATCAGATCCTCAAGAGTACCGTCTTCAGCCTGCAGCCCAGCAGGCCTCAAATCTGCTTCGCTTTTCGGCTCAATATTTTCGCTTTCGATCGAATCATTCATTCTGTTGAAGCCTCTCTAGAATCCCCACTCAATGCTTGTATCAATGTATGCCAAGCTAATGTTGCGCATTTTACTCTGGAAGGGTAATCCTTCACTCCTGTAAAAACTTCCAGCTTCATTAGCTCATCAGGATAAGAAACTGAGTCTTCTCCTGTGACTTTCGCATGAAACTCTGCAAAAATCTCACGGGCAATCTTTTCTTCTTTGCCCTTCAAAGTCTCGGTCATGATGGATGCACTAGCGGTACAAATAGCACACGCTGTCGCAGTAAATCCGATCGACTCCAAAACTCCATCATCATTGCGAAGCACTTCCATATCGATTTCATCACCACATAAAGGATTATGGCCTCGGGCCTCTAAATTAGAATGCGGCAGTTTGCCATGATTCCTAGGAGACCTTGAATGGTCGATGATCAGTTCCTGGTAAAGTTCTCTCAGATCATTCATGCGAATATTTCCCTGACCGCTTTAATGGAATCGACAAGAGCATCGATGTCGTCTTCGCCATTATGCATTCCTACCGAAGCACGAATTGTTGCGGGTAAACCCAATCGCTTCATTAACGGCATAGCACAGTGATGCCCTGCACGAATAGCCACTCCTGATTGATCCATGATTGTTGCAGCATCATGCGGGTGGATCCCATCAAGAGTAAATGAAATACAACATGAGCGCTTCAAGGGCTCACCAACGACCCGAACACCTTCAATATTTCGAAGTTTTGACTCCATTGATTCCAACAGAGCGTCTTCGTGAGCTTTGACATGTGAACGGCCAACATTATCCAAGAAATCTAGGCCCGCTCCCATTCCGATGACCGCAGCGATATCCGGTGTGCCCGCTTCAAATTTCCAAGGCACCTCGGCATAACTACTTCGATCAAATGAAACGGTTTTAATCATGTCTCCACCGCCCTGCCAAGGCGGAAGTTTTTCCAGTTTTTCAAGTTTACCCCAAAGGACACCTGCTCCTGTGGGCCCATAGGTCTTGTGCCCGCTAAATGTTAGGAAGTCACAACCGATGTCGAGGGGATTGATGGACATGTGAGGAGCAGATTGAGCAGCGTCTAAAATTGTTACCGCTCCCACTTTCTTCGCTGCTGCGAAAATACGGTCGATATCGTTAACAGTTCCTATCGCATTTGAAACATGGCCGATCGAGACCACTTTCGTACGATCCGTTACCAGAGAATCTAATTCCGACAGGACAAGTTCTCCCTGGTCGTCGCAAGGTATCACCTTCAGAACAGTACCGTTGTTTTCGCATAGCATTTGCCAAGGAACAATATTGGCATGGTGATCGAGGGTTCCAATGACGATTTCATCCCCAGGGACCAAGGCGTGATCGCCACTACCCAAAGAATTCGCCAGAAGATTCATCGCTTCTGTGACACCACGGGTGAAGACCACCTCGCGGGACTCTTCGGTACCCAGAAACTTCGCGACCTTGTTACGTACATCTTCGTATCGAGCAGTCGCTCGTTCACTGAGTGTATGAACTCCTCGGTGAACATTTGCACAATCTTGTCGATAAACAGAATCCACAGCCTCAATCACCTCAAGAGGCTTTTGAGTCGTTGCGGCGCTATCGAGGTAGACTAATTTTTCACCATGAACTTTTTGATCGAGGGCAGGAAAATGCCTTCGAATCACTTCCAGATTTATCTCTGAAGACTTCGATTGATCCACTAATCCTCTTCAATCTCAGGTGACACATTCAGAAGCAGGCATCGCAGCTTGAAGTTGCTCGACGATCTGCTCCCGAAGACCCTCATTTTCAATCTCCTCGAAAACTTCAGCTGTAAATGCGCGAACCATCATGCGACGAGCCTCTTCAAGAGAGACACCCCGACTTCTGAGGTAAAACAATGCTCCTTCATCGAGCTCACCTACTGTGGCCCCATGAGTACATTTCACATCATCAGCGTAGATTTCGAGACGAGGTCTCGTATTCATTTCAGAACTCCGCGACAGCAATATCGCGTCATTAGATTGTTTAGCATCGGTTCTCTGAGCATCCTGATGAACATGGATCATTCCTGTGAACGCTCCTCGGGATTTCCCTCCCAAAACGCCACGATAGATTTCCCTGCTCGTGCAATCTGCAACGGCATGCTCAATAGTTGTGTGATGATCGACAACTTCGTCACCATCGCTCACATAGCCACCGAAGAGGTCTGTATGACCTCCGGCACCATTGAGACTGACATGGATCTCATTTCTCACAAGGCGAGATCCACTGCCTGCGATCAAATCTTGGAATA
>JAACCY010000102.1 GCA_009937185.1 Planctomycetia bacterium
ATTCATCAGCAGTGTCATGCTTTTGACAAGACGACACCAGATCGCGCAATTACTCCTTCTACTCGCAAGGCGAGGCACGCGCGTACGGTCCCTTGCCCAAGAGGGCGTAACTCTGTCTCTCCTCTCTAGAGGAAGAGGGCAAGCTTTTCTTTTGACCGATCGAAATGATGCACTGCTCTTCGATGCAGGCGACACTTCCGCACATGACGGCGGGACCGAATTCATTCAACGCCAACTTTGGAAAATGAACTTGAAAAGACTTCGGGGACTCTTCATTTCTCACCCCCATCTCGACCACCAGAGTGCGGTTCCTGGCCTCATCGCAGCGAATACGCTGGACTGTATATTTCTGGCCGACAGTTACCGATCTCAACCGCAGGGGCAATCTCTCATCCATTTGGCGAACAAATATTCGGTCCCACTCAAATGGATCACAGACGGAAACCGATTCAGAATCGGCTCATTCGAGGTTTTCGTTATCAGCGCAGAACAACCTCCTATTGCCGGGATTCAAATCAACGATATGTCACCACTGATCTTGATTCGTTGGAAGGAGACCTACATTCTCACCAGCGGAGATGCCCAATCAGGGGTGCTCTCCGCTTCTTTGATCACGGGTCCGATCGATCACGTATTGATACCTCACCACGGATCCCCGGCCCCCAACCTGAAATCGTGGTTAAGCCGTCTCCAAGCCCGGACCTTTTGGGTCGCTAGGAAAAAACCACTCCCCCCAGAAACATCACTGTTTTTACAGCCTCAAGATATAAATCACGTCAAATACCATGGTGACAATATCAACGTGCTGACCATCCAGCAGCAATTTGAAGACACTCAAGATCCACGTCGAATTCCAAGTCAGATTCCGTGCCAGATTCCGCGTGAAAAACATGAGTTATCCTTGCTGCTTCACAGATTTCAAAACTTTCGATTCCGCCTGGAACAAAAAATAGGCGAGAGTCCTAAATAGAGAACTCTCGCCGTCAAGATTCGGGAGTTAACCCGAAGAGGTGTGTGTCAAGTTTAGATCGGGCTGTTACCGAAGGCGATATCCGCCTCCACTGAAGGCACTGCCACGATGCTGTCGATCTCTAAGCGGAATGAACCTGCTTTTTTGTCGTAGATGTAAAAGTCAAGCCCACCGATCTGACTCGGGTCGATCTTCCCCGGCAGCTTTTGACCAAAGAAGTGACGCTCCATCTTTTCGATGGGGACAGTCACCGTGATCCATTCTCCAGCCACTGTGTCAAAACGAGCCCAGTAGGAATCTCTACCGGCTCCCGAAGATCCTCTCGACCCCAGAATGTAGGTGCGGCCATCTCCTTTGACTCGAACTTGCAAAGCGGAAAATCCGTCGAGAGATTTTTTGGGAAGGCTCGTTCTCATAGACGAAAAACCACCGTTGTTTCTGAGGGAGGTATTCCCTTCGAAAACCAACGTGCTTCCAGCGTGGCTAATCTTTCCGGTCGATTGTCCACCCATGACGCCGTCAAGAACGGTTCTCCAGCGGCGAACTTGATCGGAGCTTTCGAACGTGAAAAGTGACTTTCCGCTGACATCTTCAATCACCGGAGTCGAAGCGACTTTGAGGTTTCCCTGAATAACAGCGTCGATTAATCCACGGTACTCCCAGGCCAAAGCTCTTACGTCTGTCATTTTTTCTGCTTCCACTAAACGACCCCTCAGAGTTTTGCGCTCGCTATCAGAAAGGTCGAAACCAGTTCCCAACACAAGTGCTTCGAGGGCGGTGACATATACGGCACAGCACGCTTCAGGAGAGCCATCATTGAACAGAGGAACACCTCTCTCGATGGCGGCAGAAAGAAGTGTGTTTACAGCGCGTTCCAACGGAGGAGGAAGCAACACACGATCGATGACGTGGATCACACCGTTACTGGCTACAATGTCTGCGGCCTCAACAGCGGCTTCACCCACGATAACTCGTCCCCGGACAGAGCTCAGCTCAAGAGCAGTTCCCGCCAAGGTCTCTACCTGATCAAGTCCAACGAGAGCGCTGGAGTCAAAGCGTCCAGCCACGACGTGGTGCTTGAGGATGTTTTGCAATTCAGGAAGTCCCCTATCACTGAGTAAAAACTGAAGAGTATCGTTATCGATACGAGAAAAGGCGCTGTCGGTCGGCGCGAAAGCAGTAAAAGGTCCAGGTCCAGCGAGAGCCTCTACCAGACCCGCAGCCTTGACTGCGGCTACAAGGGTCTTGAATTGGTCAGACCCGACTGCAATATCCACAATAGAATCCGCGCCCTTCGCCTCTGAGGGCGAGAATGGGACGAGAAGAGTGGTCAGGGCTAAAACAAGGGCAATGATTTTCATGATTGATTTCCTTTTCCTAACGAGTTAGTCCCCTTTTTACCCTAAAACCACGCCAGCGAAATCGTTCAAAACGTTCACGCCCTCCATCGGCGCACATAAATAAAGACGCATGAGTCCTTTTCTGTCTCGCTTGTTTCAGGGTCTCCCTGCTCTCATGATGCCCTCCAAGAAAGGAAGCTCTTTGCCTGAAACACCGCACGAAAAAGCAGATTCCGAAGCTCAGCACTCTGATTCTTTCTTCACTTTGAAATGGGAGGGAGATATCGATGGCACTCTGCTGCTCCTCGATCAAACACTTCTTCCACACCAAAATGTGATTCTAGATTTAAAATCTCCACAACAAGTGCTGGATGCCATCGTCAAGCTGGCGGTACGCGGCGCTCCTGCAATAGGAGTTGCTGGGGCATACGCACTTTGTCTGGCGACACGAGATTTAAAGAACTCTTCTGATGTTCGAGTACGTCTGAAAGAGGTCGCACCTTCTGTCAGAAACTGCCGCCCCACTGCTGTCAATCTCGCCACGATGGTGGATCGAATGATGGATCTTTTGGACTCTGAGGCCGCCGCTTCATTGGAAGGCCAAGAACTTCGAGAATTACTTTTCTCTGAGGCATCTCGGATCGAACGGGAAGATCAGGATTATTGTCAAAGAATTGGTCTTGCCGGGGCGAGCGTCATTCCTGATGGCTCGACAGTCATCACTCATTGCAATGCAGGAGCATTAGCAACCGCCGGTTCTGGCACTGCACTCTCGGTCGTATATCAGGCTAGGGCAGAAGGACGGCGATTTCAAGTTCTCGCTGATGAAACTCGTCCACTTCTCCAGGGGTCAAGAATCACAGCATGGGAACTCCAAAGGAAAAATATTCCTGTCGAAGTCATCTGTGACAGTGCTGCTGGGAGTTATTTCCAAAGGGGACTCATCGATGTTGTGATCACGGGATCCGATCGCATCGCTTCAAATGGCGATGCCGCTAATAAAATCGGAACCTACAGTCTCTCAA
>JAACCY010000103.1 GCA_009937185.1 Planctomycetia bacterium
CCTGAATGGCGATTTCCCGAGTGAGCTGAGTGTGGAGTTTGACATCTTGCACGCCGAAATCGATGAATCCGGGCATGATGATGAGATCGTCATAGGTCAGGCTACTGTGTGAATGAAAAACTTCACTGGCAGTCATGCCATCGGCCATGTGGCCCCCTCTGCTTGGTTACCCATTCCAAAAAGACGGGTCCTCTTTAAGTGCGTCAGTGTGTGCCGAAATTGACCCCGATGGGGTAGATTTATCGGCAACAGCCGATTCGTCAAATTTCCGGTGGAACCACCCCGTTGTGACGCATCGTTATGAGGGGCAGTTGGCAAAGTTTAGGGGAGGCCTGATCGAAGTCAACGAGACCGAACGAGACGAAAGGGAATCACTGGCCAGTAAGGACGGGGGATCTTGCTCGAAATTGGTCGATATTGTCCTCGATGAGGGCTTTTCAGCCCCTTGGAAGGTTTCAACGCTCAGTGACCTCGATTATCCTCTGAGGAGTTCTGCGGGGGATTTTTTTGGATCCGAATGGATTCCGAGTCCCAGCGGGCCCGGTGATGACCTTTTTTGCATCTTCGGTAGTTTTCGAAAGCGGGCAGGCCTGTGGGGATCTCAGGTCAAAGGGGGGTCTAATGCTGATCTTCCTTGCTGTCTCAGTCATCGGCCCCAAAAGGTCGATTCAATTGGGGATCATCGGAAAAGCCCTGATCTGAAAATCAAACTTGTGAGCCAAGCCTGATGAAAATTCTCCGGCGAGTGATATCCCGGGTGCATAAAATTAGAGGAACGAGGAATACCTGATGACCAGTGAAGATCTGAATTCAGAGGACAACCCATTCTCCCCATCCGACTCCGCTCCAGAAGGAGCGTTGGATGATGTCCAACAGGCCGTGGAATCTTTGAGAGAGCAATTAGCTCAGGTCATCGTCGGACAAGATGAAGTGATCGATCAGTTGCTTCTTTCTCTTCTTTCTTCCGGGCATTGCCTATTGGTGGGAGTTCCTGGATTGGCAAAGACTCTGCTGATTAGCACCTTGGCCAGAGCTCTCAGTCTTAATTTTAATCGCATCCAGTTTACTCCTGATTTGATGCCCAGTGACATCACTGGTACGGAAGTCATTCAGGAAGACAAAGCCACTGGGGATAGAGTTTTCCGATTCGTTCCGGGTCCTATATTTGCAAATATTGTGCTTGCTGACGAAATCAACAGAACGCCACCAAAAACACAGGCAGCACTTCTGGAAGCGATGCAGGAGAAGCAGGTCACTGTGGGCGGAAAACGGCATCCCATTTCCGAGCCGTTCTTCGTTCTTGCCACTCAGAATCCTATCGAGCAAGAGGGAACATATCCGTTGCCCGAGGCACAGTTGGACAGATTCATGTTCAACATTCGGGTCGACTACCCGAGCTCTGAGGAAGAACTGGAAATAATGCAGAGAACTACGGGAGGGCATCAGTCAGCGGTTAATACCGTACTGGATGGCGAACGCATCATGCAACTTCAGGGCATGGTTCGCGAAGTCCCGATTGCGGATGATTTGATTCGGTATGCTCTCCGATTGACGAGAGCTACTCGTGTCAAAACCGAAGATGCTCCTGAATTTGTGAAGCGACATGTCGATTGGGGAGCCGGGCCCAGAGCGGGTCAGTATCTGGTATTGGGCGCAAAAGCGAGTGCGATCCTTGATGGACGCCCTCATGTCACCGCAGAGGACATTCGAAGAGTGGCTCTTCCTGTTCTCCGGCACCGTATTGTTACCAACTTTGCCGCGGAAGCAGAGGGTGTAACTTCGGATGACATCATTACCCGTCTACTCGAAGAAACGGCAGCGCATGTCGTCTGAGGAAGCGCAAAGGCTTCTCGATCCTGCCACGCTGGCTAGGATTTCCGGACTGATTGTCAGGGCACGGATGATTGTGGAGGGCTCTATCACGGGCTTACACCGCAGTCCGTTCCATGGCTCATCCGTAGAATTCGCAGAGCATCGTGAATACGTTCCGGGAGATGACATCCGTCATATCGACTGGAAGGTGCTTGGTCGTAGCGATCGATTTTACATCAAGCAGTTTGAAGAAGAGACGAACCTCAGAGTTCAGTTGGTGATGGATGCCAGTGAGTCGATGAATTATGGCTCTGGAGCGATGACGAAACTTGAATATGCGAGAACTTTGGCAGCCGCCCTCGCATATTTGATTTTGGGTCAGCAGGATGCCGTGGGCGCACTTGTTTTTGATGACAAGATTCGCGCTGACGCTCCTATTTCTCAGAGTCGAAGTCATCTCCAGGATTTGGTTTCTGTTCTGTCCCAAGAATCCGGGAAAGACACGACCGATATCGGAGAGGTTCTGGGGCGTGTCTCCGATCGACTCAAGCGGAGATGTCTCATCGTTCTCATGACCGATTTGTTTGATGAGCCTGAAGGAATCCTTCATGGATTGCGTCGGTTGCGCCATGCCGGGCATGACGTTTTGGTCCTGCATGTGATGGACCCCGATGAATTAGAATTTCCTTTTACTCGAATGACGATGTTTGAAGGCCTTGAAGGAATGCAGGATCAATTGGCTGACCCTGAAGCTGTCCGGGAAGCCTATCTGGCAGAAGTGAGAGAGTTTACTCGCACTATTCGTAGGGACTTTAGGAATAGCGGCATCCAATATCAGTTAGCAGATTGTTCTCGAAGTTTTGATCAGGTCTTGCGAGAAGCTCTGGTCAGGAGATCGGGGAGCCCACGATGAATTTCATCAATCCTGCTCTACTCGGGTTTTTGTCTCTGGGATTGATTCCCATCATCATTTATCTGATCAATCGGCAGCGATACCGCAGGCGACCCTGGGCCGCGATGGAGTTCCTTCTCAAGGCGATGAAAAGGCACCAAAGAAGGCTACGATTAGAAAATCTCTTACTCCTTCTGATCAGGACATTGGCTGTACTTCTGTTTGTTATGGCGATGGCTCGCCCAAGCCTAGACGACGGAACACTTCCTGTCATAGGACGAACGGCGAGGCAAGAAGCCGTCATTATCGACGCTTCGGCGAGTACTGCGGCGAAGTTGGCGAGTCGCACGACTCTTCAAGAAGCTCGGGAACAAGCTCGATCCTTACTTCTGGAACTTGAGGCGGGTGATAGAACTGCACTTCTGGTGGGAGGATTACCTCCTGCTGATACTCCGACTCCAAGGTTGGAGTTGGTCGTCGCCGGAGGACCCGCAGACATCCTTGGGCAACTCGAACAAATCAGTCCGGGTTGGTTGCCATTGACGCCCGAGTTTTTGATCTCAGAGGCGGCCGCTTTTGCTGCTGAGGAGGGAGGAGACTGGGTCTTTCATCTGTTCTCTGATTTTCAGAAAGCAGATTGGTTTCAAGAAGATGGAACTGAGTTGCCATCCGTAAGGAAAGCTCTCGAGTTGTTAGAGTCTTCGGGTGGTCAGTTACTCATTCATAATGTTGCTCCAACGAAGCCACGAAATGTAAGCCTGACCTCGCTTCGTCCATCCAGTGGATTGATCAGTACAGATGTACCGCTTTCATTCCAGGTCGATCTGGTGAATAAGGGCACTGAAACCGTTCCCGGACTGGAAGTCGAACTTCTCGTGAATGGAGAAGTTCAAGGGACGAGAAGGATCGATGTGGAGGGTGGGCAAGAACTGACCCTCGGCTTTCCACACATCTTCCGTCTCCCGGGTGTTGCCAATGTCGAAGCACGCTTGAAGAGCGACGATCTTGATAGAGACGATGCGCGGTGGTTTGCATGTGAGGTCGTGGAGTCTGTAAAAATATTGGTGGCTGACGGCGGTTGGAATCCAGATGACGAATCTTCTGAATCTGATTGGCTCGTTGCGGCGATCGGTGAAAGTGAAAGTTCGAGTCGTGGAATCCGACTCTCGCCCTACAACGTTGAAGTCATTCCCGAAGATAGACTTCTTTCTGCTGATCTCGACGGCGCAAGGATTCTCGTTCTTGCAGATGTTTCAAGAATGAACCCCGCCGAGTCAGAGAGAATCACAAAATTTATCTCAGATGGAGGCGGCGTCCTAGTCTTCACTGGATCTCGTATGGATCCGGCGAGTTGGACTGCGAATGCTTGGAAGAATGGTGAAGGCTGGTTCCCATGGAAGCCAGGAATCTCCATTTCTGACCCGAGAAGACAAGTCTTTTACCACTGGCTCATCAAGGATCCTGAGCATCCTGTGATGGAATATCTCGCTGGAGATCCCGAAGCTGGACTCGGTGATGTCATCGTTCACGGTTTCCAAAAACCTGAAATTTTTGCAGATGGAATCGAGGTCCTTCTTGAGCTGGACGATTTCGATCAAACCCCGATATTGGTGCAATCTAGTTTTGGAAAAGGAACAGTAATCGTTCTTGGAACAGGCGCGGATCGGGAGTGGAGTAACTTCCCGGTAACACCTGCGTATGTATGTTTTCTTCATGAATCATTGCCATGGCTCACGGTACAAGATGGCAGTCGTAAAAATCTGGCATTGGGAGAACCTCTCGTTCAAGAGATATCTTCTGCAGATTATGCTCCGAGAATTTCTTTGGTGACCCCTGAGGGAAGTGCCGTTCCCCTCGCATTGAAAGAATCTGAAGACCGAAAATCATTTCTTCTTTCAGTGGCAGGTTCTTGGTCTCCAGGTGTCTATGAGATTCGATTTGAGAAAGATTCCGGCGAGACAAGGAGCGATGCTTTTTCCGTCAACCCTATCAAAGGCGAGGGCGCACTGGTCTTTGCCGATCCAGATGGAATCGTAGAGATATATCCCGCAGTCCAAAGGGGAGATTTCTTGAATGAGAATCAAAGTGAATCAACCTCAGGTCGTAAAGGGGATCTTTGGTACCCCCTCTTCTACACAGTTTTGTTCCTTTTAGTTCTTGAGACGGGACTCGCGAGTTTCTTTAGCCGGGCAAGGAAGAGTTCACGATGATATTTGATCTTTCCTTGTTAATGTTTGCCGAGACCCGGACAGAAACTCGTATCGAGTGGCTCTCCGCACCGGAGACCTGGATTACAGCTGTGATCATCATTCCGTTGCTCTTAGCCGCCGCCGCATGGTGCTATCGCGGAGATCAGGGCAAGTTGGGACTCGGTTCCCGCTTTCTTCTCAGTTCGCTTCGGTTCGCCATTCTATTGATATTGGTCCTGATTCTTTTCAAGCCGACTCTGACGAAAGAACGAGTCCAAACTGAAAACTCAACTGTTGTGGTTCTCGTAGACGATTCCTTCTCGATGGGAATTCGCGATCGTTATGAGGATATTCAAGTTGATCAGCAGATAAGAAGTGTCGCTGGAGTGGAGGCGATAGCCGAACCCTCTCGACTCGAGGTGGCCAATGGAATTCTTAATGGAGGCCAATCGAACTTAATCGAACGCCTTCGTGAAAAAGCCGATTTAAAAATAATGACGGGCTCAGATGGCGTGAGAGCCATCACTGAGATGTCCAGATTATCTGCGGATGATCCTATCTCCGAAATCACGGCGACAAAGGTAGAAGAGCTGAAACTAAGGGGAAGGGTCAGTCGTATTGGAGACGCCATCTCGGATGCGGTAGATAGCGTTCGGGGAAAAAAGGTTTCCGCAGTCGTTCTGATCAGCGATGGACAGGACAGCGGAGGAGTCTCCACGCCGGAAGACGTTGCGAAAAGACTGAATCTTCGGGAGATTCCGGTTCATGTTATTGGAGTCGGTAATTCGGCAGATCCCAGAGATATTCGGATGGTCGATCTCGACTTAGCGGATGTGGTCCTTGAGGGAGACATGGTCCCGATTGATTTCCGAGTAGCTGCAGAAGGATTTGAAGGACAAGAAATTCGAGCTGGCTTGAGACTGATTCGCGAGGATGGCGGGGTCGAGCAAAGAATCGATTACTACGTCAGAATCGGAGAAGACGGCGAGGTCGTTCCACATCGTTTGGAGTTTACTCCCAAATCTCCCGGTCAATATTTGTGCAAAATTGAACTTCCATATCAAAATGGAGAGTTGTTTAAAGAAAATAACGCACTCGAAAAACCGGTCACGGTTGTTGCTCAAAAAATTAAGGTTCTCTACGTTGAGGGTCCTCCTAGATATGATTACAGATATCTGAAGAACTCCCTCATAAGAGATCCAACGATGGAGACGCACTGCCTGCTTCTGGAAGCTGATCCAGAGTTCCCGCAGGAGTCCTCCCCGGGTCTCAGACCGATTCGATCTTTTCCCCGAAAACGGGAAACTCTTTTTGAATACGACGTCGTGGTCCTTGGTGATATCAGGCCCGATGCTCTCTCCACTCAGCAACTCGAGTGGTTGACGGAGTTCGTAGAGGACCAGGGAGGCGGTATCGTTTTCCTGTCAGGTCAATGGTTTATGCCGCGCCGTTTTCTCGGCTCGCCTCTTGAGAGATTGTTGCCGGTAGAGTTAGAAGAGGCGGATGTTCGCGGAAGTGGATCCAGGGATCTTACTGAATCATTCCATGTACGACTGACACCCGAGGGACTCGATCATCCTGTCATGCAGTTGACGGGAGACTCCGAGCGAAATGAGGAACTCTGGCAGTGGCAAGGTCGAAGTGACAGAACGATGCCCGGGTTCTTTTGGTATCACAAAGTCAAAAAGTTGAAGAAAGGGGCAGTTGCCCTCGCAGTTCATGAGACCGATGAACACTTCACGTATGGACCTCGACCTATCTTCGCTTTTCAGTACCAAGGACGAGGGAGATCTTTCATCTCCCTGACCGATGACACATGGCGTTTGCGGAGACTTGTGGGGAATCGATGGTTTTATCGATTCTGGGGACAGGTCATTCGATTTGTAGGAGCTTCCCGTTTGCTGGGCCCGTCAAAGCGATACTCTGTGAGTGTTGATCCCAGAGAAGCGATATTGGGAAGTGAAGTTAACGTCCTTGCCCGATTGCTGGGACCTGACTTCAAGCCCACCTCAGATGAAGAAGTTGAACTTCAATTGGAAAGAGTGGATCCCCCAGGGGAGAGCTCACTCAAGGTGTCTGCACTCAGAAATCCAGCCCGCCAGGAGTACTACGGGGTGACGCTTGAAACCCGAGAATTGGGTGAGCATAGAATCGCCTTGATTGACCGTGAGAAGGAAGTGGCTTCAGCGACCTACAGAGTTGTGGTCCCTCAACTAGAATATGCGGATCCCAAAATGGATCAGCAGCGTTTAACTCGTATAGCCGAGTTTTCAGGTGGCAAGTATTACTCAGCTCAGGATGCTTCGAATGTGGCGGATTCAATCGAAGTACTGGAGAGAGAAGTCCCCATTTCTGCGGACCGAGAGCCTCTTTGGGATACTCGTTTGATTCTGGCACTCTTCACACTGTTATTGACTGTAGAATGGATACTGAGAAAGGTCTTCAGATTACCATGATGATCAGCACCCGTTTTTTGCCATTAAGGATGCTTCTTCAGCCAAAGGCACGTCGTGACCTTTTGGTTCTGGGAAACTCTGGGCAAAGTGCTGGTGATGATCTGAATTCTCATAAATCCTCTTTCGCGATCGTCCTCTCCTTCTTGATGAGTTTTCTTTCTATTGCAACGCCTCCAGTTCAGGCCGATGTCGGAAAAGCTTTGATCCCACTTGTTGTAAGTGCGGATGCTCAGTCTCAAAGATTCAGAGAGTCGATTCAGAAAATTCAAGATGGCGATGTCTCGGAGGGTCTTCGAAGATTGCAGGGCCTTCATGAGGAGATCTGGGGGAAAGATTTACTGATCGAATCGTATCGCGATGATCACTGGCTTCAGACCGTTCCGATTTCTCAAAAGATCAACCAGTACTTGGTGAATCTTCCCGAAGATCAAAAAGCTTTTTATATTTCAGAATTTTCAACTCGTGCGTTTTCAGTACGAAAGAAAGCCATTTCTGAGAGAGATCCTTTCCAGCTGTTTAGAGTTGCTCAACTCTTCCCGTTGATGGATTTCAGGCGAGATTTACTTATCTTGTCCGGCGATTTGTTTTTTGAAATGGATGAGCCGGATGCTGCTATCAATGTCTGGCAACAAGCGTCAAGGATTCCAGTTGCTGGCGATCTCTCGCCAGCATTAACTCGAGATCTTGCAGAGCGAATCTGGCTGGCGGGGCAACGCGCCGGCAGAGAAGAGTTGATTGCCGAAATCAAAAACTTATATGACGACCTTGATGAGATTGTTCAAGATTCTGCGCCCGTGAGTAAAAAGAGGAAGTTATCGAGGATTCCTTCGTTGTCTTTCGAAGAGGGAGCGATTTCATGGAAGACCAGTGACTACTCGAGGCACATCGCTTCCAGCCCAAGGCAATACAGAAGTTATTTCTCCTCTGATTCAAACTTACTTGTTTCACCTGGGGTGGATAATTCGAGGTTGGCAATCCCGACTTCAAGTAAGTTACTTCGATATGATCTCCGCACGGGAGAGTTGATTTCCGATTACAATCTTCGACCAGGAGATTCGACGTTCCAAGAGCAGGATCCCAATATGCGACTGTGGGCAGTTGAGGGAGAGAAATATATCCTCACCTCATATGTATCCCGAGCCAGTCGCAGAGAAAACTATCTCGGATATGACATTCAAGTGTCATTGCCTTGGAGAGGGATCAAATGTTGGGGTGTAGGTGGTCGGGGTGGAAGATTACTCTGGGATACATCAAGAAGAGATAGCACCGATGAGATTCTGAGAACGACGAGTTTTAATTCTCGACCCATTATTCAGGACGGCAAGATTTACGCTCTGGGTTGGAGAAAGAGTGGCTATATAGATGTGAGTCTCTGGTGTCTCGACGCCGAGACCGGCAAGAGAATCTGGATGCGACCACTCGTTGGTAATCAGGTGGAACTCACCATGTTTGGTGAACCATCTCGTGAGCCTATTCTCGGATCATTACTCATCGCCGATGATGTTGTATATAGCTGTTCTAATCTGGGTGCTATCGCTGCAATGCGGGCCTGGGACGGAAAAGTTCTGTGGATTTCAGAGTACGAGAGAGTGACGAAGCGAAATGGCCGCCGTCGGTACAATTCCAGAGGTAGCTCTTCTCAAGCTTGGAAACCGAATCCACTGATTCTGAAGGACGGTTATCTGTTCGCGACTCCACTGGATTCCTCCTACTTGTATTCGCTTTCAGCAAAAACAGGCGCGCTGAATGCGAAGGTTCTTAATAACGGAGGAATCGGCCCATACATGCTGGGTATTGCAGGCAACCGGTTGTTTCTTGCCGGGGACATGATCACCTCCATGATATATGTCGACATCGGCCGCGAAGAGTTATATCAACAATCGATCGTCAG
>JAACCY010000104.1 GCA_009937185.1 Planctomycetia bacterium
AGTGTTTCCGAACTTGAGGCCCGCCCAAATCGATCCAGCATTCTGAAGAGGACAAAAGGTATGTTAAGTGCCCTATACGGTGCTCTGAGTGAACTTCTCAGACATCCGGTGCGGACATTATTGATCTGCCAGGGAATTTTGTGGTCTGTCACCCTGATGGTGGCCCCTGCTGCGATTCTTGAGGGTTCCAGAACTGCCGCGATCGAAAGGTCCTCAGAACTGGGTACAGACCGGATTCAGATCGAATCTGACGCCGGGGCGGATCGTTCTATCGATACCGAGGACGTCAAAGATCTTCGTGAAAAGTTGCTTGAGACGGATCCTGACAGTTTTGTGAGTGGAATCTCTGCAGCGGACGCTCTTTTCAATGGTGAAAGAAAGATGCGAGGTTGGGTTCTGTATTCCGATTCGGAAGAGCTCTCTGCACGATCTATGAAAATGTTGGCAGGCCGCTGGTTTCAGAGCGGCTCTGATCTTGCAGAAGTGGTCGTTGAGGAAAATCTTGTCGAGGTTCTGCTGGGATCTACTGGGCAGGCAGAGGGTTTGCTGGGTAAGGAGCTGTGGATTTCTCCGCAACGATTTGGATTTGTGAGAGTGGACTTACAGTCTTCCTCTGAGAGTTCGACTCCTTTTATCGTTTCTGGGGTCGTCGCGAAGCCCAAGGGAATCGATCCTTTAGGGTTCGACAAGGATCACACTTTCTCCGACATGGTCGAGGGGGTCCTGAAGATGTTGGGGGTCGCTCCAGACTCTGCTCCTTGGCTTGACGAAGGAGTGTCTGTTCATATTGATCGAAATGCTTCTCCCGAAATCGATCGGGAAGTGGACTGGACTGTTGTTTCTACAAACCCATCTCGTATTACCGAAATGGGTGCACTTGTAGAAGAGAGTTTGATTCGGCGTGGTTGTTCTCCTTTGATTTATAGTAATGCAGCGTGGGCCGTACTGGCCAGTCCAGAGCTCGATGGATATCTGGTTCTTCATGATGTTTTCTTTCTGATTTCGGCACTCACCGGATTGGTTGTGTTGGCGAATCTCCTACTGTTAACCGGTAGGCGAAGACGTGCAGAAGTGGGTTTGCGTCGGGCAGAAGGCGCCACTCGGGTAGATATTTTCAGCCAGTTTTTCTTTGAGGGATTAATCATCGCTTTATTGGGTGCACTTTTGGGTGCAGTTGCAGGTGTCGGACTCGCGGAAATCCGTGTGCTTATCGGTCCGTCGGAATTGCTCGAAGTGGTTTGGCCCTGGTGGACGATCATGAAGTCGGCCTTATTGGTAACAGCGGGTGCAGCATTGGCTTCCGCAGGGCCAGCATGGACTGTGAGTGGTGTGGACCCTGCTCTCCTTCTGAGTGAGAGGCGATAGTGATGTCTCTAATGAAGGATGGAATGATTCGGATTCGGCGAAGTCCCATGCGTGCCATCTTGGTGACTTTAACCTTTGCTTTGGGCTTCTCAGCAGTTGTGGCCATCGTGGGCACCATCGAGGGAGGGCGCCGAGCCATCGGCAATGATTTAGAAGCATTGGGTTCAGATTTGTTGGCTCTCGTCAATCCGGTGGAGTTAGGCACAGTGAGTTTGGGAAGAGTGACCGAAGGATCTCCGGTGACTTCTCAAGACATCCCTTCCATCAAAACGGCATTAGGTTCTGAGGTCGAAACGATATCCCCGTTATTGGTGAATTTAGGATTGACCACATATGGAGAGATTTCGTGGAGACATACGATGGTTGCCACGACTCCGGGTTTTCTTTCGGTTCTCCGTTCAGGGATGCTGAAGGGACGATTCTTGGAAGAGTCAGACCGATGGCCCGACGATCGTGAGGGTATCGTTCCCGTTGCGATCGACGAAGCATTGGCGCTGAAGTTTTTCACTTCAGCGGAGTACGCTATGGGACGACGATTTCGTTCGATTCGATCTGGGATCCCATTCACTTGCGAAATTATCGGAGTAGTGGGTGATCCTCTTCTGCTGCGTCAGCATCTGAGTTCCTTTGATGCCACTTCTCGTGCTCGTTCTATTCCTGCCCGTAGGTTGGAGTTTTTGAATTTGTACATGCCTTGGAGAGAAGGAATAGATCAACCTACGGTTACCATTTTGGATGTCGATACTGTCGATAAAGTCGACGGTGTGAAGTCTCGACTGGATCAATGGGTTGAAGATAATGACAAGGGTGTATACCTACATGTTCAAAAGCAATGGACAGCGATCATTCTACAAATGGTGGATCGGTTTAGTGGGTTGGGGCATTTCATCTGGGTATTGGGATTGACCATTGTATTGATACTGACAGCGACCATGTCATTATTAGCGATCGATGAGAGCATGGAAGAAGTCGCTCTGAGAAGAGCCGAGGGAGCCCGAGTGTCACAAGTCATTACGCCTGTTTTTCTAGAAGCAGGAATGTTGTCACTATTGGCGTTGTTCCCTGGATATTGGGTAGGGCTTTCTATCATTGAGTGGGGTGTTCAACCCGTCTTGGGATGGGAGGCGTGGCTGCCGCTCGAAATGATTCTGGGAGTTTCTAGCGCTCTCGTAGTGACGGCGATGTTGAGCGCCGTCCTTCCGGCATATCGAGTGGCAACGCTTGATCCTGCCCCGGTACTTTGTGGACGGAGAGACATTTGAACCAAGTTGACACAAAACGTATTGTTGAAATGCACGGGATTTCTCGTCATTACGGGGATGGTGTTTCGCAGGTCAAGGCTCTGGACGATGTCGATCTCTCCATTCAAGCGGGAGAGTTTGTTGCTATCGTTGGAGCATCAGGGAGTGGGAAGAGCACGCTGCTCCAAATATTGGGCTGTCTTGATCGAGCGGATAGCGGCCAATATTTGTTGGCTGGAAAAAATGTACTGTCACTGCCGGAGAAAGAGTTAGCTCGAGTCCGAAATGAAGTTTTGGGATTCGTCTTTCAGTCATTCCATCTACTCGGCGACAGAAACGCTCTCGATAATGTCCGGCTTCCACTGGAATATCGCAGGGGTAAGGTGGAAACGAGCCTCGCCGAGCAGATGCTTGAAAGAGTGCAGTTGTCTGATCGAGTGAAACATTTCCCTTCTCAACTCAGCGGAGGAGAGCGTCAGAGAGTGGCCATCGCCAGAGCTCTCGTAAAACAGCCTCAATTGTTGCTCTGCGATGAACCCACCGGGAATCTGGATAGCCGAAATGGGCAGCAGATTTTGGATCTTCTCTCCGGATTAAGGGAAGAGTATCAGACGACTTTAGTTCTCGTGACTCATGACACCGAAGTGGCGGATCGAGCCGATCGTGTCGTGACTCTGAAAGACGGTCGGTGGTCAGAGGAGTCTTCTTGATGAGCATTTGGGCCAGAGTGTTGCTGGCTTCGATGGTCGTATTTCTGAGCAGTTGCCAAAGCGATTCCAAACCTTCTGTGACAATTTATTGCGCTCATGATCGGGTTCATGCGGAACAAATTTTGGATCTTTTTGAGGATGAGACGGGGATTCGTGTCGATGCCATTTTCGACACGGAGGCCAATAAGACGGTAGGCCTTGCTGAAAGGCTTCGAGCTGAGAGAGGGCGTCCACGTTGCGACGTGCATTGGTCGAATGAGCCTTTGAGATCTGTCAGATTATCACGTGAGGGTTTGTTTAGAAAAATGCCATCTGATCTTGGGGCCGCCATCCCCGAGATGTGGAAAGACAAATCAGGACTGTGGTGTGGTTTCGCCGGGCGTGTCAGGGTTCTTGCCGTACAACCCACTTCACCCGCAGGGCAGTGGACCGGTCCCGTTTCCATGAAGCAACTCACAGAGGATCAGTGGTTGGGCAAAGTGGCCTTGGCAGATCCTCGATTCGGCACAACGGGTTCTCACTTGGCAATCATCCGATCCATGGAGGGTGAGGAATCCTACCTGAATTTATTACAGGGGCTCCAGCTGAACGACGTTCAATTGGTGTCTTCAAATTCTGCTAGCCGAGATCGCGTACTCTCAGGAGAGGCATGGATAGGTGTCACTGATACCGATGATATCGAAGTGGTTCGCCGGAGAGGTGAGAGTATTGGCGAGGTCTTTTTAAGTACGGATGGAGATGTGCTTTTGCCGAATGTGATTGCATTGGTAAAGGGAAGTCCGAATCCGACAGAGGGAGAGATCTTGGCCCGCTGGTTGCTGAGTTCCAGAGTTGAAGAGTTGTTGGCGGCTTCTAGCAGTCGGCAAGTTCCTCTTATTCCTGGCACGTCAGTACCTGTGGGTGGACTCAGTATTGAAGACCTTGATCCACTCGTTATTGACTGGGATGATGCCGCCGACGCTCTTCCTGCGGCTATTCAGGAAGCTGAAAGGTATTTGCTGGACCGCTGATGAGAAGATTGCTTTCCTGGATTTGGCCTCTTCTTCCACTTCTCTGTGGTTTCTACATACCGGTTTTCATTGCTGTTTTGGATGATGTCGCACTGGGTTCCATCGAGGTCGCTTTTTCCAGCGTTGTCACTTCGATACCCGTAATATTTTCTACAGCGATTCTTGCCATCTCCGCAGCATTTTTGGCCACTCTGATCGGGGCGGTCGATGCATTGTTGATATCCGGAGTAAGAGGCGTGACTTCGGGTCGTCTGAGATTTCTTTGGGTACCCCTCCTGATTCTCACCTTCACCACACCACCTGCGGCAGTCGCTTCTGCAATTCAGTCTACATTTGGATCTTCATTTCTTGTCGCAGGAGTCAGGGATGAGTTTGGCGCATTGATATTGTTGTCATTACGTTGGGCTCCGGTCGCACTCGCGATAT
The DNA here is from genome assembly GCA_009937185.1 of Planctomycetia bacterium. Taxonomy (GTDB): domain Bacteria; phylum Planctomycetota; class UBA8108; order UBA1146; family UBA1146; genus UBA12191. The sequence continues at coordinate 4,753 of JAACCY010000104.1, forward strand.
TGCTAGGGCTATCGCTGACGATTCCTCGTGAACAGGAATGGGCATTGCGATTGCTCCCACCAGTGAAAGCTCTCAAGGTGAGATGGCAACTTCAGCGAAATTGGCGTCGGGCTTGTATGCTCTTGCTCTTCTTGTTGATGCTGCCCGCCGCAGAGATTCCTTCTTATGCAGGAATAGAAACGATATCTCGAAGAGTGATGGCTCGCTTGACTGTTGGAGATGGTCTTTCGGGCTGGATTTTATCTGCGGGCCTTGCCGGAATTGTGGGGCCATTGTTGGCATGGTTGATGCCTGGAAATCAATGGTGGGGGCGGGGTTTGAAAACTTTGTCGCCAGCGGGATTGCCCACATGGAAGTTTGCCAGTGGATGGTGGATTCTTAGAGTGGTCCCTGCGATATCTCTGATTCTGATATTGATCTACACCGCTTGGCCTAGAGCCAGTGAAGTGGAGTTAGCGAAAAGCGAGTTTTTGTCAGCCTTATGGAATGGAATTATTGAGATTCAGAGGGCACTGCTGGTCTCTGTCTTGAGTGTGCTTTGTTGCTGGCGACTTGCTGTTGCAAAGAGAAAGTGGGCGTTATGGGCTTGGTGTCTTCCAACGTTTTTGCCCGCGAGTTTATTGGGCTTGTCTCTCGCCTCGACATGGGGTGTTCATGCACCCGTGTTTCTGGACCGCATTCCTTGGTTGCTGTCTTTGGCACACGTCGTTCAACTGGGAGCGTTGTCAGCGCTGGCTGGAATATTGGCAGTGAGCATGATTCCGGAAGAAGAAGCGAATGCGGCAAGATTTGTGAAGCCTGAAATTGCATGTTGGCGTATCTTCTTGCCCCGTTCATTGCCGGTACTGATTCCTGCCAGCATCATGGGAGCGATTCTTATACTGGGGGAAGTAGAATCGACTCTGTTGTTGGCGCCACCTGGGCACCCCTCTCCAGCACTGGAGTTGCATCAGTTGCTCCATTTTAGGAATGACGAACAGGCGTCTCGGCTGGCACTCGCATTGATCATTCTCAGTTCAGGGCTCACCTTGTTGTTTTCAGGAGTATCACTCGGAAGGAAAGACCAAAGATGAAGACATCTCCCCTTCTCGAAGTGAAAGCGCTCACGGTTAAAAGAGGACGGAATAGTTTGGGGCCACTTTCTCTGACGTTGTCAGAGGGGTGTGGGCTCGCACTGGTGGGAAGTAACGGATCTGGGAAGAGCAGTTTCATGCTCGCCATCGCAGGGCTTCTGGAAACTACCGGTGGGGATGTGCTACTCAATCTCCCTGGAAGTGACGGAAAGCACGATCAGGGAAGTCATACAGAGGGCTGGAAAAGGGGGCTGGGTTGGCAAGGTCAGCAGTCTGGTCTTTGGCCGCACCTCTCTATTCGGCAGCAATGTTATCTATTGCAGGACGAAAAAAATCAGTCGTCTCTGGAATCTTTTGCCGAAGCCCTCTCTATGGTTCCATTACTCGACCGTATGCCGCATCAGCTCTCAGGGGGGGAATCTCAGAGGGCAGAATTTATGAGGGCACTTGGCTCACCGGGGAAATTGCTACTGCTGGACGAACCTTTTTCTTCGCAGAACAGCGAAGGCAGATCTTTAATGCTGAACTTGATCGAGCAGGAAAAAAAGCGTGATCGAGCTTTTATATTGGCACTTCATGAACCCATGAATGGCTGGGATGTTATTCGGCTGCCGTTAGGGTCCGATTGAATAACAACAGTCTATAAGATATTAGGATGTGCTCTCGGCTTCGAATCGACCGTCCACCATCTGAAGGCGTCTATCTCCACGTGCTGCGAGATCTGGGTCATGAGTCACGACAAGGATCGAAGTCGAATAGTCTTCGTGGAGTTCCCTTAAGAGTTCATGGATGCTCTCACTGGGTCGAGAGTCCAGATTACCCGTCGGTTCATCACAGAGAAGCAAAGGGGGCGAGAGCATTAAGGCTCTCGCGATGGCGACTCGTTGTCTCTCTCCGCCAGAGAGAGTTCCTGGAGCTTGTTTTTCACGACCACTCAGTCCGACTCGTTGAAGTAGCGATTCTGCTCGGCCATGAAATTCATCGCGATTCTTGTTCCATGCCCTAGAAGTCCTGCTGACTTGTGATGGTAACAATACGTTTTCCAGGACATTGAGATCGGGAAGAAGATGAAAGAACTGAAAAACGAAACCAATGAAGTGATTCCTCAATTGGCATCGTGAATCTTCATCCAACTGCGAAGTTTTCCAGGTTTTTTCTCCGGATCGATAAGTGATCTCACCACCAGAAGGTGTATCGAGTAATCCGAGGCAGTGAAGCAGAGTACTTTTTCCTACTCCGCTGAGTCCGACGATAGCTACCATTTCAGCTTCGTAGATTTGAAGATCGAGGCCTTTTAAGACCATCAGTTTTTCCCCGTTTACAAGGGGGAATGACCGTTCCAGGTTACGAACGCTGACAACAGGAAGTGGAGCGGAGGAATCACTCATGATGGAGCGCCTTGATCGGGTCCTGTCTTCCAGCTCGCATCGAGGGAAGAACGCTCCCAAGAAAGCCAAAGATCAGGGTAGGTAGACAAACGAGAAGTACATCCTGATATCTGAGAACTACCGGGATTCTTTCTAGATAATAAACATTGGGTGGGAACAACTGGAGGCCGGTCATTCTGAATATGAAGTCATGAAACTCATTGATGTTTTCCAGAAAAATCCAACCTGAGAGTAATCCAAGGATGGCACCGGTTGTGCAAAGAAACATCCCCTGCTTCAGGACGAGTAACACGATGCCGGATCGAGTGGCTCCGAGAGCCCTCAGTACACCAAGGTCGCGTTCTTTTTCTATCACCAGCAACATCAATATCAAAAAGATCATGCCAGAAGCGAATGCCACGATGAGGAGCATCAGTACCGAAATGATACGTTTTTCAATTTCCACGGCTTTGATGAGATTTGCGCGCTTGTCTTCCCAAGTCTCTATACTCGTTATACGACTTGGGATCGACTTGGGATCATCTTCTGGGAGAGACATCCGAGATTGAATCTCTTTATGGAGAGTCTCGCTGATCTCGTCAGCCTTTTGGAAATCTTCGAGTTTTATTGATATCCCAGAGATGCGCATGTCTTCGGCGGAATCATCCCAGAGTTGAAGAGTATCTTGGAGAGCCCGAATGTTGGTGTAAGCCCAGCGGAGGTCTTGTTCGTAAACTCCTGATTGAAATGCACCGACCACCAAGAAATTGCCGGAACAGGGTTCCAGAGTGACAGGTGAATATGAGGATATCTGAACTACGTCTCCCATTTGGAGGCGGAAACTTCTCAAGGCTTCGATGCCCACGATGATCGCCTGGGGAGGGGATTCGCGAGTGAAGCCCGGTCCTGGGTCTTCATTTAATCGAAAACTCATGATCTGTCGTCGTCTCTCGATGGAGAAGACATGTGCAATTTCCTCGGCTGTGGAGGGTTCTCTGTCGGGGGGGAGCATCGAGAATTTATCCGAGAGCATCTGGTCGATTTCATCATCGCTGAGGAGGTATCTCGCGAGATCTGAAACCTTCGACTCTGGGATAGGATCGATTCCCCTGAGGACGCAGTGGTCCATGATGCCCACTTTATAGAGTGCGAGTGTGCTCACATGTGGAGCCGCAGCCTCGACACCTTCAGTGTTTCGGATCGCCTCCAGTAGAGAATCTTCACCGACGAGACCCCTGAATGGATCGGCTTCGACCACCAGATGAGAGAGGGTTCCACGAATACGCTCTCGCATTTCGACCTTGAATCCTTCCATAACGGCGAGGACCGTCAGAAGCGAAAAGACACCTAGAGTGACTGCAAGGGTGGAAGCCCAGGGAGCCCAGCGTCGTTTCAGATATCTGCGTGTCAGGTCGTCATGATATTTCAAGGGAACTCCTGATTGAGGGGAACGTCTAGGTCTACCGTCTAAGGAGATGGATTGCAAGGTCCACAGAAAGACCGTTTTATTTCCACAAGGCTATATACTACTTGGACTTGTGGACGGATCGCTTGGTTTTTCAGAGGTTTTCGATTCACTTCAGGGAACATTGGTGTGTGGTTACAATACGGATGATTGAGAGATTAGAATCCTAGAAGATTAGAGAATCGTTCTCATTTCGACCGTTTTGAATCCGATGAGGAGCGCTATCGCTCCTTTTGCCCGTCAGAATCAATGAGAACCTTTTTTCTCCCAAGACTGGGTTCAACATTGCAAAGCGACTCTGAGTCGTCTCTCCAACTACTCCACTGATTAAGGGGAAGCATGAAAATTGAGAGAATAGAAGCTGAAGGATATGAAAATGTAGTGATGTGCAGCGACCCTGATACGGGTTTGAAAGCTATCATTGCCGTTCATGACACCACATTAGGTCCCGCTCTTGGTGGGCTTCGCATGTGGAACTACAAGACTGACGAAGAAGCCATCACTGATGTTCTGAGGCTCTCAAGAGGAATGACCTACAAGAGTGCCTGTGCCAACACCGGTCTGGGTGGCGGAAAAGCCGTAATTATCGGTGATCAAAATAAAGATAAAAGTGAGCGATTATTCAGAGCCATGGGTCGATTCGTCGAAACTCTGGGAGGATCTTACATCACCGCTGAGGATGTGGGTATCGGAATCCAGGAACTGGAATGGCTCCACAAAGAAACGAAGTATGTGACAGGGCTTTCCCGTCAGTCTGGATCGAGTGGAAACCCGTCACCCTTTACTGCTCGTGGCTGTATTCGCGGCTTGTTTGCATGCACTGAAGAAAAGTTTGGAACCAGTCATCTGGATAGGCTTCACTATTCAGTTCAAGGATTAGGCCAAGTCGGTGGTGAGGTCGTTCGCTGCCTCTCTATGCTAGGGGCACGAGTTACCGTATCGGATATCAATGAAGATCGTTGCGTTGAATTTTCAGCACTCCCGGGTGTCGAAGTGGCGTATGGAGATGAGATTTACGATATCGATGCTGATGTCTTTATGCCTTGTGCTCTCGGTGGGGTTCTCAATGGTGACACCATTCCGAGGCTGAAAGTCAAAGTGATTGCAGGAGCCGCCAATAACCAGTTATTGACAGAGTCTCATGCGACCATGATTCATGATCACGACATCTTGTATGCCCCTGATTTCATCATTAATGCAGGAGGAATCATCAACGTCTCAGTTGAAGTTCGTCCTGAGGGTTACGATGAGCGTACGGCTGTGACGAAGATCGAAAACATCTACAATGGACTGAGGGAAGTTTTCGAGACCTCTCGCAGAGAGAACCTGACTCCAGCGGAGGCTGCCTACCAGGTTGCACAAAACCGCTTGGATGAGGCTCGGCAGGTGAATGGTCATTCGGTTGCTGATTCGACTTCCTAAGGTTTGATAAGGGGGCTGACTTGACAGATCACCGACTTCCAAGGTCCTGCAGGATCTGTCGACGTCGTGATTTTCAGGTCGTCTTTGATCATGGAATTCGATTCAACACTCCCCATCTCAGGGCTGTGGTTCATGAAGCCGATCGGGAAGCCTCCCGAATCGGTTTGGCTGTCAGCCGCAAAGTGGGAAATGCCGTCGTCCGAAACCGATTGAAAAGACGTCTTAGGGAGATTTTTCGCACCGAGCGAGAATGTGCTCCTGAGCTCAGAGATGTCGTTTTCATCCCCCGGCCTGGATGTGCTGATCTCTCTTTTTCTGATCTTCGCTCCGAAGTCGTCGATCTCCTTTCCCGGCGTATTCATCGAAAAAATGAGACGCCATGAAGGATAGACCGAGGAGCGGGGGGACCGGGGTTGGCGCCCGAATCCTTATAGGATTGCTCCGCTTTTATAGGTCTGCGATCTCGCCACTGTTGCCGCCTCTATGTCGGTTTGAGCCGAGCTGCAGTTGTTATTCTATGGAGGCGATCCAGCAACATGGCGCCTTGCGAGGATCATGGCTCACCATGACTCGACTCTTGAGGTGCCACCCCTTTTCAAAGGGTGGATTTGATCCTGTCCCAATAAAAGAAGATTAAATAAAGCCAGAAGAAGCGGATCTGGGCTTGATGGATATTTTATAAAGTATAAAGTACATTTTATCGGGGAGGACGCCCGGTGCCATCGAGAGGGGACGCTACGCTTGGCCAAGCCTTCAGCAGGACAGGTGCCTAGGAAGCTATTCAAGATCGGGGAAGTCATGGCTGCGACGGGGATATCCCGTCAAACGCTGCATGACTACACCGTGTCTGGCTTCATCGAAGAAGAAGAGAGAACTCCTGCTGGGCACAGGCTTTATGCCGAGTGGGTGTTTGAGCGTCTCGCGCAAATGGCAGAACTTCAGAGAGAGGGCCAGCCCCTCAAAGAGATCAAGAGACTCATCGATGAGGGGAAACTCTAAATGTTTTGGACAGAGCCTACTTTTTTGACGACCGCGCTGATCGTTGCTCTCGCCATACAGTGGATTCCTGTACGTAGAGGGCCATCTGTTCCTTCTCGTATCCGTTTCTGTTCGGCCCTGAAGAAGGACAAAAAAACCTCAGAAGAGTAAATGGGAAGAGGAGGGGTGCGTCCTGACTCATTTCTTTATTCAGCGCACCGCATATCTGGGAAGTCCTTCCGGGCATGATATTATCCTTATTGACTTAGCGGGGTCTTTTCAAAAGAAAAGATCAGCTAGAAATTCATTCTAATTAAAGGTGGGAGACGCGTGTCTGACGAGAATTCTCTTTGGGACTCTATGGGCAAGGTCGGTTTCGTCAGCGGTTCATCCGAAGCGCAAGAAGGTGAGGACCTGACGGTACTTCCCGATAAGGAAGACATCGCTCATCATCCATATAAGGCCTTTCTTCACCGACTTGAAAAACCCGGTCGATACACCGGTGGTGAACTTCATTCCGTAAAGAAAACAGAGACTCGTCTTTCGTTCCTTCTCGCATTTCCAGATGTTTACGAAATCGGGATGAGCCATCTGGGATTCAAGATTCTCTATTCACAATTGAATGATCTCGAAGATGTCAGTGCCGAGCGTGTTTATACGCCCTGGATCGATTGTGAAAAGGAACTGCGAACTCGTGAACTTGAGCTGGTGAGTCTCGAGACTTGGAAAAGGATGAGAGATTTCGATGTTGTCGGATTCTCACTTCAGTATGAACTGACCTTCACTAACGTTTTGACAATGTTGGACCTCGGTCAAATTCCTATTCGATCTGAGGATAGAGATGATGACTGCCCTCTGGTGATGGCCGGTGGGCCCGTCGCATTCCAGCCAGAACCCATGAGTGCATTTATCGATGCGTTTCTCATTGGTGATGGAGAAGGGCACTTCCACAAAGTTGTAGACCATTGGAAAACCCTAAAAGAACAGGGTCTCTCGAGACGAGATCGATTGATTGCTATCAGCCAGTTTGATGGCGTCTATGTCCCCTCCCTTTACAGTACAAAAGTTGAACCTGATACAGGCTTCACGGTGGTCGACAGCCCTCTTGACGATCGTGTTCCTGCGAGTGTGACTCGAGCCCATGTTCCGGATCTCTCAGAGTTTCCGTTCCCCGCCAAATCTCCGGTTCCCAATACCGAAGTCGTTTTTGATAGGGCGAGCATTGAGGTTGCGAGGGGCTGTACTGAAGGGTGTCGTTTCTGCCAAGCGGGCATGATTTATAGACCCGTCAGAGAAAGACCACCTGAGGATATTCAGAAAGTAGTGAGAGACGCCGTCAAGTGTGGTGGATTTGATGTAGTATCACTCACGAGTTTGTCGACTGCGGATTACAGCGCCATCGAACCGCTCGTAAAGAAAATCATGCCTGAACTGAGAGAGAAAAATATTTCTCTCAGCGTGTCATCTTTGCGCGCCTATGGACTGACCGATGAAATGCTCGAAGAGATGTCGAGTGTCCGTAATACCTCATTGACGTTTGCCCCTGAAGCGGGAACCCAGCGTATGAGGGATGTGGTCAACAAGAACATTACTGAAGAAGACATCGCCAAGAGCGCCCATAGAATCTTCTCCCGAGGTTGGAGACGCATGAAGCTTTACTTCATGATTGGCCTTCCCACAGAAGATGATTCTGATATCCGAGGCATTGCTGAAACTGGAAAAAGGATGCTCGATATCGCAAGAGAGTATCTGCCGAAGGGAAGAGCACAGGTAACGGTCTCAGTGTCTAGCCATGTGCCCAAGCCATTTACGCCTTTTCAATGGGCAGCGATGGATGACCTTCCCGATATTGAAGAAAAGCATGACGTATTGAGGAAACTGACCCGTTATCCAGGTCTTCAATTACGTTGGCATGACCCTTCGACGAGTCACCTAGAAGGTGTCTTGAGTCGTGGGGACAGAACTCTATCAAATGTGATTGAGACCGCGTGGAGAAAAGGCTGTCGCTTTGACGGTTGGTCAGATCGTATGAGATTTGACTACTGGATGGAGTCGATTGAGGAAAACGAAATCGACCGATACAAGTTCCTGGGAACGATTCCTGTCGATGCACGACTCCCTTGGGATCATATCGATTGCGGAGTAGAGCCTAAGTTCTTGGTCCGTGAATATCAGCGCGCACTCAAGGACAGAACCTCGCACCCGTGCGGCAAGCCGGGCAAGCGTTTGACACATTACACAAATGTTGAGGACGCCAGCGAGGACAAGCGCAGGTTGGTTTGCTATGACTGTGGAATCGCCTGCGACCTCAATCGCATGAAAGAGGAGCGGATCGAGTACCTCGACCATCTGGATGCCACAGAGCGAAAGCATGGTGCCAACTCTTCTCAAACGGATGCCGGAGTAGAAGAAGTTCGCGCTGAAGCCAAGAAGCGATTTGCACTGAGAGCCAACCCCAAGTTGCCGCCGGAACGAAAAGAGCTGGAGCATCCCAGTCATGGATACCGAATTCGGTATGCGAAATTGGGAAGAGCTCGCTACATGAGCCAGCTCGATCTCAATCGTTTCCTTCCTCGTGCGATTCGCAGAGCAGGATTTTCTCCTGCATATTCTCGAGGATTCCATCCCATCCCTCAGATGTCATTTGGGCCTCCCTTGCGATTAGGAATGGCGGGACTTTCTGAAGTTGTGGACATCAAGTTGCAAGAGGACCTTCCTGCCGAGCAGGTGATGGAAGCACTCGCAAAACAATGCCCACAGGGGATCGAGATTCGTAGTCTTCATGCTTTGGGGAAAGAAGCACCCAAGTTGTCGGCTATCAGTAATTGGGCTGATTTCCTGATCTTTATCCCCAGAGAAAAAGCGGATCAGATCTCTTATGAGAAAGTCGAAGCATTCCTGGGTCAGGATGAGGTCCTTGTTGATCGATTGACCAAAAAGGGCAAGCCTAAGGTTGTGGATATCCGCCCTGGAGTGGGCTCCATTGAGTGGCTTGAAGAAGTGCCGACAGATGCGGAAGGCTATCAGGTGAGACGCTCAGACGAGTGCCTGCTGGGTATGAGAGTTTGCCTTCAAGGGGATCACCTCACAAAGCCTGAAGATGTTCTCGCCAGACTTTTTGATGGGGAAATGCCCGCCGGTATTCAAGTCGTACGTCGTCGTTTGTTGCCCGCGCCGAGTCCGCGCAGAACGGTTCAGGTCTGAACTCGATCATCGTTAGAGTGAAACTCGCAGGCTGAGGAGTCTCGACCGACCCCTCAGCCTGCGAGAGTTTTCTAAAAGAACTTCCTCGCTACAGAGGGTTTCGCTGATGGAATATTCGCGCCCACATAAAACAACACGACACTTTGTTCCTCAAAGCGATGCTTCGAGGTGTCGGTGCCATATCGATGAGGCAACTGTATTATTTTTTGAAATGAAACCCTGCCCCCAAATATGTGGGGCCATAGTTTCTGGAAACTAAAAATAAACTAAGAACTCTGACGCTGCTTGTTCCCGTATGGATTGATCGCAGCTAGTTAGATTTAAAAACCAAGCGAAGAGGTAAACCGATGTTACTGGCTAATCGCAGTCGTCTCCGATGGCCTCAACTGGGCACTCTTCCTTCGCTTGTTCACAGAGTTCAGCTTCTTCAGCAGAGTCGGGCTGTTTGAAGATAAAGGAATAACCCTCGTCTTCATTCGCTTTGAAATTGTCAGGTGCAGTGGTCCTGCAGAGGTCGCAATCGATGCATTCCTCATCCACATACCACTTACCGGTGACATTACTCTCGACTTTGTTCGCGGGATCTGCCATTGAGGGGCTCCTGCACATTTTTCGGTTTAAATTAGAAATCAGGTGATCGGCATGTCTTGATCCGATCACAACAAACGGCCCTCTTCCCAAAGAAGAGTTCCGGATCCAGTAGTTGAAGAATAGAATCAAGAAAGGAATCTGGCAAGTGAACTAGGGGATGGCTTTGCTGGCGGGTGACCGAATTTGACCGTATTGTGAAATTATTGACCCAGAATGAAGAATTCCAGAAATGTAATTTCTGGTCATGACCCCCGGAGGGAACCATGAAAGTAGTCATCGCACACAGTCCTGATTCTGACGACGCATTCATGCATTTCGCTATTGGCGAAGGCAAAATCGATACCGGAATCTATGAGTTTGATCACATGATGGCAGACATCGAAACCTTGAATCAGCATGCAGTTGAGGGTAGGCATGAAGTCACTGCCATTTCAATTCATGCTTATGCCCACCTTTCTGATAAGTATGCATTGCTCAATCATGGGGCAAGCATGGGTGAAAATTACGGGCCGGTGCTGATTGCTCGCGAGCCAAAAACTCGTGAAGATCTGGCGGGCGTCAAGATTGCCGTTCCCGGAAAATGGACCAGTGCAGCACTGGCAACAAAACTTTGGTACCCGGAAGCGGTGACTGAAGTTGTTGAGTTTGACCAGATTATGGATCGTGTGGGATCCGGCGAATTTGAAGCGGGCGTCATCATTCATGAGGGTCAGGTCACCTACGAAGAACAAGGCTATCATTCGGTGGTCGACCTCGGTGAATGGTGGGCTCAGACACAAGATGGATTGCCGCTGCCACTGGGCGGTAATGCTATTCGCCGAGATCTCGGTGAAGAGCACATCCAAGAAATCTCGAGAATACTACGTGAGAGCATCGCGTACGCTCTCGACAATCGTGAGGAAGCTCTTCAATATGCAGAGACTTACAATCGTGGTTTGACGAGAGAATTGACGGATAAGTTCGTCGGGATGTACGTCAATCAAAGAACTCTTGATTACGGAGATGACGGTCGAGAAGCCGTGACCCGCTTCCTTCACATGGGTGAAGAGATGGGTGCGATTCCTCCGGTAGCACATCCCGAGTTCATTCGCTGATCGCGGCCTCAAGCCAGAAGGTTAGCGGAGAGTGGCTCATTGGGGCCTATTTGACCAAAATCAGGGAGTTTCTTGCCTCTATCCAAACCTGAGGGCTCACCCGAATCACAGTGCAATACCCGCGTTGTCTCGGGTTGGTCCGGGACATCCCATTGCACCGGTCAAGTGGTCTCCTGTTTCGACCAAGACGGTTTCCTCAATATTTTTCAATCTGGGCAGCCTTGGTTACCACGTGGTGCAGGGTGCAGCTACGGAGATGCCGCACTGTTATCAGGGGGCACTATGGTCTTGCCCACCTTCGAGGATCGCCTGAACTCCATCGGGAAAGATTTTCAAATCACAGCGCCGTCTTCGATCACCGTATCGGAGTTGTTGGCGAGACTTTCTTTGATCGGCTGGACTCTTCCGGTCGTACCCGGAGTTTTGGGTGCGACTCTCGGAGGAATGTTGGCGGCTGATATTCATGGAAAAAATCATTTCCAAATGGGGTCTCTTGGTACGTGGGTGAGATCTCTAAGCCTCATGATTCCGAGCGGCGAAGTTCTCGAGTGTGCAAAACAGAACGAACCTGAAATATTCCGAGCCACTCTGGGAGGTATGGGGCTGACTGGAGTCATCCTCTCTGCGTGCTTGGAAGTGGTTCCTTTGAAGGGGCTTCAGGCAGCTGTGAATGTGAAGGCGACAGAGTCACTCAGAGAAACGATTCAACAACTGGAATCTGAATCTGGAAAATCGGAATACGTCTCAGCATGGATCGATTTTTCTAAGGGGTCTGTTGCTCCGGGAAGAGGAGTCGTCGTTTGCGGAGATCGGATTGCGGATGAGCAGCTGAAGGATTCAGGTTCGCTATGGCAGCCCGAAACGGGGCCGTCCTTGCCGCCCATTCCAGGATTCGGGAATACACTCGTTCGGTGGCATAACTCTGTTTACCACGGATTGGCTCGTTGGCTCCCTCAGCAGCGACTTTGGCCGCTGGAAAGCCTATTGTTCCCTTTGGAATCCTGGGGGAACTGGCGAAAGGTCTATGGTCAGAGGGGTTTCTATCAACATCAGAGCCAGATTCCGCTTTCCCAAGCCGAAGATCGAATTCAGGAAATCATGGACCTCGTTCAGGCCTCCCCCTACAGACCCACTCTTGTTGTGTTGAAAAGAATGGGCGAGGGAAGAGGGGGCCTCTCATTCGGTGAATCGGGATACACCCTTTCCATGGATTTTGCAAATGAGTCGGGCTGTAGAGATTTACTCCATCGATTGAACGAGTTTGTCGCTGAGATTTCAGGGAAAATCTATCTCGCTAAGGATTCCACGCTCACCCAAGAGCAGTTTGAGAAAATGTATCCAGAGGTCGATGGCTTCAGAGAACTTCGCAAAAAAGTTGATCCTCGAAGAGAGATTCAGTCCGAGCTCTCTCGGCGGCTTGGGCTCTAGGGCGAAAAATTATTCGGTATGTGATTCGCTAGAAGATCGTTCATTGAAGATGGGAAGCTTCACTCTGAATGTTGTGCCTTTTCCTTCTTGGCTTTCAACTTCTATGCTACCCATCTGTTTCAGGCAAACGTGCTTCACGATTGCTAGCCCCAAGCCTGTTCCTCCGATTTCCCGAGAACGGGCTTTGTCCACTCTGAAGAAGCGTTCAAAGATTCGCCCTAAAAATTCTTCGGGAATGCCAATGCCATCATCTTTGACCAAGACGATGGCCGTCCCATCTTCGACACTCAAGTGAGTGTTGATGTTTCCATCGATTTGAGTGTACTTCAGACCATTATCAATGAGGTTCCCGATGGCTTGCCTGAGTTCTTCGTCATCGCCCATAACAAAGACGGGGTGCTCTGGACCATGATAATGAAGTGAAGCTTGTGAATCTGGAGAACTGACTTTTGATAGAGAATTGATTCTTTCTAAAATTATTTCACGGAGATCGATAGGTTCAATAGTTGTTGAGTCTCTTTCGTCGAGTCGAGCCAGTGCCAATAAGTCGCTAACTAGGGTGGACAATCGGTGTGATTGATCGGTGATTTTGCCCAAGAAACGTTGGCGTATTTCTGGCTTCATTTCCTCATCGTCGTATAGCGTTTCCGCGATTCCTCGTATGGCCGTGATAGGTGTTTTCAACTCGTGAGAAACATTGGCTACGAAATCTCTGCGCATACTTTCGAGCAATCGATTTCCGGTGAGATCGTGAAGTACAATTAGCGAGCCTGATACACCATGGTCAGCATCGATGAGAGGACTTGTGTAGGCCTTCAAATAGGTAGTGGAGTTGTTGCTCGAAAGCTCGATTTCAGATTCCATAGCATGTTGCATGCGAAGTGTACTCAAGAGTAGTTCGACAATCGCAGATTCATGAATGACGTCGCGAATGTATTGGCCACGCACTTCCCGAATCTCGAATCCCATGATTCTGCTGATCACGGAGTTGATCAATACGATTCTCTCCTGATCGTCAATGGCAATAAGGCCATCTCGCATACCCCCAAGAATGACCCTCAGGCGGTTGTGTTCTAGGTGCATTTCGGAGATTTGCATTTGTAGTTCGTCTGCGAGTTTGTTGAGAGCATTGCCGAGTAGGTCTCCTTCTTTATCCATACCTTTAGGGGCGCGAATAGAGAAGTCTCCTTCGGTGTATGCGACAGCAACTTGGGTCAATAAATGAAATTGACGATTAATTCTACGGTATAGAAGGTGCCCCATGACCATGGCTATAAGTGCAGCGATGCTGCCGAGCATGATGACGCTTTCGAGAACCGAATCTATCTGAGCGTTGATGCTCGCCGGATTCCTAGCGATCCGAAGAATGTATTTTTGGTTGTTGTCTAAGGTGAATACGCGAGAGATGGCGGGCTGTCGTTCCTGGGCTGCTGCACGATTGAAAGAACTGAATCCAACGCTATTTTTTAAACATGAGATCACGTCTGGGAGTGATTGTGGCGATTCCAGAGGAGAAGAGATGGGGTCTTGGAGAATGACCGTAGTTCCGTCAGCACTGATCAAGTCGACTCTGGTTTCTTTACTCATGGACACATAAGTATTTTGGATCAGCTGAAGAGGGTTTTCTGTATTGGGCGGAGTTTCCAACGAAAGAATATTCGAAGATTGCTCGTCCATGTGGGTCTTTAAGTTAAGAAAAAGATCATTACTGAATCGCTCGTAGAGCAAATACCCAAAGAAACTGACACCGATAAGGATGAGCAGTGCGTAAATCGAATAAAGCTGCCAAAAAAATCCTGGAGTATTGTTCTCGGAATCAGTATTTGAATCTGTAGCCGACACCTCGGACGGTTTCGATGAGTTTGCGATGGTTTTCTCCGAGCTTCTTTCGAATCGATCGAATGTGAACATCAACATTTCTGTCGATGACGATAGTATCGTTTCCGGTCACCCTTGAGAGAAGGTGATCACGACTGAAAACTCGCCCAGGATGCGAGGCGAGGAAATGGAGCATTCGGAACTCTGTGGCCGTAAGGAGAGCCGATTCGCCATCTACTGTGACATCGTGCATATGAACGTCGAGAACGAAGCCCTCTCGATCGATACGTACCTGGTGCTCTCTGGAATCTTTGAGTGGCGCTCTTCTTAGAACTGCTTTGACTCTGGCAACCAACTCTTTGGGACTAAATGGCTTACTGAGGTAGTCGTCGGCGCCCAACCCAAGCCCAAGAATTACATCACTCTCCTCTGTTTTCGCCGTAATCATGATGACGGGGATGTTTCGGGTTAGAGGATCTTCTTTGAGTTTCTTGCATATTTCGAGGCCATCGATGCCTGGAAGCATCAGGTCGAGAAGGATGAGATCAGGATGGCATTCACGAATCGCCGAAAGCCCGACTTCGCCATCTTTGTAGCCTGAGACTTTAAATCCTTCACGGGACAAATTGTAATCGATGACATCCAGGATATCTGCTTCGTCTTCGACGATGATAATGGAGTTCTTGTCCTGCACTTCTCTGCTCTTTTCGTTCAACGAAATGTGAGTCTAGTTACGGAATTAATGCGGTTACTAAAATTTGAACGTCGCACCGAGTTCAAAAGAGGTCAGAGCAAAGTCGAGCTTCGCAGAATCTCCACTCCCTGATCTATCAAACTCCAGTTCAAGTTGATTGTAAGCGGCATGAAGACTCCAGCTTGAACTCGGCTTCCATGAAACTCCAAATGAACTGTCTCTATATTTTGAGGGTTGAAACTGCTCTCCGTAAAGCAATGAATTTGTATAGATTACGTAAAGATCCCACTGTTCTCCCAAATCCCAATTCAAGGATAGGCCTCCCACTGGGATTTGGACCAGATCGGACAGTTCTGTGGAAATTTGAGGATCCAATACTGAGGTCGCTCCGAACTTGTAGTCGAGGAAATCCAGACCCGCTAACCATTGAATCTTTGGGGAGGTGATTCCAAAAAGAGGGTCTAAGGGGATCGACTGTAGCAGTCGAGTTGAGGTGACCTTGGTGTCGAATTGGTAGTCACCTGCAGGTAGCTGTGAGCCTCCGAATGATCCTGAAAACGGTTGGCTTGATTCTGATTGCCCGTTGAGCAGTTCGAGGCTCCATGAAACAGGGCCGTGTGAAAGTTTGAGAGCAGGACTATATGTCACTTCAGAAGCGTCGAGCCCCAGTTCACCCAGAGTCACTTGCGACTCTTTTCCGGGGGAGTCTGAAGAAATGGTTCCTGAAAGTGATGTTTGGGTTAGTGAATGTGAATGCTCCAGTGAAAATCGATCCAAGTTTTTTGAAGTGGTCGAGCACCCGACTGTAAACACGATCGGGATGAGAATAGTGAAAAGCAGGAGGTCGCGGCCTGCTCCAGCTGAGCGGATCGAAGAGATTGTTACACTCTTCCCAGTGATTAAATATTGCTCAAAGATGGTCACCACCGTCATAAAGGGCCTGATTAGTCGATTCTCATGAATGTGTCTTTCCCCTGATTATTCTGGATAGGTGTAAAAGTGCAAGGATCGACAGAGATCCCGGTTCTGGTCGAGGCTTCTATTGAAGGCTAGGATAGGGAGGCGACGATTTCAGACCATTTCATTGGGATTCGAGTGTTACATGTCTTCTATGCCTCTCAGTAATGAAAGAGTGAAAGTGGCTTTATTGATAGCTCGCGCTCTGAAGATCTGCGTTGCGGGGGGGGCTCTGGCAGCCTCGATGATCATTCTGGGAATCCCGAATGTGATCGATAAGAATTTCGAAGTTGCCGCAATGACGTCGATGGAAGATCCGCGTCTGGAATTTTTCGAGAAGAAGGTTCGGCCCTTATTGGTCGACCGGTGTCTTTCTTGCCATGGGACAGCAGGCCAAAAGCAGGAATCAGGTCTCAATCTGACCCATAGGGAAGGGTTGCTGACGGGCGGGCAAAGAGGCCCAGCAGTGATTCCAGGAGATGCCGCAGGTAGTTTGTTGATCTCTGCGGTGCGCGGGTTGGATCAAGGGGAGCATCTCGGGCTGAAAATGCCGCCTGAGGGGGAACCTCTCTCTGTTAAAGAGATCAGCGTACTTGAGCAATGGATTGAGGATGGACTTGTCGATCCTCGAACGAATTCCCCTGCACATTCTTCGGGTTCAGGAAACGGCATCCCAGACATGGAGTTGAGGGCGAACCATTGGTCATTCCAAGCGATGGCGCATCCCCAGATTCCAGAGGTGAATTCAAAAGATAGGATTCGTCAAGATCTCGATGCCTTTGTCCTCGCACAGTTGGAAAGCCTCGGTTGGCAGATGGCTCCGGAGGCTTCGACGGAGACTTTAGCCCGCAGATTGTCCCAAGGGCTTACGGGCTTACCCATCAGTTGGGATCGATTGATCCAACTTCGAGATTCCGAAAACCCAGAAGCTTTGGGGGACTACGTCGAGGAACTATTGGCTTCTGAAGCGTTTGGGGAGCGTTGGGCTCGGTGGTGGCTTGATCTCGCACGCTATTCTGATTCCAACGGACTGGATGAGAACCTGGCCTATGGTGAAGCATGGCGTTTCAGGGATTACGTCATTCGATCCTTTAATCAGGACAAACCATACGATCGATTTTTGACGGAACAATTGGCGGGTGATCTCTTACCTCAGCCTGATTCCGATGAATCTTGGAGAGATCAGAGGACCGCAACCGCTTTCCTCGCTCTCGGACCGAAAATGCTCGCAGAGCAGGACAAAGATAAATTAGCCATCGATGTCGTGGACGAACAACTCGATGTTGCCGGGCAAACATTTCTGGGAATGACGATCGGTTGCGCCAGATGTCATGACCATAAATTCGATCCTGTCACTGCTCGTGATTATTACGCGATGGCAGGAATATTTAGGTCGACCAGTACTTTTGAAGATCTGAACTTCGTTTCGAGATGGCGTGAGATCTCCTTAGAGACAGCTACGGAAAAAACTGCGAGAGAAGTCTGGCAGAAAAAAAGGAGTGAAGTTGTCGAGCGACGAGAGAAGACTTTAGTTTCCTTGCGGCACGATCTTGAGAATCTTCTGTTGGAAGAATTGCCTGAACAGTTACTCAGCGCTGAAGAACTGGCATCCCGGGTTCCCGGAAAGACAGTGGTTGAAAATTCTTCCATGTCTTTGGGGCTCAATCACCAAATGTATGGAACCCCATACTTTCCAGTGGCCCACACCGTTCAAAGTGGAATGCAACAGGTGACGTGGCACATCGAAGTCTTGGAGTCTGGGCTTCACGATCTTCAGGTTCGGTACACTGCGCTCGAATCAAGGCCTATGAAGTTGTTTCTCGATGGTGAGTTGCTGACGGATCAGGCGCTCAAGTCGATGACGGGCACGTGGAGTGCAGATGGATTGCGCTGGGAGTCTCAAGCAAAGTTAGATCTGTCTCCCGGCATCCATGAGATACAGTTGGTCGGTGGTGGGCAGTCAGTGCCACACATCGACAGGGTTCGATTGTTACATGAAGATTTGTTGGCAGAAGTTCAGAACCCGTCCGGTGTCTTGGCATGGGTGGATTTTCTTCGGAGGCCTTCTACCCTCAAAGATCCTCTTTGGGGCAGTTGGGCAAGAAGCGCAGCCCAGCAAACTTCCTCCCCTCGATTTGATGGCGAACAAGATTTTCTGAGGGAAGAGGATAGAGGCGCGCTTTCCGCCGAAATCGTAGAGATCCTTGTGAAGCTTGAGGATAACCCCGATTTCTCTGAGCCACATCGACACTGGGCTTTGCGTTGGCAAGAGCTGCTCAGGGAATCGTCCCCCCGTGAATCGGATCCGCCGTCGGAGTCGTTGAAAAAAGTACACGATCATGTCGTGGGAATTTCAGGACCTTGGTATGAGATCCTCCAGAGCGCGGAACAGACCGCTCCTGAGGATTTAAAAGAGAAACTGAACTCTGATCAGAAAGAATTGGTTCGCCTCGACGGAGTGAAGCCTCCTGACCCCCAAAGATCACTGGGAGTTCAAGATGGGGAAATCGTAAACTTACCTGTTCACATTCGTGGCAGTCATCTTCGATTGGCTCAAGAAGAGGTACCCCGAGGATTTATGGGGGTGATTGAAAATGTCTTATCTGCTCCAGAAATCCCTGCGGATAAAAGCGGAAGGTTGGAGTTGGCGAATTGGATGACGCGTGAAGAGCATCCTTTAACCGCAAGAGTTCTCGTCAACAGGGTTTGGTTAGAGTTGTTCGGCGATGGATTGGTTGCGACGCCATCTAACTTTGGTTTGAGGGGGGACGCTCCTAGTCATCCGGAGTTATTGGATCACCTGGCTCGAGATTTCATAAAAGATGGTTGGTCTATTAAGAAACTCATACGAAAGATTGTGGATAGTTCTGCTTGGCGACAACAGGTGGTCGAGAACTCTGAATATCAGAACATCGATCCTGAGAATCGTTGGTTGTGGAGTCAGAATCGGCAGCGATTAAGGGCTGAATCTGTAAGAGATGCTGTTCTCTTTGTCAGTGGGCAATTGGATCAGGATTTGGGGGGGACCCTTTTGATGACCCCAAACCGGGGTTATGTCACCAATGACCAGTCCAATAATCAGGCCCGATACGATGTGCCGCGCCGATCGATCTATCTTCCAGTGATTCGAAATGCAATGTACGAGTTGTTCAGCGCTTTTGACTACAACGACCCCTCGATACATATTGCACGCCGGCCTTCGACAGTTGTTCCGCATCAAGCGCTCTATTTCCTGAACTCTCCAATGGTGATTGAGGCTTCTGGGAAACTGATCACTCAGGTTTTTGCAGAATCTGAGGGCTCTGAGGAGAGAGTCAGAAAAATCTATCAGAGAGTTCTATGTAGAAATCCTGATGCCGAAGAGATCGAGAGAGCTCACCTGTTTTTGGAGAATGCAAAAGTGATTTTGGCGGCGGAAGAATCTGACGTCGAGACGAGAGTTCTTTTAGCATGGCAAAGTTTTTGCCAAACACTGATAGCCGCAAGTGAGTTCCTTTACTTGGATTGAGAGACGTCATTGATCATTGATCCGTCGAATATGCATCCCGGAGGTATTTCGCGTAGAAGCCTTCTTAAGGGATGTTGTGCAGGATTTGGCTCTCTCGCCCTCGATGGACTCATGGGGTCGTCCTCTCTTTTTGCTGGGATTCCGGGTGGACCTCACCATGTACCCAGAGCGAAGAGGGTCATTTTCCTCTTCATGCATGGAGGGCCTTCTCAGGTCGACACGTTCGATTACAAGCCGCGATTAATCAAGGATCATGGAAAGCCATTGTCGTTGCCCTTACCTCGGGTCACATTTGCGGACCCTAAGCAATACGGGGGCGTATTGCAGTCACCCTGGGAATTCAGCAGGCATGGGGAATCCGGGATGTGGGCGAGCACTCTGTTTCCCCACGTCGCAGAGATGGTCGACGATCTATGCTTCGTAAAAAGCTTACACGGGACGAATGACGCCCATGGAGGGGCACTGTTGGCTCTCCATACCGGCAGCGACACCTTTGTCAGGCCTAGCATGGGGTCTTGGATTCAGTATGGGCTCGGTGAGGAAAACTCCAACCGTCCCGGATTTATTACGATTTGTCCCACCTTGGGTCATGGGGGCGTGAATAATTGGTCCAGTGGCTTTCTGCCCGCTCGTTTTCAAGGGACTCCTATCGGTCACGCAGGAGTGAAGGCCAGAGAAGCAACGATCCATCATCTGAAAAACAATCACTGGAATCAGGGATTACAGCAGCTGCAATTGGGACTGCTCGAAGAAATTAATCTAGAACATTTAGGAAAGAGAGAAACGGACGATGCTCTCGAGGCTCGAATCCGTTCATTTGAACTGGCATTCCAAATGCAAACAGAAGCTCCAGAGGTCATGGACCTCACAGGGGAAACAGAAACGACCCTCGATCTTTATGGTATCGATGAAGAGCCCACTGATAACTTCGGTCGTCAATGTTTGATGGCTCGTCGATTTGCCGAGGCTGGGGTTCGGTTTATTCAATGCACTCACTCTTATAAATGGGATCAGCACACCAACCTCGAAAGAGATCATTCGAAGAATGCTCATGAAGTGGATAAGCCGATCGCTGGACTTCTCAAAGATCTGAAAAGTCGAGGCCTACTCGAGGACACCCTCGTTCTTTGGGGTGGAGAGTTTGGAAGAACACCGATGGCACAGGACGGGACAGGACGAGATCACAATCCTCATGGATTTACGATGTGGATGGCCGGGGGTGGAGTGCGAGGAGGTTTCTCTTATGGAGAGACAGATGACTTTGGTTATCACGCGGTGATCGACAAAGTGCACGTGCATGATCTTCATGCCACGATTTTACATTTGTTGGGAATCGATCACGAAAAGTTGACCTATCGCTACGCAGGTCGTGACTTCCGTCTTACCGATGTTCACGGCAGGGTGGTCAATGAGATCATTGCTTGAGCGTGATTCTGTTGCGTTGGCGATGGGGCGATAAGGGCAGATTTACGGCGTCATGAAGCAAAAAAAGGGCCCCGCACTCATCGTGCGGGGCCCTTTTTACTGAAGCTCATATATACTGAAGCTCATATATACTGAAGCTCAAATTTACTGAAGCTCAAATTTACTGGAGCACACAGGTTACTGGAGCACGCAGGCGCATTGAAAGCAGCCTTGCATGCTTGATCAAGGTCGAAAGTCTTACCAGTTGACTCCGGTCATCACCGAGAAGACAGATCTATCAGAAATACCGTCGTAGGTTGAGAAGCGGTAGTCGATACCAATGTGAGAGTTATCTCCCAGGTGAAGCACTGCGCCTCCGTGGAAGTAGACTCCGCTTTCATCGGCATTGACGTCGTACTCATTTATTTTCAGCTGAGTGATTCCGCCCCCTCCGATGAGAGAGAAGGGAGTGAAGGGAAGCTCAGCGGTGACTCGGCCACCGAAGAAAAATTCCGAGTTATCGATATCTCCCAAAACACCGTTGTCCTCGGTGGCGTTGAGGTATCCGACTTCCGGAGCAACGTACCAGTCACTCTTGCGAGCGCTGATCCAAAGTCCGTAACCATCGACGTCGACGAGATCCTGAGGATTTTCGTTGTAGTCATAGGTTCCATAAAAAGCGCTGACTTGCCCCGAATATGGTTTTTCGATCGGCTGATCGACTCCAGAGAAGGGGGACTTCGTGTCAGGTCTTAGACGGACCCAATCCTCATTTCCGGCGCAACCGGCGAGGAACACGAGGCACAAGAGAGCGATACTTGAGGTTTTGAGACTGGACACTTTGGGTCTCCAATTCTTCCATGGGCTAGGTGCACTAAAGGGCACCTTCGGTCGCGACAGAGGGCATAGACGCACAGGTTACCGGGTAGGCTTCCTGCTTCTCTTTAACCGTGTCTGGTTGATCGGGTTACTTTTCGGACTCCAATACTGCCAAATCTAGGAACCTTGGAAGTCTCAACTCCTTCGGTATAGATGACAGCATAAGAGCGGGATTCTAGACCGATGTCTGTAGAGCGGCAAGGGTCCCGCCTCAGGCTTTTCTTCTCAAGGCGTCCAACATCTCGTTATCGGAGCGGATTCTGGAGTAAAAAAGACCAATGATTGGGCAATTCTTGACTCGAACCGGGCATCTCTTACGATCACAGGTTGGCGGATCCCCCTTCGGGAGGTCCGTCAACCCCAGAGTTCCCAGGGGGGGCGGCTCAAGCCGTCTCTTCATGTTTTCATCACGATTCGGGGAATCCGGTTCGAATCCATGCGGATGTCGCGCTGATCAGGATTCTTCCTTTGGAAGATCTTCTCATGCTCGTCGAGCTTATTGAGGAGATTTTTTCGGGGATGTTGTCCTGCAGTTTGCGTCATTTGAAGTGACTACGATTTTTCGTGGCCACTTTTGCTGGCGTTGCTGTGGCTTCTGAAGAGTCTCAAGCATTGCATTCTGCATATTTTCGATCGGGTCAACTCACGGATTGCCAGGAGCCCCTGCTAGGGAAGGCCGCGCATGAAGAAGAAAGTCGGAGAAATCCTGCTCGAAAAAGGCTGGGTTACCGAAGAGCAAGTTCAAAAAGCTCTCTCATACGGTAAGGCAGAAAATTGTCGTATCGGTGAGGCTTTGTTGAATCTTGAGATTTGCTCACAGGAGCAAGTCACGAGAGCGCTTGCGATTCATTTCCAGTTACCATTTGCCAACCTTGGTAAGCACGTGATTCCTCAGGAAATCATCGATGCTGTACCCAAGGATGTGGCACTGGAACATCGAATTATTCCGGTAGCTCGTAAAGGTCGAAGTCTGGTGATTGCACTCTCAGACCCGCTCGACTTCTTTGCTCTCGATAACCTCAGATTCATTCTTTCGACAGAAGTCGATTGTGCACTCGCTATGCCGGATGCCGTGGATGAAGCCCTCGACGATTACTATCGCTTAGCGGGGGGATACGACTCGGTTCTGGGTGAGGATGCCGGTTCAGACGAAGACGTCGAATTCGGTCGTGGAGATTATTCCGGAGAAGATGGGGATGCCAATGATGCTCCCGTCATCAAATTGGTGCATATGATCATTGCCAATGCGCTGAAGGCCGGAGCCTCTGATATTCATGTCGAGCCGATGGAGCACCATCTTCAGGTTCGGTACAGAATCGACGGTGTTTGCCAGATCATGGACTCCCCGCCAAAAAAACTGCAGGGCCCCGTACTCTCCAGAGTAAAAATTATGGCTCGTATGGATATGGCAGAGAAACGTCGACCACAGGACGGCCGTATCAAGATCAAGATTTCGGGTAAAGAGATCGACCTTCGAGTCTCTGTTATCCCGACAGTTCATGGCGAGAGCATCGTTATGAGGATTCTTGACAAGGACGCGGGACTGGTTGATCTGGAGAAATTAGGATTCCACGAATCGGATCTGAAAAGATTCAATAGGATCATCAAGCGCCCGAATGGAATCTTCCTCGTCACCGGGCCTACAGGTTCAGGTAAGACGACAACACTTTATTCGGCACTGATGAATCTGAATAAGCCTGACACCAAGATCATTACTGCAGAGCACCCGATTGAATACAACTTGACGGGTATCAATCAGGCGGAAGTTCGACACGAAATCGGACTCGATTTCTCTCGAATCCTTCGCGCCATGATGCGTCAGGCTCCCAACATCATCCTTGTCGGTGAGATTCGTGACCGGGAAACAGCGGACACCGCTATTCAGGCGGCCCTGACTGGACACTTGGTCTTCTCAACCCTCCACACCAATGATGCGCCGTCAGCATTGACGCGTCTCATTGATATGGGAGTGAAGCCGTTCCTCGTGGCCTCCGCAGTCCTCTCTATCATGGGGCAAAGACTGATCAGGAAATTGTGTTCGACATGCAAGGAAACCTACGAGCCGGCTGAAACTGAACTGCGAATGATTGGCCTGACCACTTCGGAGATACAAGGTCAGCAGATCTATAGGCCTGTCGGCTGTGACAAATGTTCTGGTGGATACAAAGGAAGACTTGGAATCTATGAGTTGCTGGAGATGTCCTCTGATTTGAGGGACCTGACTTTCAAAAAGTCGGTGTCGAAGGATCTTCGCAACAAGGCAAGAAGTGAGGGCATGGTGACTCTGCAGGAAGATGCTGTTCGCAAGTTGCTTGCCGGAGTGACCTCGGTTGAGGAAATCCTTCGTGTGACGCACTCCTCGGAGTTTGCTGGTTAGTTAATTTTGAAATCTAACGGTGCCGCCCCGTCATGGCGGTGAGGTGAGACATGGCAATGGCTTCTCAGCCACTCGGACAGATCCTCAAGGAGATGGGTAAAATCTCCGAACTCGACATCCAGGAGGCGCTGCAGGATCAAAAAGCCCGCGGCGGCGCCATCGGTAAGATTCTTTCTGACAAGGGACTCGTTACTGAAGAGGACCTTCGCATTGCGATTGCAAAGCAGTCAGGAATGGAACCGGTCAATCTGGATGAAATCGTAATGACTACGGATCTTCTCGATATGGTTCCTGCCCACGTGGCAGAGACGTACCAAGTAATTCCTGTGGACTTTGATGGCTCAGTTTTGACGCTGGCCCTCGCAGATCCACAAAACGTGAGTGCACTCGACGACATGAAGTTCATGCTGAATGTCGACGTCAAAGGTGCTCTCAGTGATGCGACTTCTGTAGAAGCTGCATTGACGAAATACTACAGTGATCGTTCGGAATCGATGGAGAGCTTGCTCGGATCGATGGATTCCGGAGATATGGAAGTCATGGATGACAGTCGTCATCAAATGATGGACATGGATCAGTTGGAGAAAGACGTCAACGCTGCTCCTGTGGTCAAACTTCTCAACATGGTGCTGTTGTCAGCGATCAAGGATCGTGCTTCAGATATTCACCTGGAACCCTTCGAGAAAGAGTTCAAGATTCGATACAGGGTAGACGGGGTTCTCTATGAGATGATGCCACCGCCAATACAATTGGCGAGGGCTGTGATCTCAAGAGTGAAAGTCATGTCCAATCTGGACATCGCTGAGACGCGATTACCTCAGGATGGTCGTATCGAGTTGAACATTGCCGGTCGTCCGGTTGACCTTCGTGTTTCGACACTTCCGACTATGTACGGAGAATCGGTCGTAATGAGGGTTCTTGACCGAGGTCAGGTTTCTCTCGATCTGGAACAGATCGGATTGAGAACCAAGGATCTGGAAATCATTCGCAAACTGATCCTGAAACCAAACGGGATCATTCTTGTGACGGGGCCTACGGGTTCTGGTAAGACGACCACTCTTTATTCATGTCTGAATGAAGCGAACGATCCGATGACCAAGATCATCACGACTGAGGATCCGGTAGAATACAACATCGATGGAATCGTTCAGATTCCCATCAACGAGGATATCGGGGTGACCTACGCTGCTTGTCTCCGTGCCATCTTGCGTCAGGACCCGGACAAGATTCTCGTCGGTGAGATTCGTGACCTTGAGACGGCTCAGATTGCTGTTGAGGCGAGCTTGACGGGTCACATCGTGTTCTCAACCCTTCACACCAACGATGCTCCTTCCTCAGTCATTCGATTGGTGGACTTGGGGATCGAAGCGTTCTTGCTGACTGCGACCGTTGAAGCGGTTGTGGCTCAAAGACTGGTGCGTCGTGTCTGTTCAGAGTGCAAAGAAGAGTTTGAGCCGACGGACGAAGTCTTGATGGAGCTCGAATTGACCCGTTCAGATGTTCAGGGTCGAACGTTCTTCTACGGAAAAGGCTGCAAAGTTTGTAATGGATCGGGATACAAGGGTCGTATTGCCTTATTCGAGATCATGATGATGTCGGACAGACTCCGGGATTTGATCATGGATGGAGCCAGTACACAGGAAATTCAAAATGCGGCTCGTGAAGAGGGTATGCAGACCCTCAGGGACGCAGGATTGATCCATATTTACGACGGTGTGACCACGATTGAAGAAGTCGTCAAGGAGACCATCGTCAGTTAGGTCATCATCCACTAGGATATCAGCGACCGGGGCAAGAAGTCTTGGTCAGATTTAAGGAGCAACCCAGATGGCGGTATTCGAGTTCGAGGCAATCGGACCTGGGGGACAAAAAAAGCGTAGTACTATCGAAGCTGCAAACCAGGCAGAAGCGATTAAGCAATTACGTTCCAGGGGCATGAAGCCAACAAAAATTCGTGAGAGTAAAAAAGCCGCAGCAGGAGGAGCAGCCTCGGGTGGTAAGAAAAAGAAAATGGGTGGAGGTCTGTTCGGTGGCTCAGTGTCACAGGCTGACCTTGTCCAGTTTACCCAGCAGTTGGCGACTCTTCAGGACGCGGGACTTCCCATCGTGCGTTCGCTCAAGATTCTTGCGGACCAAATGAATCCGGGAGTCTTCCAGAACCAGCTCAATCAGGTGACAGAAGATGTTGAGGGGGGTTCCACTCTTTCGGAAGCTCTCGAAAAATATCCAAAGACTTTCGACACACTCTTCGTTGCCATGGTGAAAGCCGGTGAGGCGGGTGGTGTTCTCGATACCATCCTTCAGCGTCTCTCGGACTTCCAAGAAAAGTCGATGAAGCTGCGCAAGAAGGTTCAGGGTGCCTTGGTGTATCCGGTGGCCGTTATTTGTGTGGCCGCGTTGATCCTTGGTTTCATCATGACTCAGGTGATTCCTCAGTTCCAAAAAATGTTCGCCGATATGGATACTGCTCTGCCAGGTCCCACTTTGGCACTTTTGGGATTTGCGGAAGCGGTTCAGGGATATTGGTGGGCTGCACCGGTAGTGATTTTCTTGGTGATCGCAGCATTGAAAGCGCTCGCCAAAACCAACGGCGGTGAATTGGCCATCGATAAGTCCAAGTTGAACGCGCCGATCTTTGGGCAGATTGTCCGAAAGTCGACCATTTCCAGATTCTGCAGAACTCTTGGAACCTTGATCAGTTCAGGTGTCCCGATTCTTGAGGCGTTGGAAATCGTGCGTGCCGCTGTTGGTAACCGAGTGATCTCGGACGCCATCGAGTCTGTCTGCGGCTCCATCCGTGAGGGTGAGACGATCGCAGAGCCTCTTGGGGCCTCCGGTGTTTTCGATCCACTTCTGGTGAACATGATCGATATCGGCGAGGAAACCGGAGAACTCGATAAGATGCTGAATAAGATCTCCGATAACTACGATCTCGACGTGGACGTCCTTGTGGACTCCCTTTCCAGTCTCTTGGAACCCGTTCTGATTGTGGGAATGGGAGGGGCCGTGGGATTCATCGTTGTCGCGTTGTTCATGCCGTTGCTCTCGATCATTCAAAAGGTCGGATAAGGCATTTAACGATCGATGACCAGATAGGGCCGTGTCGGGTATGATCCCGACACGGCCCTCTTTTTTGTCTCCAATCAAAGGAACCCTGTTGAGTCGAAACAAGGAAATACTATCCCAACTTCGTGAGTGGGCACGCAGCAAGGCGTATCACAAAGTGACCCTCTCCGAACTTCAAGGTGAGTTGGAACTGACCGATTCAAAGACCTCGTCTTTATCTGAGGCTCTTGAGGAGTTGGAGAATTTAGGAGAGTTCGTATTCCTGCAAGCGCGTGGCTGGTTTGTTCCATGGAGAGAAAACTGGTTTGTCGGAACTTTGACCATCGCGCGGAAAGGATTCGGATTTGTTCGTGCTTTGAGTGTCGATCCCAGGGGTGACGTGTTTATTCCTGCTCGAAGATTAAAGGACGCTCATCACGGCGACCGAGTACTCGTCGTATTGGAACGACCTCGTCGAGGAAAACCTGTTTCGGCTCAAGATGGCCGATCAGGAAAGATTCTCGAAGTATTGGAGAGAAGTCCAAGGGTGTTTCCCGGTTACTTTCGTGAAGCTGAAGGCGGCGCTGGAATCGTTGAACCTGCCCGACACGAAAGTGTCCGGGAAGTGTGGATCGATCCCAGTTTTCGATCAGGAATTGAAGATGGAGATCGGGTGCTGGTTCGACTGCGTCAGGGATCGGCCATAGACGGTCTTCCCCCTGGTGAAGTCCTTTGTGCTTGGGCTCCAGAAGGTACTTGGTTGGCCGACTTACAAATGGTTTGTGCCGAGCATGGATTGAGAGAAGCGTTCCCTCGTGAGGTGGAAGAACTTGCCTCACAGTATCCGAACACTATTCCTGAGGAGGAGTTTTCTCGACGGAGCGACTTGAGGGAAGAACCCTTCATGACCATCGACCCTGTCGATGCCAAGGATTTCGATGATGCTCTCGTGGCTCCTCCTCTTCCAGAGGGAGGGGTTCGTTTGGGAGTCGCGATTGCTGACGTCAGTCACTTTGTCAAACAGGGCGATCCTATCGATGCCGAGGCATTGTTGAGGGGAACCAGTGTTTATATTCCAGGTAAGACGATTCCCATGTTGCCGGAACGACTGAGTAATGATCTTTGCTCGCTTCGACCGAACGTCGATCGTTTGGCAAAAGTGGCATGGATGGATATCGATGCGTCGGGAGAGTTCCAAAATATCAGAGTTGAGCACGCGGTTATCAGAAGTGCTCGTCGGTTTACCTATGAAGAAGTGCAGTCAATTCTCGACGGTGTTATCGCTGAAAAAGAAGATCCTGTATTGGTCGACCAGGTGACGATTCTCAATCAGGCACGTCAGCTTCTTCATGACAGACGCATACGCCAGGGATCACTCCAGTTGGAAATTGAAGAGATGAAACTCGTTCTTGACGATGAGGGCGAAGTGATCGACGTGGTCAGCAGGGAACCTCTGCTGGCTCATGGATTGGTCGAGGAGTGTATGTTGGCCGCGAATGAGGCGGTGGCCACCTTGGCCAGTAGGGAGGACCTCCCGGTTCTTCGCAGAGTTCATGCTCCACCCGATGAAGCAGAACTTGAAAAGTTTATTAAACTCTGTCGAGTTCTTGTGCCTGAAGCACCCATCAACACAGTGACAGAACTGGGCAAGTTGGTTGAAGCCGTGAAGGGAAGCGACGTCGCGCCTGTAGTTTTCTTCGCTCTCTTACGAAGTTTGAGCCGTGCGGAATACAGTCCGGTGAAAGCGATTCACTTCGCATTACAGAAACTTGAATACTGTCACTTCACTTCTCCAATTCGTAGATATCCTGATCTCCAGGTTCATCAGGCTCTCGACAAGCACCTCTTCTCAGGAGGGGCAGGTCCCAAACTGGGGCAAGAATCTGTGACATTAATGGAGTTGGGAGAATCTTGTTCCACTCGAGAGCGTGCTGCGGAAAGCGCTGAGCGTGATATGACCCGATTGAGGGCGATTTCTTGGCTCAGGCACAGAGTCGGCGAGCGTTTTCCGGGGATGGTGACAGCGGTGAGGGATCAGGGGTTCTACGTCCGCTTGGATGGGATTCTCGTCGATGGATTCGTACATGTCTCCAGATTGCGAGATGACCATTACGTCTACAACGAGACCCATTTTGCCTTGAGAGGCATCAATAAGGGCAACATGATCCGTCTCGGTGACCCTGTGGAGGTGGAACTTGAAGGAGTAGATCCCCTGCAAAGAGACGTCGATTTAAGGTACCTTCATACCAGACCGGGTGCCCGCAGGGGCAAAGGAGCGGGAGGGCATCCCGTGAGTAAGGGCGGCAAGAAGAAAGCCGGTCGTGATTCACACCGTAAGGATGCCGGAAAATCTGGGAGAGGTCACCGAGGATCCTCTCCAGGGAGGAAATCCGGCGGTGGTCAGAAAAAACGCAGAAACTCGAGGTGATGGATAATGGGTGAGCGACAGCAATACCAGATTTGGACAGATGGCGCATGTCGTGGCAATCCCGGTCCCGGGGGTTGGGGTTACATCTCAAGATCAGCCTCCGGTGATGAGTCTTCCCAGTATGATGCTGAGCAACAGACTACGAATAACCGAATGGAACTGATGGCAGTGATTGAAGCGTTGAGATCATTGCCGGGGTCTAGTCAGGTACAGTTATTCAGTGATTCTCAGTATGTGA
>JAACCY010000105.1 GCA_009937185.1 Planctomycetia bacterium
GTATTGGCACTCCCGGTCCATCACCGTCTCAACGAGGGAGATCCCTCACGAGTGATAAAGGCCATGGCTGATATTTTGGAAGCCACGCCACACTGAAATATGTGGGGGCAAAAAAATTTGGGAGGTGATTCCGGCTATATAGAGGGCCGAACTCACACTCCCAAACAGCGAGGAAGAGTCTGATTAATCCCGAGGTCTCATTGAAGACAACCTCGTTCCTTTGTTAACTTACAAAGCAAGGTCGGGGCCAATTGCCGGGAAACTTTCCCTCAAAGCCCTGAATTGCCTCCAATAGGGGCATATAAGGCAATTAAAATTATTGATCGAGATACATGGGAGTGACAAAGGTGACATTCATTAAATACAAACATGCAGAAAATACACGATTGGGCCGCATTTAGCCGACCCTATCGGCTTTTCTTGGCCAAATCCAGCTCTTGGAGATCCCGGAGTCGGGAATAGAGGCCTCCCGCTTTTCTCAAGTCGGCGTCGCACCCCTGCTCAACGATTTGACCATCCTGAAGAACAAGGACTCTGTCCGCGTCCTGAACCGTCGACAGGCGATGGGCTATCACCAATACGGTTCTATCCTTCATCAGTCTCTCTAAAGCCACCTGGACCAGCTGCTCACTTTCTGAATCCAAAGCAGCAGTAGCTTCGTCAAGAAGCAGTATCGGAGCATCCCTGAGGAATGCTCTCGCAATCGTCAACCTCTGACGCTGCCCACCTGACAAACGATCGCCTCTCTCCCCCAAGGACGTTTCGTACCCTTCAGGAAGGGCGAGAATATCCTCATGAATCGCAGCAGATCGTGCAGCTTCAATAATTTGCTCCCGAGATGCTCCGAGTTCAGCACCCCTGATGTTTTCCTCGACAGTCGAATTGAAGAGGAAAGGATCCTGACCCACAAAAGCAATCTGGCGAAGTATAGAACTCTGGGTAAACCCTCTTGAGTCCTCTCCATCCAGAAGAATCGATCCTTTTCCTTGCTCTCTCAGTCGCGCAAGCAGGTCAAACAATGTTGATTTTCCGGCACCCGAGGGCCCGACGAGCGCCACCTTCTCTCCTCTAGATACAGAGAAGCTCATATCAGAGATGGCGAATTCTTCCTGATGAGAATATCGATAACAAACATCCCTAAACTCGATACCACTTTTCAGACCAGGAAATGACTTCGCATCGACATTATCTTTCAGCAATACAGGAGCATCGATGATGTCGAAAATACGATCGGTCGCAGCAGATGACTCCGCTAAAGTCGTGACCATTCTCGCCAAATTTTTGATCGGTGTATAACAGGAGATGATCGCAGCCATGAATATGGCAAAGTCTCCAAAACTGATCGACACTTCCCCTCTTAGTAAAAACCAGCCGCCTCCTGCAACGACTCCC
This sequence comes from Planctomycetia bacterium, assembly GCA_009937185.1. Taxonomy (GTDB): domain Bacteria; phylum Planctomycetota; class UBA8108; order UBA1146; family UBA1146; genus UBA12191. The sequence continues at coordinate 1,393 of JAACCY010000105.1, forward strand.
GCCGATAAAAGGTTGTAGAGCCCTTCCACCATGCTTCGGCCTTTGGCACGAGCGACTTCAGTTTTTACCTGTGCTGCCTGCAAAGACTTGGCAGTCTGATCGAATTGCTTCTCTCTCTGCTCTTCAAGACCAAAGGTTTTAATAACCCTGATTCCTGAAAGCAATTGAGAAAGGCCTTCTGTCGTTTCTCCAGCGTGCGACAAAGCCCCCTTCGCCCCTCTGCGAACTTTCCTCGCCTGCCGGAAAACTGGAAACACCAGAAGAAGAAGAAATGGAATTGTAATGAGAGTTAATTCCCAAGAAGCAAAGAATGCCAGTCCCAAAGAAAAGAGAACCGTCAGCGGGCTTTGGAGGAACTCTCCAAAGAGCAATTGTATTGAAGAGGATAGAGTACTGACATCTCCCACTGTACGAGAAACAACGTCTCCATGTTTTCGTGATTCAAAGAAATCCAAGGACTGCCGCGACAAGCTACCAAAGAGTCGTTGTCGAATATCAATAATGACCTGAATGCGGACACCTTGTCCCATGATGGCGCGATAGAAACCAGAGAATGCCACTACGAGCGAAATCGCTGCGATCAATCCTGCACAAAACCACAACAAGGTCATCGTTCCGGTTCCTGGCGTTCCCGAAATAATGGATACGACCAGTGGCCCTGCGAGCTGAGCTTTTTGAAGTTTACTTTGACTCTCGTCTAAGGAAGTCGACTCCCATGTAAACGGATCTGTCGGGCGGAATCTGAGAGTGACAGGACTGCCCTCGCTCTTCAGCACACTTCCACCGCTCATGAGCGCATGAGTAATCCGGGCTTCCCGAACGAGAATTGTTCCATCGCTCTCTGGGTTCTCCGGAATTCCAAGAATCTCCACCTCCGTTAAGTGAAGAGTTGAAACTTCTTCACTGGGAAGAGCAATATCCCCGGGCAAGAGTGGCAATAACTCATCTTCGAAGAATCGACTCGCTCTTCCTCTATCTTCTTTGGACCCCGAGGTCACGACCCCATCGATCACTAATCCCATAGCAGCAATTCTTAAACTGTTCGCCCCTGAATAAAGGGCCATCAGCAATACAATGCCTGCAATAGTCGTTTTATATGGCCTGACATGGCCGAGAAGCCGCCATAAGCCGCTAGCGGCAGTTCGCTGTTCGGGAGCTGTCATGACTGAGTCTCCAATGAATACTCCCAAGCCTTTGACTGCTCTACAAACAAGTAGGCAGAAAGCATGACAGCGATGACAAACCCGGCCATTCCATCACGAAAGCCGCGATGAGTGATGTATCGAGTCCAAAAGAAAGATGCGCTCGCTTGCAACCATCTCCAACGAGATGCTGGGAGCATCACCCGCTTGCGTAATCCACCGGGCTCTCCACTCGACAGAAGTGGGGCACTTTGAGTGGTATAGCGATTCATACGCATAACAAAATCGTGCAAGGTGGGATGGGCAAAGTGAAGAATACTCGACTGGAGATTCTCAACTTCTCCCTCTACAACGGCGTCAGCGTGGATACGACCAGAGACGTAGGTTCCCTGCCCTGCACGAAAAAGCCTCAAGTGCAGATCATCCCAGCCTCCATGCTTGAGCCACCGCCCGAAGACATAGTGACGAAAAGGTATTCGGTATCCGCAGACTGTGGAGTCCGACTCGACCACCGCTTCAATCTCTGACTTCAATTCACCAGAGACCCTTTCGTCGAGATCCATGATCAGAACCCAGCCCTCTGAAACTTCGGCAATACCCAACCTCCGAATATCTTCGATGAGACCTTCGCCGGGAGGGGCCGAGATGCAATGGCAATTGGGTTGAAGACGAGCCTGTTCTAACGAGCCATCGACACTTCCGTGGTCGACGAGAATGATCTGGTCTGCCCATTCAAGATTCTCTAGCCAAGGCTTGAGATTCTCTTTCTCGTTGAGCATCGCTGCGACCACTGTCAGGGGCTGTCTTAGCCCATGAGCGGGTACACCGGGATTCCCATTCGATACTTCTGTGGAACTCAATTGACCTCCGGCGACGCGATTCCGATCACTCTGCGACACGACAATGGATGTTGAGCACTCGAGCGGTCAGCGTCAACCGAGGTTGTCCGGATTCTCAGAATCCCCTGAGGAGGATTGTCGGCGATTCTTACGTCTTACACGGAGTAGAGCCTTCAGGTCCTTGCTCTCCTCATTTTCAAGTTCCCCAGTTTTTTTGGCTGAACTGTCGGGATCAGGAATTTGATCTCCCGCCCCAGACCGTGCTGACCTTCCAAATCGCCTCCCGGGAGAAGCAGCGACGGTGGCGGTCTCCTCTTCGCTCATTTCAGCAGCATTTGCTTTCTGCTTCTTTGAACGGGAAAACGGTTCCAGCTGAATTCTGCGAATCGCAGCATCAAAGAAGAAAAGACAAAGAGCCAACATTGTCAACTGGGGCCACAGAAGAGACTGGCTATTAGTATTGGGACCAGACTTGTCCAATAAATCGGACTCATCGTCGATCACTCTACCCCCCGAGACATCCGCGATTTTTCCGAGGAATTCTTCATTCGATTTCAAAGAGCGAAACTCTGCGGGATAACCCACTGTGAAATATCTTGAGAGACCTTCCACTTCGCCTTCCTTATTCGTAGCTTCTACGCGAACAAGGTAATCCCCACGCTCCCTCACTGGAAAGTGCCCGATATACCTCCCAGGCCCCTCTTGTTTAATTTCAAGATCCCTGGAGGTCAATTCAGGATTCAATACAGATCCGTCAAACTGAAGGCCATCCACAAAGCGACCCTCTGCATCGATGGCATCGATGATCAGTACTCCGCCTCGGCCATCGACTCTAGTTGTCGCTTGTAAATATTTATTTTCTTCTATTTTAGAAATCGAACGCAGCAGTTGAGACCAAAAGGTTCGATTGCCTTCCCAACTCACCCAATCCCCCGACCAACGATCTCCGGAATCTGAAGAAAATGCAGCAGTCACTCCAATGCCGTGCCGTCGAGTCGAGAGAAGTGGGTCGTCCTCATCGTTCACCAGTATTGCTTTAGCCAAAGGTTTCAATGTTGTGAGAACAATGCCATCGAGGGGCGGGATATCTGTCTCATTCAACCCACCGACAATCTCCGAGGATTCCCTCAGGACGGGTTGGAAACGTTTCTCTAGAGTCAGGTTCTTCCGAACCCTAAGCGCTTCCCTAAAGAAGATTCTAGGAAGCTGACTCGGATCGTCCATTCGGTAGAAACGACCTCCAGTACTATCGGAGATCTTCCTAAGAGTCAATTCTGGAAACTCACCAGAATGCGGTTGAATACAAATTGTCGAAATCTTGATGGAGTTATTGGCGAACCCCGTCAACAACTCATTACTAGGAGGAGTCGGATCCCCATCTGAAATGATCACGACATGCTTAGAGAATGCGGAGGGTGATTCAGATCCGGTCAACGCAGTAAAAGCCATCGACATCGAGGGTTCGAATTGAAGCATATCCTCGGGGCTCAATCTGGATATTACAGCGTTCAAATTTGGAATATCAGCGACCGGACTCAGGGGAATCCCCCACCCATCGACCCCAGCTTTATACATCAAAACTCCAAAGTGATCCTTCGCAGTTAATCCACGGAGAGAACTCTTGGTGATCTGACGCGCCCATAGATTTCCTTGTTTAAATTCACAAGTGTGAAGAATCACGACCAATGCACCGTTGGGAACAACTTTTCGCTGACGAATATCCATACTGACGGGCAAGGCGGTCTCGACAGGGGTACCACCCCACCCGCCCGGACCAAACGAATTTGGCCCCCCCACCATCAGTAAACCCAAACCGTTATCGTGCACTAATCTCTCCAGCAGTTGGGTCTGCTGTTTCTCGAACAAAAATGAAGAGACATTATCCAGCACAACTGCAGAGTATTCTGAGTAATCAAAAGCACTGCTTGAGAGTTGCGAAGGCGACATTTGATCTACAAGTATTTTAGATCCTGCCAGATGGTCGACGATTCTTGAATCTTGGTTCTCTGAAACGACGATTACTCTTGAGGGCTTTCTCATACGAACTAACGTTGCGCCGCTATTATTCACGAAGGTCGAATCAGCGCCCGTTGCAGGTATGACCGAAACTGTAAATTTCCTGTTACTTTTTTCGGAAGGATCTAAAGAAAATGAAACTCTGTTCTTTCCAACACCAAGATCAACTTCTCTTTCAGCAATGACTGTACCTGATTCCCTTAGAATCACTTGAGCCTTTGAGTTGGAAGAAGAATCAATAACAGCATCGACTCCAAAAACTTGTCCAGGTGCGACCATTTCTGGGGCAGAGACGGACTCGACTAATATTTCATTTAATCTGTCATAGGAAATCGGCCACACATCGATGGGTATCCCGGAAACAGCCAGATTCCTAGCCTCTCTCAGCGCATCTCCCTCAGTGGTATTTCCATCACTGATCAAAATGATGCGCTTGAGACCTCCTCCAGAATTCGAATTTAGAAAACTCGCTGAATATCTCAGCGCAGAGGCGATATCTGTGGAACTGTTATCCAGAGAAGTCGCCTTTCCGTTACCGAGATTCAGGGACATACCCTGCTCTAAGCGCGAGTCTCTTCCAAAAGAAATGAGACCCACTTCATCAGGAGCCTTCAGGTCGCCGATACGATTTGATATTTGAGACAGAGCAGAATCGCTCTCAACCCTTGGAACTGATTGAGAAAGGTCTCTGAGAACAACTATTGAAAGGCCTTTACCTTCCTTGTACTGAGAGACGCCTGCGAGCCCGAAAATCAAAATCCACGTGCAGAGTAATCGCAAAATGAGAGATGCTTGATTCACGGCAACTGGAGTTCGAGCTCTGCTAGTTTTCCAAAGGTAGACGACAAAAATCGTTACTGGAATTAAAAGAAGAAGGAGTAGAGGTTGCTCAAATCCGAATGACATCATCTCATCTCCTTCCAATCCAATACACTGTGACTGATCCGATGATTCCCAGTATCAGCAATATATATCTTCAGCAGATCGCCCGACAATGTAACCGCAACACCCCGTGGTTCATGAAGCCTTCCAGGCTGACGCCCGATGCCTCCAAAACTATGAAGCGATTCCCCTGTGGAAGAGAATAGATTCAATCTACAGCCACTCCTGTCGACGACAAACAGTGTACCGTCATCCAGAACATCTACCTCAAATGGTGTACTCAATTGCCCGCTGGGGAGTCCGGCACTTTCAATCGTCTGTATCCAGGTTCCATCCGGAGTAAATCGTAACAATCTCTGGTGGCCACAATCGATCACCCACAGTGTCCCATCAGGAGCCACAGCCAAACCCTCCGGTCTGAGGAATTCAGCGAAGCCATCACCCCTCTGTCCCCAGAAATCGATGAGCGCTCCTTCACGAGTAAACCTAAAAATTCGATCATGCTCTCCGTATGAAGCGACATAAATAGTGCCGTCAGGTCCCACATCTATTCCACGCACCAACTCCAGTCCCGCTTCTCGACCAAATCGGCGAATTTCTTCACCGTCCTCAGTGAACTCAATCACTCTCATGTAATGGGTATCGGCAACTAGAAGAGTTCCCTCAGCGGTCATACAGAGATCAATCGGATGGCCCGAGGACCATTCAGGAAGTGTCCATACCCTTATCACTTGATGATCGTCATCGAAAACCTGAGCCCGCCCACTGCGATCGATGATGATACAACCACCGTCGTTTCGAGTGACAATAGCTCTGGGCTGGAACAGCTTTCCGACACCCCTGCCCGGCTCACCAATCACTTCAACATTGGGAATAACAGGAAGTGCAGAACTGAAAGTTCCGCTCTGACATGAAGATAAAAGAAGAAATCCCAGCAACCCGCTGAAGAGAAATCCACCGGTATGACAGAACGAAGCACGCCTCATGATGCGAGATACTCCTCAATTATCAGAGGGATTTCCCTGCAGGCGATCGAAGTAATCCTTGGCCACTTTTTGCAATGCCGAAGGTAAGCGCTGCTGTTCGATTTCAGATTCGGAGAGTCTTCCACTCGCCTCTACAGCTTTAGAAAATTCTTTCTTGGCTTCACCAGAGGGAGCCTCCCCCCGAACAAGCATCGTAGAAACGATTTGCCCCCCACTGCCTCCACCCGGCAGCTTACTATCAACAAGCTGGCCAGAATCTCCCCCGATTCCTGGGTTGCCTCCACCCATACCTTTACCAGTGGGCTGACCAAAGCCTTTTTCACCTGCCCCACTCGCCGCTGAAGATTTCTGCGATTTGAGATGGACGAGACCTCGTCCACTTTTTCCGCCACTTCATGTTCCACCTGATTTGGCATTACATTTCCCAGCAAGACAGTCAGGACAAATATCTGGTGGTGGGCTCTTTGGCCATTCTTTCGCGAGCTCTGCGAGTTCCGCTTCGGTAAATTCAATCTGATTCTGAACTTGATCCAACAGAGCCAAGTCTTTCATCCATCGTGAAAGTTTCTCCAGTGACTCTGGATCAATTTTAGAATCGGGGTCTGATAAATTTTTGCCCAACGACTTCAGGGACTGCTTTCCCAAAAGGTCTTCTAGCTGCTTCTGGAGATCCTTCATATCCATAGAAGGGTCTCCAAATTTACTCAATAGGGCGTCGAGTGCAGTAGCGGCTTGGCCTAAATCGCCTTCCTCTAGCGCATTCTTCAACTGTTTCATTTCAGGAGATTTCTGACCCAGAGATTCCATAGCGTCTTCACGCATTTTATCGTAGATCCCCTTCATCTCCGGGGTCGCCTGCGCTCTCTGTTTCGCAATCTCAGACCGTTGAATCTTCAGTTCTTTTCTTAGATCAGCGGCTTTCAGCTTTTTCTCCGGCTCACTGATGGAACGTTTAATACTCTCACGACGCTCCTGGATCACTTTCTCAATCGCCTTCTTCACTTCTTTGGAAACAGTATGCTTCTTGGAAATGTCTGAAATTTTTTCAAGCCTTCGTGTCAGCGCTTTTTCTTTGCGCACGACCCTCGCACTTTCCTGGCGTAGATTTTCGAAAGCTTCACCCTTCCCCAATAAATCCATCTGAGGAATAACCAAAGAGATGACTAAGAATGAAACGGAAACAAGAGTCGGGAGTCCAAGCTTTGGTTTCCCTAGAGGAATAACATCCTTAGGAGTCACACCCTGGGTAATCTGAGAAGCATCTTCCAATACTGCCCGAGAAACCTCTTCTCTCATGCCCCCTTGCCGCGCATAGAGCGCAGTGGAAATCGTTTGTGGGATATCCGTTTCTCGCTCCACCGTCACAGCGGCACTGATAGCAGAACTTTTCACTCGGAGAACATTCACAATAATGACCAGAAGAGATAACCCGACAAAAGAGATCACCTTGATCAAACTCGATGTCACTTCACCGAACATTTGATCAACGAGGATCAATATGGCCAAACTGAACAGACCTAGGCTAATGGCCAACTCCAAAGAATCCACGGCGGCCTTGAGAAGAAGCCGTAATGAAATCCTTTTTAGGAGTTTATCAATGTCATCTGACTTCAGATCTGCCATTAGAATATCTCTCAAAGTTCAAGAATCTGACGACCATTCTCGCTCCCTTATTGCACTGGGAAGCATTTAACTATGTAAGTTTGAGTATACATGATAATGACGGCATGAATGTCAGCGATTCTGCCCAAATGCGCTATTCCTGCTTTGGGGGCATCCAAGTCTCCAAATCCACTCCTGTAGCTTCCGCAACTCTATTGATGTGAGAGAAAAAGCCGACGACATGGATCAGTTCGAGAATTTCCACTTCGGACAATTCTGCACTACGAAGTTCGTCCATTTCTTCTTTTGAAACTTCTCTCTCCAAGCTGGCGAGTCGAATGGCGTATTTTTGAATCGCTCGTTGGCGATGATTCAGGGCTTCTTCGCAATCCGACCGGATCGCTTCAGCGAGACCCTCTCCCCCTTCAAGGGATTCTAGGTCCGCCAAATGAGAGTGGATTCAGTAATGACAATCATTGACCTTGCTCGTCAATACTGCGACCCACTCTTTCTCAGCACAGGAAAGGCCGGCACCTTCCTTCATTAAACTGACGTAGAATCGCATGAATAGTTCCAACAAATCAGGACGCAAAGACATGACCTTGAGGATTTGTGCTACCGACCCCACCCTGCCGCTCGCTGCAGAATAGACTCTCTCTAATATTCCTGAATCATCTTCGTTAGGATTCAATTCCGTTATCCAAGACATCTCATCACTCTTTCGAAGGAGGAGTGGCATTTCGAGCTAACATGCGATCAGCAAGAACCAATGCCAACATTGATTCAACAACTGCAACCGCTCGTGGAAGAACGCACGGGTCGTGCCTTCCAGTCCCTGAGAATTGAACCTCTTGCCTCGATTGATTGACCGAGTCTTGCGTTTTTTGAATCGTAGAAGTCGGCTTAAAACCAACCCTAAACCAAATCGGCTCACCGTTGGATATTCCGCCTTGAATACCGCCACTACGATTAGTACGGGTTTTCACCTCACCTGAAGTCGTCGCTGTGAATGAATCGTTATTTTCACTCCCCATACGACGTGTAGCAGCGATTCCGTCACCCATCTCTATTGCCACTGTTGCGGGAATGGAAAGCATCGCTTGGCCCAACAGAGCTTTGAGTTTCCCAAAAACAGGATCCCCCCAACCTGCAGGAACATTTCGAGCTACCGCCGCGACCCAGCCACCTAAACTTTCTCCTTCATCTTTCGCTTGCGAGATTCGATTCACGAAAAGTTCAGAAGAAGAAGCATCGGGGCAACGAACGATCGACTTATCGACCGCCTCTGTGGAAACTTCCTGAGGATCAACCTCGCTAGCGATTCCTGACACCTCTGAGACCCAGCCGACGATATCAATACCATGTTCGATTCGAAGAAGAGCTTTTGCCACAGCACCCGCGGCTACACGAGCAGCTGTTTCACGAGCACTGGCCCGTCCACCTCCTCTGGGATCCCGATGTCCGTACCTCGCTTCAGTGGTGTAATCAGCATGCCCCGGACGATAGATCTTCCCCAACTCGTCGTAATCTGCAGATCGAGCATCGACGGACTCTATCCATATCGAAAGGGGTGTTCCCAGAGAGCGACCTTCATGAACTCCAGATAATATTCGGGGCTGATCAGGCTCTTTTCTGGGAGAGGTCAGAACCGCACCTGGGCGTCTTCTTTCCAGCTCCTTCACCAACATTGCCTCGTCCACGGGGATTCCTGCAGGAAGGCCATCGATCACGACCCCGATGCCCGGGCCGTGGGATTCTCCCCAGGTGGTGATTCTTAGGTACTCGCCGAAGGTATTGCTCATACCCTGAAATGTAGTCATTCTTGAAACAGATGCCACCGACCATAGAGAGGACTGGAGAGTTCGATGAGCGAATCTCGCACCCAAAATTCGATTTCAAAACGTCTTCTGAGCTGGTTTCAGCAGGATCCGGAGCCGATGCCATGGCGTGGATCCACCGATCCTTACGCCATATGGCTCAGCGAAGTAATGCTCCAACAGACACAAATTCGAACCGTCATCCCATACTGGAACAACTTCATGGTCCGATATCCTGACCCTCAGAGCCTTGCAGATGCCACAGAAGATGAAGTCCTCTCTGATTGGGCCGGACTTGGATATTACTCTCGAGGACGAAATCTACATCGCGCAGCAAAGCAAATCGTCCAGAATCACAACGGTCAATTTCCAAAGAAACCCGAAGATGTCAGAAATCTTCCTGGAGTCGGAGAATACACAACCGCTGCAGTATGCAGTATCGCCTTTGGTGAACCTCTTGCAGTCGTCGATGGAAATGTTGAAAGAGTCATCTGCAGACATCGAGCCTTGTCAGGGGATTCTCGAAAAGGGGAAACCAAAGTCCATATTCGAAAATGGGCTCAAGAATGGATCGACCCCGAACAAGCTGGAGACCATAACCAAGCAGTCATGGATCTTGGGCGTAAGGTTTGTACACCAAAAAATCCAAACTGTTCGGCCTGCCCCATTTCTACAGATTGCCTGGCCTTTGAATCGGGTGAACCGGAACGTTGGCCAACTCCTAGAAAAAGGCGCGCAACAGAGAAACAACGCTGGTGCAGTGCGATCCTTCTGATCGGTGAAGATGTGTTACTGTTACCGGGCAACACCGAACTATTACCCCGACATTCAGGACCTGTTCTCGCCCGTTGGGATAAAGAAAACGAATCTCCAGCTGACGTTCTCAAAAAAGAGTTTATGAAACGCGGACTTCCAGTTCCGCAACTCATGGGGCATGGAGATGTCTACAAACATGCGATCACTCATCGTCAACTCGAGATTCAACCTCTGCTCTATCGTTGGGAAAACGAAGTTCCCCATGACAGCAAAAGAATTCCTTTGAGCGAACCCGACCGACTTCCTGCCCTGCACAGGAAGGCGGTCATCGCTATCCAGCCATTCATCTCAGGAACCAGCAAGGGAGTGGACCTTGTCCATGATTCATAATCGGGAAGAGTGGCTCCTCACCCCTCCTGTTAAAGCAGTACCGCTTCCACCCACTTCAGGTGTTCTCGTCCGTTCGCCACAGTTCTTTGACATCATCGATGTTCGAAACGAACACATGAAGGGTCAAGAAGGTAATGTGGATAAGGAAAAAGCACTTCAGCAATGGGAAACTTATATTGAACTAATCTCCTCTCTTGGAATTCAAATCCACAAAATCACGCCACAAAAAGACCGCGTGGATGCTGTCTTCACTGCGAACCCTTCTCTATGCACGATCGATTCACAAGGCAAGACTCGTGCATTCCTAGCTCAGATGGACCACCCCAATCGGATTCCAGAAAGCCTTCTCCATGCAGAGCAGTATTCCTTCATCGGATTCGATGCCGAATCTCTCCCTCCTATCCCCAGTCCTTGGGAAGGCAATGGGGACATGCTGAGGGATCAGGAAAGGGCGCTACTCTGGTGCGGCCTCGGTTCCAGAAGTTGCCGCGAAGGGCACAGCGCCATCGCAGAACTGCTCGGCTTAGATATCGCCTTTCTGGATCTTCCGGATCCTCGTTATTATCACCTTGATACAGCCCTCGCGATCTTAGACCCCAATACGGTTGCCGTCGTCAAAGAGGCTTTTTCAAGGGATGGACTCAAGCTCATTCAGGGAGCCTTCGAAAGAATCATCGAAGTCGACCCCGCTGAAGCCGAAGAACGATTAGCAGGCAACATGTGGTCACCGGATGGTATTCATGTCTTTATCACCAGTGGTTCTCCTGTGACAATAACTCGTCTTGAGGCCGCAGGTTTCCGAACGATTCCTGTGGATACTGGAGAGTTTCTCAAATCCGGGGGCAGTGTTTTCTGCATGAGACAGGAGATCCGTGGGGAAATCTGAATTTGAATTATCTGTCGATCGTTTTCTCAGATTGATCGCAAAAGACTCTCCAAAAACTCTCTTCAATCCATGGAAAGACGTCAATGCTCGATTCGACATGAAATCGGCACCTTCCATTCGTAAAAGCAACCTACGCCAGTATCTCTTAGCTCATGAAAATGCTCGGGCAATCCTGGTCGGAGAAGCAGCAGGCTGGGCAGGATGCCGATTTACTGGGATACCTTTTACTGGAGAAAATTTGATCACCGGTGATGAGAGACTCGAGTGGGCCTCTGGTAGACCTATGAAACGCTCTTCATTGGCAGAAAAACCTTACAAGGAAAGATCTGCAACGATTGTTTGGGGTGAGATCGCCGGCGATTCTAGGCTCGTATTGTGGAATGCTGTGCCATGGCATCCCTACAAATCCGGGGAGCCCTTATCGAACAGAAAGCCTCGTCGGGGAGAGCAGGACGCCGGAAAAACCATCCTCTCCGCTTTTCTCCAACTGTTCCCGCAAGCGTCGGCATATGCGATCGGGCGCGTATCTCAGGAAACTCTGGAACAACTGGGACACACAGCAGGCTACATTCGCCATCCTTCTATGGGAGGGCAGAAAAAGTTCTGTGAGGGGATGCGGAGCTTAAGAAAAACCCTCGACAGGTCGTTCACGACCTGACGAGGGTTCTGGGTGAGTCGAAAATCTATACCTAAATCTAAA
>JAACCY010000106.1 GCA_009937185.1 Planctomycetia bacterium
CTGCATCGCACGGAACTGCATCGCACGGAACTGCATCGCACGAAGATGTGTCTCATGCAGATTTGTTGGAAACACATGTTTCCAGAGGGGAAGAGTCAATGGTGTTTAGAATCGCACAAAATTTGACGAGTCGTTTCTTAGGTAGGTTTTCTACTGACCTTGGAATCGATCTCGGGACTGCGAACACGCTGGTTTGCGTGAGCGGTCGTGGAGTTGTTGTCAGCGAACCTTCAGTTGTGGCTGTCAAATCCGGAACTAATCAGGTTCTTTTGGACGGTGCTGCCGTAGGCCGCGTTGCCAAAGAGATGATGGGCCGAACTCCGACCTCTATCGAAGCTGTACGCCCCCTCCAAGACGGTGTCATTGCTGACTTCGAAATCACAGAAGCAATGCTGAAGTATTTCATCAACAGTGTTCAGGGAGAATCTCTCTTCTTTAGCCCTCGCGTTGTCATTGCTGTTCCTAGTGGTATCACTGCGGTTGAAAAACGCGCAGTTTACAACTCTGCTGAAAGAGCCGGCGCTCGTAAGGTTTACCTCGTTGAGGAACCCAGAGCTGCGGGCTTAGGTGCTGGTTTGCCCATTGAGGACCCCATCGCCAGCATGATCGTTGATATCGGTGGAGGTACGACTGAAATTGCAGTTCTGTCGCTCGCTGACGTTGTCACGAGTGTCTCCCTGCGTATCGCCGGTGACGACATGGACGATGCCATCGTTCAATACATGAAGAAGAATTATAATTTGTTTGTGGGTCCTCTCACAGCGGAACAGATCAAGATCAAACTGGGTTCAGCTTTTGAGTTGGATCAAGAACTTGAGATGGAAGTCAAAGGCCGCGACTTAATCGGCAATCTACCACGCAGTACAAGTGTTACGAGCGAGGAGATTCGGGAAGCTTTGGCAGATCCCATCCGTCAGATTCTCGACGGTATTAAAGAGACGTTAGAGAAAACCGATCCTGAGTTATGTGCGGATTTGATTCAGCAAGGAATCGTGCTCTGTGGAGGCGGTGTTCTTTTGCGAGGCCTCGACGAATTGATTCGCAAGGAGACGGGCCTTCCGGTTCGGATAGCGGATGATCCACTGACGTGCGTGGCGCGCGGGACGGCAATATTCCTTGAACGTCTCGATCAATACGCGTCCGTATTGGATACCATTGAAGACGATTTCTAGGCCAGACAGTACTTAAGGTCTGACTCTGATCCCCCCGGAGGTCCGTGAAACGCAGGCAGACGGCATATTGGGCCATCGGTTGCTGGCTTCTCCTTACTCTCGTTGCTTTTGGGTTAGAACAATTGTTCTCCTCCCCAAAGCGGCGGGAATTCAATCGATCCATCGTCGATCGAGCCATTCAGCAAGAGTTGATCGCTGAATCCGAAGTCCAGGCCGCACTGACTCGTCAACAATTGATGGATATGTGGCTTCCGCTTTCGGCCAATTTCACTCTCGTTCCAGCCCTTATGACACCTGTCCGTGACCGATCTCCCCTGCGAAGTACCGGGCGTATCGATCGTGGTGAGGAATCTGGATTAACCGCGGGTATGGGTATTGTCAGCAGCTCTGGAGTTGTCGGTCGAATTGTTGCTGTGGGTGAAGGTTGGAGTCGAATCCAATTAGCGGACGACCCAGGCTTCGTTATTCCATGCGTCGATGAACAAGGAAATAGAGGAATCATTGGCGGAGCTTCTTATTCAGGAGAAGGTCGTATCAAGTTTCGGTTAAGTCATCTCGAACTCAGTCTGAATGAAATCATCACGACAGATGGTTCCGGTGGAGTTTTTCCAGCAAATGTCTATCTAGGTATCGTAGCTGAAAACAGAACTCCTGTGAAAGAGTCGCGAATCTTGTTCCCACAAAATTTAGGTACTGAAAAAGAGGTGGTGATCTTTGTACCTATCGAGCCTAGGGTTGGACGATGAAGTGGAGCATACTTTTTTTGCTGACGGCTCTCTCGATATGGACTTCTTATGTCTACTCCGGTGTGATCGGATCGTCGCTCTCGCTGTTGGATCCGGTTTTGATACTTCTCGCATGGTTTTGTTTGCAGGATGAATGGCCGCGTATATTAGCCGTATCAGCAATGGTTCTGCTGTATCGCTTGTCTTTTACAATTGCGACGCCTCTTGAAGTCGTGATTCCCCCATTAGCATTGATTTTTACGATTCGAATGCTGAGCGGTGGTATCAGTCCTTTTCATTCTTGGAGACGTTTCTTAATTGTTGTCCCTGCTCTTTGTCTCTCTCACTTAATTTCGAAATTTATCCTCTTTAGGGTCTTCGATTTATCCATCGAGCGAATCTTGCTGGATGTTGCTTTGGCCTTTATCGTTTCAGCAACCATGTTTTCAGTACTCGACGTCATACGACCGCTGCTAAAAACAGCGAAATACCCCGATTAGTTCAGTCGGAATTTAATAGGAAGGTCCTCGTGCAAAGATCTCGAATCATTGTTCTTGTTGTTATCTTCCTGCTGGTATCGATCGTAATTGGCATGCTACTCTACAAACTACAAATTGTTGAGTGGCGTGAACATGCACAACGGGCGGCAAACACGCATCGTTCGATCATGTATTCTCCGGGTCCTAGAGGGAAAATACTGGATCGGAATGGGACAGTATTAGCCCAAAGTGTACCTATTATTAGAGCCACTTTTCTTCTGTCAGAATTAGAACAGTGCCGCTGGGTTGCCCGGCGACTGCGAAGCCTACTCGGTAAAGATTCAGAAATGTACCCATGGGACGAAAACGTGCTATGGCTTTCTTTAGAGACGATCCGAGAAACCTTTAGGCGTCAGTTAAAGTCCGGTGACGTTCCAGCCTCTATCGTTTGGTTGAAAAACATTGATCCCATCACCTCCTCCCGCATCGCCAAAGCTCTGAGGAGTCGTCCTGAAAACTTCCCTGGCGTCGATTTGAGAATAAATGACGAGGGGGTCGGAGTGCTGTCTTTAGACCCGTCCCTGCTCTTTGCTGGAGAGGTTGGTGTTCGACGCTTGTCGAAGTGGCATCCTGAATACACACCTGATCAGTTATGGGAAAAGGTTCAGATTCAATATGACAAAGTTCGGGACGATTCCGACGAGGGTATTACAGATAAGGGAGATCTTGCAAAAGCTAGGCAGATAAGAAATAGAATACTCCGTGTGAAAAGACACGTATTGATTTCAAATCTTAATCCCGACTTAGTGATTGAAATCTGTATGAACCCCGATCGCTGGCCAGGGATCCATCTTGAAGAAGTGGATATGCGAGAATATCCCAGAAATCCGATGTGGGGCCAACTCTTAGGTCGAACAACATTATCGAATCGGAAGAACCAATTAGATTTTAAGAAAAATGAAGAGATTCTCATCGATCAAATTTCGTTGAAAGATATTCGTACCGTATCGGCTATTCAGAATGATGCGCGTCACAGTGCTGACCAGGTCGGGCAAGAAGGTCTTGAGTCCTACTTAGAAGATCAACTACGAGGTCGACCGGGTGCCAAAATTCGAATTGTGGATTACCGTCGCAAGCAAGTGGGACTTGCAGGCACCATGTTGGAGGCGATACCGGGCAAAGATGTTTCTTTGACCGTTGACGTTGAGTTTTCTGAATATTGCGTGGATCTGTTAAGAGACGAATTCCAATATAACCCCCCACTCGACGATGGCCCTGCCAGTGGCGCGATGGTCTTTTTAGACGTGCAGAGCGGTGAAGTCTTAGGGCTGTCACCAATTCCTCTGCAAGGAGTTGAAGTATTTAAGGATTCAAGTCTTTACGAAGAACGAAAAGGAGAACCATCAGCGGGCTGGTTCCTTGATCGGTGTCTCGGTTGGCCGATTGATCCCGGCTCTACATTTAAGCCAATTGTTGCCTTGATCGCCCTTTCAGAAGGCGTTCTTTCGCCGGGTGAAACTATTAATTGTCAGGGTTATTTCGATCCTCAAGATCGACGCGCGAATCGCTGTGAAAACCATAGTCGTGGTCCTATTGGTCTCGAAGAAGCGCTGGCGAAGTCTTGTAATGTGTTTTTCTACAAATTAGGTCAAAGACTTGGGTTGGATAAGCTGATCGCAGGTGCTGAAGATTTCGGCTTTTGGCAAGCGACCATCGAATCTGATTGGCGAAATGCAGACGGTGACAAATTCGACAAAATCCCTTCCGAGAATTATGGTCGGAAGCCCATTACCAATCCAGTGGGCGCTGCGATTGGTAGAGGGTTTGTTGTGACGCCGATACAGATGGCGAAGGCCGCCATGCTCTTGGCACGGAGAGGTGACGCTTCTCCGGTCAAAATGTTCCAGGTGAGCGATTCTGCGACAAGGATCACAAAAGATAGAGGTCGTCCAGTTCTTGATCATCTGGAACCTGATCATTTTGAAAGCGTCATTCAGGGCATGCAGGAAGCCATAGAATATGGAAGTGCGAAGAACTCACGATTAAAAGATTTTAACGCAGCAGTGAAAACTGGAACGGTTCGCGTTATGAAAAAAAACGATCAGGGGGTAATCGTTTCCTCGGATTATAAGCATGCGTGGATGATCGGTTTTGCACCAGTTGATCATCCGAAGGTTGCGTTTGCTATCGTATTACAAAATCAAGAAAAGTCCGGCGGCAAGGTCGCACCTTTACTTGAAGATGCGTTGGATTGGTTGCAGGACAATCGCGGAATGAAATTTCGATGAGGATAGAAGTTCGAGATTATCTGAAGTCGGCTTTTCAGGGTTGGATCGGAACTTCCGGATTAATCCTCATCACAACGTTATTGCTGCTTTGGGTTGGAGTCGTTTTCGTCCACAGTGCCACCGTCGATACTGGGATAGGATTCCCCGGTCCCTATGCCGTCAGTCAGATAAAGAAAATAATTGTCGGCATTGGGGTCTTGCTGGCAATTTCCACGATGTCTCCCCGGGTTTTAGAGCGAGTGACGCCTCTTTTCTTTGTCGGAACTATGACAGTCCTTTCTGGGATGGTCGTATGGAAAATGTTTTTTGGTGGAGTTGTGAGATGGATTCGATGGGGTCCCCTTCAATTTCAACCTTCAGAATTGGCCAAAATATCGACAGTGATGATGCTCGCAATGTTGTTGAGAGGTGGACTTGAACAATCTCGTTGGAAGCATGTGATATCGATCTTAGCTTGCGGGATTGCTCCTTTTATTTTGATTGCGGCTCAACCAGATCTTGGAACAGCAATGGTCCTTGTGCCAACAGTCGTAGCGATGATCTGGGTGGCTCAATTAGGTAAACGTCGATTATTATTACTTTTTACCGCTGCGATTTTCTTAAGTGGCCCTTTGGGTTACATGCTTCTGAAGCCTTACCAAATAGATCGTGTCTATAGTTTTCTAGGGATTGGAGCTGTGGCTGCTGAGGATGCCGGCAATCATCAGGTCACGCAGTCTATTATTGCTCTGGGAAGCGGTGGACCTACTGGAAAAGGACTTCACCAAGGTTCACACCATGATTTGGGATATCTGTTTGCAGACCATAATGATTTTATTTTTGCAGTGATTGGTGAGGAATGGGGACTTCAGGGAACAGTACTTGTCATTTTAGGTTTTCTCTTATTGATCTTGAGTATGCTTGGCGTGGGCTGGTCATCTCGTGATCATTTTAGTCGATTATTGTCTGTCGGAATCGCCACTCAGATTTTCACTCAAGCGGTCTTTAATATGGCGGTGACAGTGGGATTATTGCCGGTGACGGGTCTTCCGTTACCTTTCGTTTCTTATGGAGGGACCTCCATCGTGGTTTCTTTGATGGGAGTCGGCCTGGTGATAGCCGTTGCCAGAAACCCCATCGACGAGAATCAATTGGACGGCATCAGGAATCGACCATCGCACCTATAGATCATTCGATGAGAGCTCAGATGCGAAATGTCGTGTTTGAGTGGAGGGATTTCGCTCCTCAGCAGCTGTCGACTATGGAGTCTGTGCGCCTGGCGACGACTTCGGATCCCCCCTTTTTACACCTTCAATGCTGATAGACCGAGTGTCCTCATTTTCTATCCTCAGATATCAACGGATAGAGTAGATCAGCGAATAGAGTCCCAGAATCGGTAAGAACTGGAATGGATCTCCATAGACTGCTGAGGGGTCACTTTTTCAATATGATTAAAAAAAATGTGATTAAAAAAAATGTAATTAAAAAAA
>JAACCY010000107.1 GCA_009937185.1 Planctomycetia bacterium
TCAAAAAAGCAGGGAAAACACGAAGCACTTCCGAGAGGGAATGACCGCCGCGGGTTTTGATATCGCGCAAGGCGTTCATCCTATTGTTCCCATCATGATCGGGGACGAGCGAAGAACCATGGATATGGCGAGCGCCATGAATGAGAAGGGGATCTTCGTGGTTGGGTTTTCCTATCCAGTGGTACCGAAGGGACAAGCTCGAATCCGTGTTCAGATCTCGGCTGGACATTCCGTAGATCAAATTGACCACGCCATTGCGGTATTCAGTGAAGTAGGGCGTGAATTAGGTCTGGTAAGCTAGGAGACCCCATGCATGGGGGAACTCGGCAATTCAGATTTGGGCTGAATCTGTCGCTCTATTCTGATTCCCGTCAGCATCGTCTCGCTTCCCCTTGCTCCAGAGCATGCTTCTCTCGATAGTGTAGAGAAGAATCTGGAGGAACAGATGAAGGTTCAATGCCTGAAGGGTTTCCGGGATTATCTTCCCGGAGAAATGCTGCAAAAAGAACGTATGCTGGCTTCCGTCAGGGAAGTCTTCGAGCAGCATGGATATCCTCCTCTGATGACCCCTGCTCTCGAGTACGCAGAGGTTCTTACGGGGAAATACGGCGACGAAGGTGAGATGCTCCTATATCGATTCCGTGATAACGGGGATCGTGATGTGGCGTTGCGTTATGACTTGACCGTTCCCTTGGCCAGAGTTCTCGCCGAGCATGGAAATATTGGTATGCCATTTCGTCGCTACCAAATCGCACCTGTCTGGAGAGCTGAAAAACCTGCACGAGGCCGTTTCCGTGAGTTCATGCAATGTGACGTGGATCTCATCGGGGTAGATAGTGCCGCGGCAGATGCCGAGATGCTTGTCATCGGTGCTGCAGTCATGCAGAGGTTTGGCATCGAAAACTACAAGTTAAGGATCAATCATAGAGGTGTCTTATCAGCGCTCTGTCGCAAGGTGGGTCTGGAAGGATCTGCTGAAGGAGATTTCTTAAGGATTCTCGACAAACTCGACAAGATCGGCGAGGAAAAGTTTCGGCAAGAGGTCTCAGGGATTCCCGGATTGGATGCGAGCGGACTCGATAGTGTTCTTGCTGTCGTTCTCGATGCGTCTTCCGATCCCAGAGAAGTTCTTTCTCATATCGAAAAAAATCTGGGTAGTGATGACCTCGCCACTGCGGCAATTCAACGTATGACAGAAATTCTTGATATTGTTGAAGCTGCAGGAATAGGGAAATACTGCCAGATCGATCCCGCGATTGCTCGTGGGTTGAGCTATTACACAGGTTTGGTTTACGAGACGTTCCTCGACGATTTACCCCAGGTGGGATCTGTGATGAGTGGCGGAAGATACGACGATCTTGTTGGAATGTTCTCCGGCAAAGAATTACCCGCTATCGGTATTAGCCTCGGCATCGATCGTCTCTTTTATGCTTTGAGTGAGATGGGGCTGATAGAAACGAGCAGTCAACCTGCTGAAGTTCTTGTCGTGCTCTTTTCTGAAGAATCCGCTCCTGCTAGTTTTTCCGCCGCTTCGGGACTTCGTCACGAAGGAATCAACACCCTGGTCTACCCGAAGGCTGCCAAGGTTAAAAAACAACTTCAGTTTGCTCAGAAATCCGGCATTCCTTATGTCGTCGTGATCGGAGACGAAGAGTTGAAGAAGGGTACTGTTCAATTCCGTGATATGGATGCGGGATCCCAAGATGAGATTTCTTTGTCGGACGCAGTGACTCGCATAAAAACTGGACGGACTTCCTGATGGCAACACCAAAGGTGCTGCCTCTCCAAGGAGAAGTTTCAGTCGATGCCACTCGAACGATTCGATATTCCCTGTTCTGTACGGATTCAAATTCCCCGAACTCGCAATCCATCATTTTTATTCCAGGGTTTAAGGGGTTCAAAGATTGGGGCGGTTGGCCGTGGTTTTGTTCCCAACTGGCAGGATTCGGGCATCGGGTCTTGTCTCTAAATCCCTCGATGTGTGGTGTCGGCCCAGCGCTGGATCAATTCGACGAGCCTGAAAAGTTTGCGAAGCAGACTCTGTCCCACGACATACAGGACATGAACGTGATTCTTGATGCGGTGATCTCTGGTTTTTCGGGAAATGGCGGCTCCGTCCTCGTCGGTCATTCCCGAGGAGGATTAGTCGCTGCTCTGACCGCTGGACAACGAAGTGATGTGACAGGAGTCGTCTCTATTGGAACTCCTCATGATCTGGTTCGGATCAGTCCAGAAGAAATCCGAATGTGGAGAGAAGAGGGGAAGCGAGCTGTCGTGAATGCTCGTACCGGAGAAGTCCTTTTTCAGGATCTCTCGGTGCTCGAGGATTATCTTGAGAAAGAGGACTCGTACGATGCTGTGAGCGCTCTCGGGAGTGCTGAAGTACCGGCATTGGGGATTCATGGAACCTCTGACCTTGCGGTTTCTGAAGACTCATTAGAGATTTTGCACTCAAAGGTGAGACCTGATCTTACAAAGAAGTATCTCCTTTCCGATGGAGGCCATACATTGGGATTAAGTCATCCTTATGCGGGGCCACATGCCCACGCAGAGGAAGCATTGAGCGTGATGAGAACTTGGCTAGAAGAGGTACCCTCCAGATGAAAATATATCCTGCTTACGATCCTCCTGAATATCGCGACTGGGTTGCTGATCCCGATGTCATGGAGAAGTATTCCGCACGAATGAAGGAATCGGAACTTTCAAAAAGTCTCGACCAGTTGGGTGATTCTGGGCTTGAGAATATCTATAGGGGACTGATTCGTGCACGGATTCATGACGTCACTTTGAAACGCTGGGTGCGTACTGGAGTGATCACAAAAGCATGGCTAGGGACCGGTGAAGAAGCCGTGACGGTCGGTGCGTGTCATGCACTCGGGGCTGGAGATGTGGTGGGCCCCATGATTCGTAATGCGGCCGCCACTTTTGAAAGAGGACTTCCAATGGGGGAGTCTTTTCGGTCATATCTCGCCACAGGAGATGGATTGACTCGGGGCAGAGATCTACATTTTGGAGACCTGAATCATGGTGTTGTGGCTCCTATTAGCCACGTTGGCGACCTTGTGCCAGTCTGCGCCGGTTTTGCACTCTCATTCCAATTACGTCAGGAAGCCAATGTCGCCATCACCTGGGTGGGGGATGGATCGACTCGTACAGGTGCTGTTCACGAAGGTCTTTCCTTGGCCTCTGCTCGAAAGTTACCTCTGATCGTTGTCGTTCAGGATAATGCCGTGGCACTGGGGACTCGAAGAGATCCACGTCTGGATGAGAGTCTTCGGGGTATGGCGGATTCATACGGGTTGGTGGGATTGGAATGTGATGGAAATCATGTCATCGATGTTCATGCCAGCGTTCGTAAGGCCCGCGAGATTTGCCTCAATGGCGATGGTCCTGTGATTATTTTGGCAAGGACCTTTCGCTTTGGTGGGCATGCCACTCATGATGAGGCAGAGGCACGTGCGATCTTCTCTGGAGAATTTTTCAACGAGTGGGCTCGCAAGGAACCGACCGGATGTTTCGAATCATGGTTGTCCGATCAGTCCAGTCTTGGCCCCGACCCGGCAGCGACTTTGGCAAGATGGGAACTGGAAGAAACGACTCAAGTGGAGTCTATCGCCGAAGGAGCACTGGCCAGTCGGGGAGATTCCCCGCCTGATCCCAGCCGAATGTTGGGCGACGTATTCGCTGAATAAGAATCGGGATATTGCTGAGCGAGACTTACGAAGCTTTTGAGTTCCTCAAGAACCTTGGCAATCCTCAGTTTCACTCACTGCAGGTGCCGGCGAGTTTTCTATACTGAATGAAGTTCCGCATCCGCAGCCTCCATTTGCATTGGGATTCTCGAAGACGAAGCCTCGTCCCATCAGAGACTCTTTGAAATCGACAGTCGTCCCGTTCAAGAACAGCCATGATTTGGGATCCACGAACACTCGGGCACCCTCAACTTCGAATATCCGGTCTTTATCGGTGGCCTCGTCGACCACGTCCATTCCGTATGACATGCCCGCACAGCCTCCTCCTTGAACGTAGAGGCGCAGTCCTCCCTGATCTCCCACCTGTTTCTCATCGGTAAGACGAAGGATCTCCTTGCCTGCGGTTTCTGTGACGTGAATCATGCATTCCTCCAGTTCGAACGGGTTCTCCTATAGGATAACCTTGGACTAGGAGTCTGGCCACGTGAACGCAACGAATCTGGCCGGGTATCGGGCGATCTGGCGCAGAAGGGACCCCCATGAAGGCACTCTTCGACTCAATATCTCGAGTGATCGTCGCTTTGGGAGCCTGGGGGCTTGTCAGAGTGCTCTCCATCCCCGGGACAGCCATGGCTCGGAAATGGGGTGTTGTCCTCGGAAATTTGGCCTATGTCTTGTGTAAAGCCGATCGTGATCGTGCATTTCGCCAGTTTGCCCATCTCGATCCATCACTGTCCTCTCGAACCCGAACTGTCATGGTGAAAAATAATTTTCGAAACTTGGGAAGCATGATTCTCGAGACGATCAGTTTGGCTCATCGAAGTGATGGTGTTCCTGCCCTTGAAGAAGAGCAGCGTGGAGTCCAAATCGATGGATTGAAAGAATTCCGGGATCGGATTCATGAGTTGCGTCAGGAGTCGGGAGTGGTGGCCATCACCGCCCATTTGGGGGCATGGGAATTAGGGGGAGCAGCCTTGGGACAGATATTGTCTTCCGATGCGTTTGTTCTCGCCCGAAGGTATGACGTGGATTCTCACCAAGGCGTGGTTTCAAAGATCAGGGCCAGATTGGGAACGCCTCTTCTCTATCAGGATCAATCACTGATCAGAGCCATGCGAGCACTGAAAAATCGGCAAGTGATTGCCATGTTGGTTGATCTGGACATCCGTGCCATGGATGGTATTCAAGCGCCATTTCTGGGAACAGATGCTCATACGACGACGGCTCCTGCCCGATTAGCTCTTAAAACGGGCTCACCCTTGTTGCCCTACTTTGTTGTGAGGGTCGGGGATCATTATCAACTTCAAATGGGAGATCTGATCCCGGTTCCAGAGTACTCAGCGGAAGAGTCAGAAGACCAAATTGAAAATCTGACGTTTCAGATGAATGAGGCTATTTGCCGCGAGATTCGTCGTTACCCCGAACAATGGATATGGATGCATCCCCGTTGGCACTCTACTCCCGAGGTGATCGCGCAAAGAAAAGCCCGTCGAGCTTTAAAAAACGACTCCGCAGGATAGATCGGGCTCCAACGCAAGCCGCACTAGCGAGTTGAGTCCTCACCTTGAGAATGCGGTCTAGAAGTTTTAAGATGTTGCGGATCCCCGATCAGTCTCGTGGGATCTCGAAAGAAGAGGCTCGCATGTTTACCTCCAATAATTCTCTCGGCTTAATGTTGCGTATTATTCCTGCCGGAGCAAAAGTTTGGCTCACTTCCATCATTGTTCTCATGTTCCTCGTCAGTCCCGGAATGGCTCAGGACAATCCTGAACTAAACTGGAAGAAACCTGAGGGCCAAGCGATCTTTGATGAAGGCAAAACTTTTTACGATTCTAAAGAATATAAGAACGCGATAGATAAGTTTAAAGCGGCGAGGAAAATAGCGAAGAACAGAGCCACTCGAATGCACATCGACAATTGGTTGCTGGCGACGGAAGGCTCCAATGAATTGGATGCATTACGAAAGCAGGCCAAACAGGGAAAAGAATCTGCGGCTTATCGTATTGGAGCGAAAAATTATCCTCGCTTTGCCCAATCTCCAATCGGAAAGAACTACAAAGACTTTTTAACAGAGTTGGAGACGAAGCTATTCGTTGTATTGGACGATTTTGAGAGAGTATCTAAGAGATACTCTGAAAAATACGGCAAGAAATTCACGGACGAAGCTGAACGAGTTCAGCAAGGAAAGCGCGCTCTGGAATGGAGCGTCAGTTCTAAAGCGAATGAACTGAAGATTAAGACTCTCCCTCGAAGTTTGGAGGGATTCAAATCTCTTGTCCTGTACATGGACCTTCCCAAAGGAGGAAGTCCCTATCAGTTAGTCTTTGTTGTTCCTGGGAAAAGTGAAGAAGGCCTCGCCAAGGTGACCTCTGTACAAAATGCATATATGGCTCAAATGAAGGCTCATAGAGGTCTTAAAAGAATCGAAATCCCACTGAAAAACTTTAAAGGGCAGGGAGACGTGGAATGGAGTCGCGTGAAGGATTTCAGAATCCAATTCCTTGGCGGCAAGAAGTTTACAGCATACGTCGATTTCGTCGCTTTGCAGAAGTAAGTCCAGAGTCGCCCAGAGGGGAGGAGCCTGCTCCTTCCCTCCATAGTTTTTCAAAGTTTTGTGACGCGAGCTCTGTCGCTTGATTCAAAGAGTCTTGGAGTTCTTGAGTACGATTTGAATCGTCAGCTCTACGAGATCCCGGGAGTACCGGAGGGGCGACGACAATCACCGCACGTGTTCCCGGGTACGGAAGAATCATTCGATCCCAAGTTCCTAACCGGTAATATTTTTCAGCAGCAAATCCAAGTGGAATCATGGGGACGCCCAGTCTTCGTGAAAGTGCTGCGGCCCCTTCCTTTGCTTCTTGAGGGGGGCCTTTCGGTCCGTCCACAGAGATCACCGGAGAAAGTCCTGTTTGAGCCAGTGTTTGCAGTCTCTGGAATCCTCTTAATCCTCCTCTGGAACTGGATCCGTGACAAACCTGAACTCCTAGGTGTCGTAATGCCGATCCCAGTCTTGCACCGTCGTGGTGCTGACTAGTGAGGGCACAAAATCCATTTTGCTTCAGGGTGAAACTCAGGGGGAAGACCCACTCATGCCAAAAGGTGACGACAAGGTTGCCATGATTTTGTAGGCCTGAGAGAGCGTGATCATATCCCGACCATCTGAGGTCGCCCGAGGACATCAACGATTCGATGATTCTTGCGACAATCCTTCCCGAAAGGGGTAAGGATTTTCAGATTCGTGTGAAGGGGTTTCAATCGTCATACCTGTAGCATCGCTTGCAATAGGGGGAGGGGTCAACCCGTAGATTCTTTTCCAGCGAGAGAATCACGGTTGATTTTTTCTAATACGTCGAAGACTCGATCGACGCTGATCGAAGCCATGCAATAGGAATGATCACACCTTCGTAATAAACAGGGAGAACAAGGAATCTCTGCGGCTAGAGAAATGGCACTTGGGCCATAAGGGCCATGCACTGAAGGATCCTTGGGCCCATAAAGACCGACTGAGGAGACTCCCAAAATTGCGGAGAGATGAATGACACCCGTATCTGCTGCCACGACTGCTCGACATTCAGAAATCAATCGACCCAAGTCTGCGGTACTTTTTGTGGGCGGGGCGGCGACGACCTCTGGCGGAGTGGCTTTCAGAAGCTGAGATACGGCCTTTGCATCTGAAGGCCCTCCTGAAATCCAGACGACGTGTCCCCGGTCTGAAAGACGAGTCGCCAATTGTATCCACTTAGAAATGGGCCACTCTTTGAATCGGCCAAATGCACTGACAAAGGGGTGGAGTAAAATTGGGGCGTCAAAGGCCGCGTTTTGATTCGGAATATCTGAACCCATTTCGCCGACAGGGGTCTCTCCCGAATAACCGAGTTGTCGCACGAGGTGCATGGCTCTCTCTACACGATGTACTCGTCCCGCAGGATGAGAGGGACGATAACCTGACCACCAGCGAGGCAGTTCGCCTCCATCCTCTGGATGAAGTTGCAGTGTACGCCGATGCCGAGTGAGGGATCGAATCAAAGCGGATCGAAGATTGGATTGCCAGTCGATGATCAGGTCGTAGTAATCTTGGAATATCTCCTGCCTGAAACATTCCAGTTTTTCTCGAGCTTCACCCCGGGTTTCAGGAGATTTCCACCCATTTCGAATCTCCGACCTCGGGAAGCAAATCACTCGATCGAGCCGGGGATGATTTGCCAAGAGGGGGTATGAGAGTGATTCTGTCACTGCATCGATACGGGCAGCAGGATACAGCCTTCCTAGCGCTTCCAGAGCGGGAAGGACCTGGATCACGTCTCCAAGGGCACTGAGCCGGATGACGAGGATCCGCTGCGGTGATAGGGGTTCACTGGGAAGTCTTCTCACGTGGGGTAGAATGACGGGTGTCAGGGGTAAAGGGAACCCGATTCCGCGGGGGAATTTTATCCATCATCTGAACTGTCGAGGAGGCGTCCTTTGAGTGTCTTGCTAGGGCTGGAACTTTCCGGAGATACCATCACGTTGATGGCGGTAGACCGGAAGGGAACGAGATTGTCAGTAGTTCAAGAGGTGGTTTCCGTTCCTTGTATAGAGGATTGGAAGGTGCATCCCGATGAAAGGGTGCGTTCGGTCCGTGCTCTCCTCCAACATTCATTGGACGAAGGCAAGATTCGTCCGGGGTCTATTGCTGCCATCGGTATTGCAAGTACTCCGGGACTTGTCTTAGTCGATGCGGAAATGGAGCCTGTTCCTCCTCGGGCTATCGGTTGGAGTGAGGATGAGCCACCCATTCCAGAGTTGCATGAAAGAATCCCTTCCACCCTCTCCAAATTTCCAGGACTGACACGCAGTCTCGTCGCAGTGTTGGATATCAAGGATTGGTTGAGGTATCGCTGGACCGGTGCGTTGGCGACGTCTTCGCAGTTCGCATGGGAGTCTGGACTGACTCCTGGGTCTCACTCTCCAGAACGTTGGGATCCAGCACGCGTCGATGCGGTCGGCTTGAATTCTGGTCAGTTGCCACCCGTGATGCCAGGACACCAGCGTGTAGGGATATTGCAGGAAGAGATGGTTCGAGAGACAGGCCTTCCTAGGGGAACCTGGTTCATGGCCGGAACAGTTCCTCGTGCAGCACGACTCTGGATGGCGTGTGAACCCAAGAGTGGACAGCGCATCATTCTCCTTGAAAAAGATAATGTCACCGCGTGGCGAGTGACAGATGCAAAAGAAGTCTCACCCGACGACAGGAACGCGATTCCTGCACCCTTGGGTGATCACTGGTACGTTCAAGAAAAAGGTGAGATTGAGGATCCCCGACAAGGGGGCGCCGTCGATGTGTCAGCCATATACGATTCAGCAGGAGATGCGGGCTCTGGTGAATGGGCCGCCCCCGCTGAGGACATTCGTTTGTCTGCCGATTTTGGAAAACCCTCGAGAGGTCCAGCCTTGCTCGCAGGGGTGGGGCTGGGTTGGTATCGAGACATGAAGCCGTTTTGGCGCAAGCGTTGTGCTATTCAAACTTTGGCTCAATGGATGGAATCCGCCTCCTCGAAAACCTCGACTGAGGATCCCATGAGTCCAGGACTAGGAGCGCCCCAATGAAATCGGCTCTGACCCTCAAAGAACAATTGCAAGATAGGTTCAGGGGAGTCTTTTTGGGGGCCGCCGTAGGAAGTGCTTTGGGGTTCCCAAATGCAGGATCTTCAAGAACCTTCATGCGAGCGCTGGGAAACGAAGCGATGGAGGGTTACCTGAGGCATCGCAGTGGATATTTCCCCGAAGGTCAGCACGGAGCTTCTGTTCAGTTGCTCTCGTTAGCTACACGTGCCGTCACGCGAACCGGTGAGATCAATAGTATGGAAATCGTCGATGAATGGGTTCCCCTGTGGAGGGAAAATCGAATCATCGAACGTCTCCCGGAAGTGGACAGTGCGATGTCTCGCTGGTTACGCCAGGGAAACACCGCACGTGGTTGTGCATGTGCACCCGGCGAAGACGGAGCTGCCACTATTCTATGCGGCGTCTTATCCGGTCTTTGGAGTCATGACACTCCAGATCAAATCATGGAAAACACAGAAATCCTCACCAGCATCACGCACGAAGATTCCACAGTAAGAGCTGTGAATGCTGCGCTTGCCACCATCATTGCTCATTGTTTGACTCACCATGACATCGTATTAGGAGTTGTGATCGATGCTGCCGCAGAGGCAGCCGGCAAAATAGACGGCACTGTTTCTGAAGCGTTGCAGAAAATTCCATCCATGTTGACTCGCAATGAAGATGAAGCCTTTCTTGAGTTAGCTCACTCTTCAGATGACAGTCATCAAGTCGAGAGGGTCGGAGTCGAAGATCGTTGCCTTCCTGTATTTTTGATTGCTGTTCACTCGTGGCTGAGAGATCCGGTGAATCCCAACTATGTGATTCGATCATGTCTCCAATCCGGTGGAGCTGTTCAATTGACAGCAGCCATAGGTGGTGCGTTGGTCGGGGCCTGTTGCGGAGAAGCAGGGCTTCCTGCCCGATTGGTCAATGGGCTTCTCGAGGTGGATGAACTCCGCAAGGATGCTGATCAGCTTTATGATCGACAGCAGTTGGAACGTAGAAGAAGAAGCATTTAGGTTATTATTTAGAAGAGTGTGGGGTTGGCTGTCAGGCCAACAACCGGGTATTCTCGGAAGTCCCACAAGTCAACACGTCGCAGGCGTACAAAAGGAGATCACATTGGCTGAAGACATGAGATTGTTCGGCGAAGTGGCCTTTGAACTACAATACATCACCACTTCCCAACTCTATGAAGGTCTGGCAATCCAAGCACGCGATGAAGCCCGTGGTGCCGATCATAGATTTTTGGGACAGATCTTAATTGATCTGGGGCATTTAAAAGAAAAACAGGTCCTCGAAGTCCTTCGTATTCTGCACGACAGGCCCCGGCAGGGTGTCGAGGAGAAGTAACCTGTCTTCTGAGAATCCCATTCCATCTCTTCCTTCTCCCATTCTGGCATGGCTCGAGAAAGCCTGGAGAGTGGGTGCTTCCCTCGGGGAGTGGCGTCATCAACGACAAGTTCACCGTGGGATCTGGCCTCTCAAGCTCTCGGTTCCGGTGATCAGCATCGGTAATCTCACCGTCGGTGGTACAGGGAAAACTCCAACAATAGCGTGTCTTGCGCGTGCATGGCAGAAACGTGGTGGGCACCCGGGAATACTGAGTAGAGGTTACAAGGGAGGAGCTGATGGGAATGATGAATACCACATGCTCAAAGAGCAGCTTCCGGACGTTCCTCATCTGCAAAATCCTCAACGTCACAAGGCCGGCGAACAATTGTTGAAGGCATACCCCGAGGTGGATCTTCTATTTTTAGATGATGGGTTTCAGCACCGACGCCTTTATCGAGACTTGGACGTGGTTCTTTGTGATGCCAAGGATCCCTTTGGCGGAGGTTATTGTCTTCCGAGGGGGCGGTTACGTGAACCCGTTACGGCTCTCGCGAGAGCACAGCATATTTTGCTCACTCGATCTGAGCGATGTACTGAAGTTGAATTGAAAAAGGTACGGGGATTTTTTAGACAGATGTTTCCAACAATCCCTGTCAGTTTGGCCCGTACTGAAGTTGTTGGTTTGCAAAAGTTATCGGGAGAAAAAATCGATCAATATCCAGAGGGTCAGTTTCTCCCATTCAGTGCGATTGGCGATCCCTCAGGATTTCAGCATTCTTTGAAGAGTCACGGGATTCAAATCCATCCGAGTATTTGTTTCAGAGATCATCACTCTTTTCGATCTACGGATCTGGCAACTCTGGAGAGAAAATCGACCGAGTTGGGGGCTGCGGGACTGATATGCACCTTAAAGGATGCTGTCAAAATCAGGGAGATGACCCTGCCTGCGGGACTTCAAAATCGGGTTTATGTTCTCGAAATCCGTCAGAATATCGATTCAACGGAACTCCTTGAGGGATTCCGCCCAGGAACACCTCGGGGAGAGGTGAACTGAACCGGCCTCTCTGATAGCATCCCCTCCAGTGAAGAGGAGATCTCATGAACAATAAAGAGAAGTGGCAACCCCTCGATCTAGATGGAGTTCATTCCACTCCCATCTCTGATCGTAAGAACATCGTTCGAAGAGATCAGTTCAAGGATCTCTGTGATCCTTCGGCGTCATTCTCGGAGTGGCTCTCCTCCCTGCCGGATATTCTCGCTGCGGGCGAGTTAAGAGCCGCAGCAGAAGCCGTCGCTCTCTCTCATGAGGCGAAGGCACCCGTCATCGCTGCTCTTGGGGGGCATGTTGTCAAGGTCGGTATGGGACCGGTGATGATTGATTTGATGGAACGTGGTCTCATTCAGGCATTGGCCATGAACGGTGCCACGGCTATTCACGATCTTGAACTAGCTATGATTGGCGAAACTTCAGAGGATGTTGCGACGCATATTGCGGATGGTTCCTTTGGAATGTCGCGGGAAACCGCAGAGTCCTTTCGTCAAGGAGCTGAACGAGGCGCAAAAGGAATCGGATTGGGAGCGGGTCTAGGGAGCTGGATCCTCGAGGAAAAGATGCCTCATGCTGAAATCTCAATGCTGGCTTGTGCGAGGCGGTTGGGTATCCCAGCGACTGTGCATGTCGCTTTCGGAACTGACATTGTTCATATGCATCCCGGTGTCGCTGGAGGAGAGATGGGGGAGGCTACTTCCATCGACTTCCGACTTTTGGCTGCCGTTGTGCATGATTTGGAAAATGGGTGTTGGCTGAATATTGGTTCCGCGGTGGTGATGCCTGAGGTTTTTCTCAAGGTGGTCAACATTGCTCGAAATCTGGGGCAGAAACTTGAGGGAATCACAGCGATCAATTTCGATATGATTCCTCATTACAGGACCAGTCGAAATGTCCTCCAAAGACCTGTGGAGAGAGGCATTTCTCTGATTGGACATCATGAGATTAATCTGCCCCTATTCAGAATGGCATTGCTTCAAAGAGTGGAGAAATAGTGATGATTCCTGAACTGGAAGATTTATCCCTAGACGAGCCGATTCTCATCATTGGCGATTTGATGCTGGATGAGTATTTCCTAGGAGATGTCGAACGGATTTCTCCTGAGGCTCCGGTGCCTGTTGTTCGAGCGCAGCAACATGAACGTCGTGTAGGAGGAGCGGGAAGTGTCGTGGCCAATCTTTCTGCACTTGGAATTCCTACTAAGGTCTTAGGCCTTGTCGGAAGAGACGAAGCGGGAGATCACATCGTATCTGCACTCTCTCAATTGGGGGCTGACGTCGAAGAAGTCGTGACTTCTGACCAAAGACCGACCAGTTGTAAGACTCGGATTCTTGCCGGAGTCCAACAAGCGGGGAGAGGACAGCAGCAAATCCTCCGACTCGATCGTGAGGAAGTTCAAGAAATCTCTGTCGAAGAGACACTCGCTTGTCGATCTGCTTTGAGTCGTATCTTTGCAGAACCACTCTCCATGATTCTTGTCTCAGATTATGAAAAAGGTCTGCTCTCCGAGGATCTGATTCAGTTCGTTATTACAGAAGCGAAGCAACGTGGGATTTCTGTTCTCGTCGATCCAGGGAGATCAGGGCAATGGAGCAAATTTACTGGGGCCACTCTGATTTGCCCGAATCGATTCGAAACTTCAGCAGCCACCGGTATGGAAGTTGGGGCTGAAGTTCCTGAGCATGCCCAGGCCGCAGAGTCTTTGATCGATCGCTTAAAACTAGAGCATTGTATTTTGACATTGGATAGAGACGGGATAACGAGAGTCTCCAAAGGAGGCGAATTACGGCGTCACCCCACTCGTGTTCAGGCCGTGACCGATGTGGCTGGAGCAGGAGATATGGTTTTGTCTCTACTCGGAGTGGCATTGGCTTCTGGCTGGTCGATAGATGAAGCGTGTCAACTCTCCAATCTGGGTGCGGGCCTAGAGATTCAAAAGGTGGGAGTCCAGCCCGTGGAGAGATGGGAATTGTCGGCTGCGAGAGATGCTCAATGTGGGATTCAGCCAGATTCTGCTCGTTCAGCATCGGAAATGGTCCGGATCGTAGAGAATTATCGAACAGCTGAGCAAAAGGTGGTTTTCACCAACGGTTGTTTTGATCTCCTCCATTCGGGTCATCTTCAGCTTTTGGAAGCAGCAAGGGCATTTGGAGATGCTCTCGTGATCGGTTTGAATTCTGACGCTTCAGTGTCTCGTTTGAAGGGGGCGGAGAGACCTATTCTTCCCGCTTCTGAGAGAGCCCGGTTATTGGGGGCTCTGTCATGTGTCGATCACGTGGTGATCTTCGAGGAGGACACTCCTGAGCAGTTGATAGACGCTCTACTTCCAGACGTCCTCGTCAAGGGAGCGGATTATGCGATTGAAGAGGTCGTGGGCAGAGAAGCGGTTGAGGCTGCGGGTGGAAGGGTCGAAACAGTGACTCTCAGACCCGGTTTCTCGACCACGGGATTGATCGAGCAAATCCGAAGTGGGACTCGATCTTGCCCCCAGACCCCTGAAGGCTAGGATACGGGTTGTCCTGTCAAAGGTGTGTCCCACCTTTTCCTTGGATAGCCCAATGTCGTCAGGTGTTTTCAATCCTGAGGACCAGTCCTCTACCCGAAGCCCAAACCACGGGGAGTATACATGACAGAAGAGACTCGGAACGAGACGAGGGATCGTTCCAGTGCAGCGACGATGTTTCGTCGAATTGCACTGAAGAATAAACTCGTCGATGAAGCTACCCTCAAAAAAGTGATGTCCGAATTACCCGCAGGAGCGGATCTTGGGGCAGTGCTCGTCAAACAGGGTTTGATATCAGAGCAGCATGCCGAAGCGATTCAGAAAAAGATTACTGCACACATGAAGAGTGCCCCGGCTGATGGAAATGGCGCTTCTGCGTCAGCCGCGACGGGGGGGAAGACTACGGTCGCAGATGTCCAGCGAATGGATTTCAGCGACATGTATGGGAAACCCATCCGCGAATACCTGAAGCGGGTAAGGGAGTTTGGCTGTTCTGATTTCCATTTCCAGGTGGACTCTGCACCTCTCGTTCGTTTACACGGACAATTGATCAGACTCAAGCATCCGACGTTGACAGCAGAGAACACTGAAAAAGCGATCCGAGAGCTTTTGGATGAAGAACAGTGGAAAGAACTCGAAGTGCACCTCGATCTGGACTTCTGCCTCGAAACAGAAGATCACGGTCGTTACAGAGCGAATTGTTTCCAGCAACGAAAAGGAAAAGAAGCCATCTTTCGGCTGATTCCGATGAAGGTTCCCACTCTTGAGGAACTCAGGTTGCCTTCCGTACTCAAGGAATTTACGCAATACAATCAAGGAATCGTATTGGTGACAGGGCCTTCAGGGTGCGGTAAATCTGCGACATTGGCTGCTCTCGTGGGCATGGTCAACGATCAAAGAAATGATCATATCGTGACCGTTGAAGATCCCATCGAGTACATCTTTGAACCTCCTGGATCAAATATCAATCAAAGGCATGTTCGTCGCCATACCGAAAGCTTTCACTCGGCATTGAGATCCGCCATGAGGGCTGACCCAGACGTGATTATGGTGGGAGAGATGCGAGACGTAGAGACGATCTCTATGGCCATCACTGCTGCTGAGACAGGTCACCTCGTTCTTGCCACACTGCACACGACGAATGCTGTGAGATCTCTGGATCGTTTGATCGATGTTTTCCCACCCCGGGAGCAAGAGCAAATCAGAGCGATGGTTTCGGAATCGATGCGCGGAGTGGTCTCGCAGCAGTTGTTACCCCGTAAAGATGGCTCAGGTGTAGAGCCCGCTCTTGAAATCATGTTTGCCACTCCAGCAGTCGGCAATTTGATTAGAGAAAACAAAACCTTCCAACTGCCTTCGGTTCTTCAGACTGGAAGAAAGCAGGGCATGGTTACGATGGACGAGTCTATTCGTGAATTGCTAAAAAAGGGTGTGATCACTCCGGAAGTGGCGCGTTACCACGCAGAAGACCCCTCAAGGATGAAGGGCTAGGAGAATCATGAGTACCGAACATATCGATAAGTTACTGAGAATGATTAAGGATCTGAATGGGTCTGATTTGCACGTGAGTGCGGGCATGCCCCCAAAGATTAGAGTCCATGGTCATCTCCGATCTGTTTCAAAGGAGCCTTTGACTCCTCAGCAAGCAGAGCAGTTGTTACTTCCGATTCTCGATGAAAAACGTCGAGAGTTACTGTTGGAAAAGAATGATCTCGATTGGGCATATGCCATGCCAGGTGTTGCTCGATTCAGGTGTAGTTTCTTCCGCCAACAGCATGGTCTTGCTGGCGTGTTTCGAATGATTCCGGAAGAAATCTTGCCTGTTTCCGCTTTGGGTGTCCCTCCTCATATTGAGAAGTTTTGTCACCTGAAGAATGGTCTCGTGCTTTGTACCGGCCCGACGGGAAGTGGAAAGTCCACGACCTTGGCGGCTCTTGTTGACTACATCAATCAGAATCAATCTCGTCATATTGTCACCATTGAAGAGCCGATTGAATTTGTCCATGCCAATAAGCAGTCTCAAATTACTCAAAGAGAAGTCGGCATCGATTCAGAGTCTTTTGCGAAAGCTCTTCGTTCAGTCGGTCGTCAAGACCCGGACGTGATTCTCGTCGGAGAATTGAGAGACTTGGAAACCATCGGATTGGCGATCACTGCTGCCGAGATGGGGTATCTGGTTTTTGCTACCTTGCACACCAATAGTGCTGCAAAGACTGTCGACCGTATCATCGACGTATTCCCTGAAGAGCAACAGAATCAGGTGAGAACGATGCTCTCTTGTTCTTTAAAGGGGATCATCGCACAGTTATTGATTCCGAAGAAAGACGGAAAAGGTCGAGTCGTGGTCAACGAGCTTCTCTTCCATGATGGGGCATTACCTAACATCATTCGTGAAGGAGCAGTGCACAAAATCGTGTCACTGATCGAAGGAGGACGGGGTAAAGGGATGCAATTGATGGACGATGCCATTCTTGCAAGACTTAAAGAGGGCTCCATCAGTGCTGAGAATGCATATCGCTGGGCCGCAGAGAAGAAAAAGTTCCAACATCTCCTGAAGGGTTGATCAGTTGAAAACTGATTTGAGAATTCTCGTCAGGATGCCAACGTGGGTAGGGGATGCCGTAATGGCCACCCCCGCTCTACGGGGAATCAGAAACAAATACCCAGATGCGCACGTCCAACTGATGGGGGGGGGGCATCTGGAGCCTCTCCTCGCTGGGGCCGAGTTGTTTGACGAATGGATTCCTGTTGCCCAAGGTAAAAACAGGGTCCAGAAGAACATTCGGCTTATCCGGCAATCAAAAGCAGATATCGCCATTTTGCTACCCCATTCCTTTCGAACCGCGTTTGAAACATGGCGTGCTGGAATTCCTCGACGGATCGGAATGGATCGTCAGTGGCGGGGTTTATTTCTGACCGACCCTTTGTTGATGCCAAAACTGCTTCCCGGTCGTCGTGCATTTCCCATGCACTACGAATATCTGGAGGTGGTTTCTGCATTGGGTGCCATAGGAGATGGACGAGGATCTGTTTTGGCAGCGTCTGACCCGATAAGGACGCGTGCAGAAAAACGACTCTTGGCATTGGAGTGTGACCCTGAGCGACCCTGGGTGGGCCTTCATCCAGGAGCGGCATTCGGACCATCTAAGATCTGGCCCCTTGAGCGTTTGGCAGAGGTCGCAAGATCTCTTCGAGATGATGACGGGTGCGAGATCTTTATCACCTGTGGACCAGGGGAAGAGGGGCTCGCTAGAGAGTTGGAAGGCCTGATGGGCGGACGTCAAATAAATTTGGCGGATGACCTGTGGCCTCTAGATGAACTCAAAGTATTGATGGAGAAGTTTGCACTTTTGATTACGGGGGATACGGGGCCGCGTCATATCGCCGCAGGAATGAACACCCCTCAAGTCGTAATCATGGGCCCAACAAGCCCCGACTATACCGATGCTTTCTTAGATACGACCACTGTCTTGAGGAAGCCTGTCGAATG
This sequence comes from Planctomycetia bacterium, assembly GCA_009937185.1. Lineage (GTDB taxonomy): Bacteria > Planctomycetota > UBA8108 > UBA1146 > UBA1146 > UBA12191. The sequence goes on from JAACCY010000107.1 coordinate 17,652, forward strand.
CAGTCCATGCCAACAAAAGGTGTGCCCCTTAGGGCATCACCTTTGTATGACTGAAATCCAGCCGTCAGATGTCTTACTGGCGGCGAGGAGTTGGTTACAGGAAGAACTCTCTTCCTGAAGGCTCGCCTCAGTTCTTTACGAGAGCTTCTACCATTTTGTGGGCAATAGAAGTCATGGTACTGGCGAGTGCTCCATCTGGTTGACTGATCATCACTGGCGTTCCTGAATCTCCTTGGATAGCAGTACTGGGTTCCAATGGGATTTTTCCGAGGAAGGGCACGCCGTAACGATTCGAAATCTCCTCACCTCCTGCGCCGGGGAAGATTTCGGTCACATGACCACACTCAGAGCACTGGAAATGGCTCATGTTTTCGACCACTCCCAAAATGGGAACGCTGGTTCTCTGGAACATCTGGATTCCTCGTTGGACATCGAGAAGTGCGACATCCTGTGGGGTCGTCACGATCACCCCTCCTGCGAGGGAGAGTGATTGAACCAGTGTCAGCTGAGCATCTCCGGTTCCGGGTGGGAGATCTAGAATCAGAAAATCTAATTCGCCCCATTCGACCTGAAACAGGAATTGTCTCAGTAATCCGGTGACCATCGGACCTCTCCAAATGACGGGAGAGTCGTCTTCCAGAAGGTAACCAATCGACATGGTTTTCAGACCATGAGATTCAATCGGCAGAATAGTCTCATGTTCTGTTGCGTTCGGTCTGTCTTCTTCTGTTCCCAGCATTTTAGGTGCAGAAGGTCCGTAGACATCGGCATCGAGGAGACCGACTCGCTTTCCAAGTTTTTGAAGTGCAACGGCTAGATTCACAGCGACTGTCGATTTACCGACTCCACCTTTGCCACTGGCAACGGCAATGACATGTGTGACTCCCGGAATATCCTGAGCGCCTACTGTATTTGGGCCTGGCCCTTGTGCACCCTCGGGAGCCGGGCTGGACTCTTCCGTCTCCGGTTTTTTATGAAGGAGAGTGACTTTCTTGACACTCTCGATCTTGGAAATCTCTTCTTCGATACGTTCCTGGATGGATCCTTGCTGACTGGTCAGCTCGGGAGGGAATTCGATCACGAGTGTGATCTCTCCCTCATGAGCAATCACTCGTTGTATCAGTCCAGCTTGAACTATGTTTCCGGGGGTACCCGGAAGAGGAATCTCTGAGAGGGTCGATTGAATCTGTTCGAGGACTTTAGCCTTATCGAAAACCATCTGTATCTCCTGATCTGACTCGTTTGTCATTTATTTCAGTGATGGAGGTTTCGGGTTCGAACGGTACATCACCTTCTTCCTGCACGATCGCAGAAAGGATCCCAACAACCTCACAGCACTATCAGAATGGAACAAATGATGGGAAGACAGCGAATTTTGCCTGATAGAAGTCAGGTTAGACGCTTTTCCGGTAAAGGAGCCCTGTGATTGATAGTGAGGGTCCCTTCATTTCGTGACCCTTCTGACCTCAGAGAGGACTGATTGAGGTATTACCGCTCACGGTGGTTAAGATTCATGGAGTCGAGAGAAGAGCCACTATTTTAGGTTTTTAAGGGGTTTTGCATGTCAAATTTTAGTTTCATAGATGCAGAAGATCTCGACTCTGCGTTGAGCCATAAATCAGGCCTTCAATTAGTACATTTTGGCAGTTCTCTGGTGACCTCTTGCAATTTTATGAGAAGAAGCTTGTCGATCATTTCTTCCGAATTTGAAGAGTCGTTGCCGATGATTGAAGTTGAGCTACAGCTGACCCAGATTGAAGTGGTTCAGAAGTATCAAGTTCGATCCTTGCCAACAATCTTGATTTTTCACGAGAATCAAATTAAAGAGCGTCTCGAAAGAATTCTGCTCCCAGCAGAATTGAGACAGTTTCTTCAAGATACCGTTTCATTCCATGCGGTCGCCGAGATCATTCCAAACCCAGAAGACAAAGACGCCTAGAAGTATCAGTGTCAATCTCAGCGCTTTAGAGACTCATTCCGCCAAGTCTGAAACGGAAAGAATTGAAGCGCTGCACATGGATGACACCTAATTATCTCCATCCACAACTCCAGAATCTTTTCCGAGAAGGGGAAGTCTGGGTTTTGGGAACTCCCATTCCTGTTTCTCCGTTACATCCATTGTGTAGATGAAGTGCTCATTCACTTTCGGTATTAAAGAAGCTGTTTAAACGGTTTCTAGAGGTCGTAGTGTATGTTGTATAGACAATGTGAAGATTACATAAAGAGCCGAGGGGATTGACAATAGACAGTCTCCTTGCTACTTTAATGTCCCACCTTTCAGAGCCCATGAGGCACTCCTGGTATCCTCTACCAGCAGTGCCTCTTTTTTTTAAAACAATATCCTTGGCCTAGGATTCAAATTTATTCAGGTTGAATCCAGACTCTGTTCCTCAGAAATTCATATTTCCGAGATTCAGTTAAATATCGATTCAAGGGAGATAAATCGATCTTGAAGAACTCAAGAATCAATTTCTGAAAGGTAAGATTTTCGCGGGGAGTGACGTTTTTTAAGGGGATTTCTTGTCGATATCTCGGATAGATTTCAGATCAGAAAACCGATCAGCGATGAGAGTCCCATGATTTTGCTTTAGAGATGAGGGCGTCAAAGTGATCTCCGAGTGCATGGGTACGACTGTCCAGTGGACTTTTAAAGAAGAGACCACAATGAGATTGCAGCCCCGATTCGCCACGGCGACGTGAAGTTTCAATTAATCGGGCTAAATCTATCACTAGGGGGGCAGCAAGAATGGCGTCGCAACCCTGCCATGTGAATTGCATCGTCATGCGGTGGTCGAGGAATCCTGAAAAGTGAATCAGATCCCAAGCTGTTTTGTTGTCGCCTAAGCTGGGAACGTAGTCGATGGATACTTGACTATGAACACCCTCGCCCAGGATCTCATGAATCAATTCTCCCTTAGACGTAATTTTACTGGAGCGATTGTCCTCGTGTGCGAGAACTTCGCCATCGCGATCTCCAAGCATGTTGTAACTTTGCCAAGTTAAAACATTCAGTGCTCGTTGGGCAAACATAGGCGCCAGTGCAGATTTGACGAGAGTCTCTCCCGTTTTTCCATCGCACCCGCAATAAGCACATTGATTGGATTCCAACATTTCACGGGTGGCAGGAATGAGCGCTGCGGGTGACGGAGTAAAGTTCACAAAGGAAGCGCCGACCTGAGCAGATGCCATGGCGTAAATTGTGCTCGATCTAAAGGCCTCTCTCACTCCGTTTTCAGCGGCTTCCAGTAAAGCTGTTGCCGAATCGTGTGAAGGGTGGTGTGGAAGAGGAGCTTCCGTCGAAGAGAGAACGACGACGACTAGGCCTTCGAGTTGGTTTGATTCACGAAACTGGGTGAGGTCTGAGACGACCTTTGTGAGGGCCGCTCCAGGATCCATGTCCTCCACGCCGGGGAGGCGCTGATCCAATGCGTGAATGGCTTCACCTGCGTTGACGAGGATTCCGGGTTTGATTTCGGTGTCGACCTTATCGAGCTCCTCGGAGAGAGATCGAATCAAATCCCCCGGAATACTGTTGCTGTCTTTTTCGATGGCTCGGGCACTCTCCTGAAGAGATCCCGTTCTGATCTCGTGGCCTCCAATGACGAACTCTTGGAGTTCGGGGAGTTCACAATTCTTAAAGACAGGGTGTTCAGTGATGAGTCCCGTGTTGGTTCTGAGTCCTCGACTGAGGGCAGCGAGACCCGTGATCACGGTGGTGGATACGCCACCCCGTGCACCGACGAGCCATAATCCTGTTTTGCCCATCGGTTGGCCTCTCGAAGACGTAAATCCGAGACAAGTAATTTAAGGGAAGTGGGGGAAGCCTGCCGAAGCAGGCCCATCACATTTAGTTGCCTAGCGGCGACGGTGCTTCCTGCGAGTTTCCTTGATGGAGACCTTACGATCTTTCTTACGCATCAGTTTTTCAAACTCACGTTGTTTACGTCGCTTTTCTTCAGAGGGCTTCTCATAGAAACTTCTCTTCTTGATCTCCTTGAGGAGACCTTCTTTAGCGACCGTTCTCTTGAAGCGTTGCAGCAATTTTTCGGAGGTTTCCCCGCTGCGCATTGTTACTCGGATCAAGTCAGTCCTCTTTCTCTCACCCAAGGGCGAGATGCCGAAATCAATTTCAGCGTTCAAGATTTAATGAACCCGGGTGAATCCCCTAGAATTCACCGCAATGTAAAAGCCTTGTGAATCGGTCTGGATCGCCTATTGGGACCCCGATAGATCAGGCACGAACCTGAATTGTAGAGGATGCCTATTTGTGAGGCAAGAGAAGCAAGAGAATGCCTTTACGATTCTGACTCTGGACATGAGAAGCGGAAGGCGGCAGGATCTGGTATTCACGGCAAATCTGGTCGCTGAGGGTGCAGGGAGTCATTCATGGGCAGTTCAGGATCCTCAAAAGCAGAAGAGAGTCTCGCTATGCCTGAGGGCGATAAAAGACCTCTCAGGCTCCAAAGACGCATCCTTCTTGCTTTTTTAGGGGGAGTTTTTGTCCCGCTGGGATTTGATCCGTGGGGTTTGATCTTCCTGATGCCGGTGGGATTCCTGTTATTGGCGATGGCGACGGATGGTCTCAATTGGAAGCAAGCCTTACTCGTGGGTTGGACCTTTGGCCTTGGAGTCGAAGGTGCGTCGTTTCCTTGGCTGGCACAAACAGTGAACACCTATGTGGGTATTTACGTCCTCGGTGATCCCCACTCATGGAAATCCTGGATCGCAGGTATTGGCGTCTTCATTCTGTGGTGGCCACTCTCTTCTTTAGGCTGGGCACTGTGTTCGATGCTCCTCAATATGGCTCCTTGTTCATCTGGATCTCGTCAGAGGATTTGGAAGTGTTTTGGAATCATGATCTTTGTGGCTTTATACGAGCAGTATTGGCCCAGAATTTTCCCGTGGTCCATCGGGGCTGGTCTCGCAACTTCAGAGCCTTCCGTGGGTTGGATGGTTCTTCGACAATGGGGTGCAGAGGGGGCGAGTCTTCTCATTGCCGCTTCCGGTTTCATGGCGGGTCACACGATTCCAGTGGTTCTTGGTGGGTGGTATGAGGGGCGAAAAATTCATACCTCGAGTCGTCTCTTGCTGATGGTGCCAGCGCTCTTGTTGGCCTTTCTCCCTTATTTTTCTCTCTCTCCTGTGAGTGTCGAGTCGTCGGCGACAACAGAAACGAGGGTTTTCTCTGTCGTTCAACCGGCATTCAGGTTGGAGGATCGTCATGGCCAAAATTATTTGACACAGTGGCAAAAACTCAGGGAGCTGGTTCAGATCGCATCTCAGGACCTGGGGCCTGACGGCTTGGTGATCTTGCCGGAGGGGATTCTCCCGGGGGCTCATTCCCGCGACTCATTGAGAGCATGGGCCGTAGATTGGCTCAAGGTTCCATTGCTGACGGGAGTGAATTATGAGGTCCCTGACTCTGGTAGGTATGCCAATGCCGTCGCTCTTTTGACGCCTGAAATCGAGACGTTGCCTCGACGATCTTTAACGGTTCGTGTGGGGCTGAAAAAGGATCTCGTGCCATTCGGGGAAAGAATTCCGATGGAAGGGTGGCTTCAATCGCTGGGTATCTCACTTCCCATTCCGACATTCGTTGCCGGGACGGAGCCTGTTATCTTTCCGCTCGGAGGTGATTCCAAGCCTCAGACGCTGGGTGTTTCTATCTGTTACGAAGGCATTCTTGAATCCACCGCTTCCGGCCTCATGGACGGGGGGAGTCAAATTCATGTGAACGTGACGGAAGACCTTTGGTATGGAAAATACATCGAGCCGAGTCAACATCTACAACTGCAAAGATCACGATCGATTGAATCGGGATTGCCTCTGGTTCGGTGCACAAATGCCGGATACAGCGTCATCTTCGATCCTCAGACGATAGGCCAGCCGACATTAAAATCCACGCGTCGGTGGTTCCCGAAGACAGGGTGGTCTCCTTGGAGTCGATATGACGGCAAGGGGGAAGTTCTATTGACCGAGTCGATCGGACAAGAGGGCATTCTTCAGGCCCGGTTGGGGGACGGAGGAGAACTTCGTCAGGGTCCGCTTCTGAAGATTCCGTTCGGTGGGGCCCCGTTATTGACTCTCCTCTGGGTGATCCAGGCTTGGATTCAGAGGAAAAAGCCCTGAACCGGATAGCAACCCGGGTTGACTAGCAGAAACAATGCCGTATCATCGATAATTGTTGTAGATCACCATCATTAAACAACTTGTGATTCTTAAATAGGGCCCAAATACGCCCAAATGTGGTCTCTAGCAAGTTTCAGGCCGTTTTAACGGATTTTTCTGGATCCGAAGTCGTGACATCTGCGTTTTCCCGATACCGGGACAATATTTTTCAACAGAATCACTGTTGCAATAATCGCCGTTGAAACGCTCCGGCGCTGGACGGGGCCCAACCATTCACGGTGGCTGAATAGAGCCACTGCCACTCCGGAAATGCTCTTGAGCGTTTCTGAAGAATTTGGCCGATTTCAAGGAAAGGATCGACGTCATGAGACTGGATACCGGTCTTTTTCAACAGCAATCGCAAAAGCAGATCCTTTCACCGCAAATGATCCAGTCGATGGAGATTTTGGTCCTCAACCAACAACAGTTGGATGAGCGAATCTCAGAGGAATTGGAATCGAACGTCGCCCTCGAAAGAGAAGAGGGAAAGGATGCAGGTGAGGAACGCAGTGAAGACTCCGGCGATACGGACTCTGGAAGCACTGTCGATACCAAAGATACAGATTTTGACCTCTTTTCAGATCGTGAAGATCGACCCGAATCTGAAGAACTGCGAGATTTGGGAGAGAGATACGAGCAGCTTCACGAACTTCAACAGGCTGATTTTTGGGCTGAATCTGCTCCTCGAAAAAAGTCCTCGGTGTCCGGGGGCGAAGAGGAAGTCGAGTGGGTCAATCAAGTTGAAGGTCGCGCCGAATCTCTCGCGGATCATCTCCTCTCTCAACTTCGAATGAAGCCGATCCTCACGGAGAGGCAGAAAGCCATTTGTGAAGAAATCATCTTCAATCTGGATGAACGAGGTTGGCAACTACACTCTCTCGATTCGATCGGAGCGAGTTTGGCCAAAGGGGCACTCTTACCGGAAAGTGATCCCCGTTTGAGCGAGACACCTCCAGCCACATCTGAATTGGAAGATTCACTGAGAATCGTTCAAGGATTGGATCCTGCTGGAGTCGCCGCGGAAAACCTCGTCGATTGCCTGTGCCTACAACTTCATAGAGATCCTGGTGAAAATCAATTCGAGGAACTGCTGGTTCGACATCATCTCGAAGATATGGCTAAAAATCGTCTTCCACACATTGCGAAATCTACCGGTAGAACGATTGAGGAAATCAAAGAGGGGATGGAAGTGATCCGCTCTTTGGAGCCGATTCCTGGTCGATTCTTCATACAGGTCGCCAACCCTCGCATCGTTCCGGACATTATTATCGAGCGTGATGTGGACGGAGTTTTCCATGCCGAAATGGATGGGCAGTCGACTCCCCGGTTACGAATTTCTCCGCACTATCGCGAACTGCTTCAAGGTGCAAAGAAAGACCCCGAGTTGAAGAAGTATCTCAAAAAGCATATTGAGAATGCCGAATGGTTGATGGGGGCTGTTCAACAGAGAAATTCCACTCTTCATCGAGTCGCGGAAGAGATTCTGAAACGTCAGCAGCCATTTTTCAGTGAAGGGGACCGTTTTCTCGCTCCCATGCGAATGCAAGAAGTCGCGGATGCTATTGGCATCAACGTTTCTACGGTGAGTCGAGCTATTTCAGGGAAGTGGTTTCAGGCGCCAGGAATGATTCGTGAACTGCGTAGCCTCTTCAGCGGAGGTACTGTGCGGGATGACGGTGCAGAGGAATCCAGAGGTGGAGTGATCGCACGAATCCAGGAAATGATCGAAAAAGAGGATTCTAAAAAGCCTCTCAGCGATGCTCTCATCGTCAAAGAACTCGAGAAAGCCGGTGTTCGTATTTCGCGCCGGACAGTGACCAAATACCGAGAAGCAGAGGATATTCCCTCCTCCCGAGAACGCCGCCAATATTAAAAATCAAACGGGAAGCCCGCTTTCCGGTTCGGCGAGATTAAATTCTGCGTTTCAACCCCGAAATTCAACAATTTGAGACACCTCTTTGCCTATGCTTACCCTAGGGAAGCCGACAATGAGGCACTCTTTGTATATTGCCACAGATGCAGTGATTTCCTGTTATGCTACCGGGATCCCAAATTTCCTCCCGTGACGGGAGTTTAGACTTCATTTCCTGGAGACAACCAGACCGATGATTGAGATCGAGAACCTATCTCTCTCCTTTGGAGATCGTCGAGCACTCGACGATGTTTCTTTTCATGTTCCCAAGGGAGCGGTGACAGGATTCATCGGAGAAAATGGTGCTGGCAAGACGAGTACATTCAGAGTTCTTACGACGTGGTTACTTCCTGATCCTGAAACCGTAAGTGTCAGAGTGGGGGGCATCGATCTTCTCAAAGATCCTCATGCCGCTTGTTCTCGGGTGGGAGTTCTTCCCGAACAATTGGCACTGCCGGGTGAGCTTCGAGTCGATGAATATTTGAAATTCCGTTCTCGCCTGAAAGGTGTCTCTGGAAATCGTATTCATGATGAAGTCGTTAGGGTTCTCAATGCGGTCAATGCTCCTGAGATGATTCGCCGTCGACTGGATACCTTGTCACAGGGATATCGTCAAAGAATAGGACTCGCGGATGCGCTATTGGGTGATCCTCCGGTTTTACTTTTAGATGAACCCACCCGTGGGCTAGACCCACGACAAATCACTCAGTTCAGAGAATTGATCGATGGGTTGAGAGGGAATCACACACTACTACTGTCGAGTCATGTTCTCGGAGAAGTAGAGCAAGTCTGTGATCGCATCTGTGTGATCAGTGAAGGCCAGATTCGTCTCGAAGAAGACCGGGAAACATGGATGCAGAGACTGGATCAGCTCGGTCGACTACACCTAGAGCTGGATTGCCCAGACACCGGGGCTAAGTCACAGGTGACTCAATGGCTAAAAGAACAGCCGGAAGTCTCTACTGTTGAAAATGAGGGTTCGGTCTGGAGTATTCAGGCGGACAGAACCCTGAGAACCCGGATCGGGAAAAAGGCACTGGACGAGAAGTGGATTATTCAGGAGCTTCGAAGTGAACCCGCGACCTTGGAATCCCTATTCCTTCAGTGGACAGGTCCTGAGAAAAAAAAGGCACAATCATGAAGCGTGCCTATTTCCTTTTTCGTAAAGAACTGACCTCGATTTTTGTTTCACCTGTGGCATGGATCATCATGGTGCTCTTCACTCTCGTCATGGGAGCGAACTTGTACCTCTCGATGATTGCTGTCTCAGGAGACTTGAAGCAATTGGTCGCTGCGGGCTACGGCGGTTTGGTTTCATGGTTCATGTTGCTGGTGATACCACCCTTGATCACCATGAAGAGCTTGGCAGATGAGAATCGTCAAGGCGCTCTTGAGGTGCTGATGGTGACGGGGATTTCCGATGCGAGTGTGGTGGCTGCAAAGTGGGCTGCCGCATGGATTTTTTATGTCATTCTCTGGTGTTGTTTACTTCCTCTTTGGGGAATCTTGGGAATGGTGGGTGTCCTCGACACCGGAGTCTTGTTCGTGACCCATATGGGATTGTTCGTCGTGGGAGCGGCTTACTGTGCCAATGGGATTCTTGCTTCTGCACTCACGTCTCATCCTCTCGCCTCTGCGGGATTAGCATTCATGTTCAATGTCGGTCTCTTCATGATCCATTGGCTGAGGTTTTTCTTCCGACCGGGAGACTTGGAATTGCTCTGGGTAGAATATCTCAGTGCGGTTCACCACATCGGCGATGAACTGACGCAGGGAATATTGGATATCAGAGTTTTTGTTTGGTGGGGTAGTTTTACTCTATTAACGCTCTTCCTCTCTGCACGGGTATTAGAGAGGAGACGCTGGTGACTTCCGAATTGACTCAACGAAGAAAAAAAGCTCGAAAACACGTCATCGCTCAGATTCTTTTGGCGTGCTGGTGTCTCTATGTTGTCAATGTTTGGGCGTTCCACACTTCGATTCGAAGTGATTGGAGTTCCGATGGTGCATTGACAGTTACAGAACAAGACAAGGAACTCGTGAGGAGTTTGCCAGGTACTGTTGAAGTGGTTGTTCCGCTCAATTTTGGACCCTCTGTCGAAGATCAATTGAGAACCAGAGTTCTATTGAAAGCGATCCGCTGGCTGGAAGAGTTGAGTGCGATCGCTCCGAACCGGTTGCAGCGACCCTTGACGATCGCCGTCAACAGAGAAGGCGATAAAGGGGAGATTGAGAGACAAGAGTACAGTCCAGTTCTGGAAGTGGGAGATGTCGATCAGATCCATTTTTTCCATGATGGAAGAAGGCTTTCCCTCTCAGCAGAAGAACTGGCAGATTTTAAGTTTCCTAATGTCTTGGAACCTGAAAGTACTGCTGAAATTCTTGTAGATCGAAGTCGAGAGGTTGTTGAGGCGGCTTTGAGGCAGGTGGTCAAGAAGGACTGGACTCGCGTACTCGTGAGTCAGGGACGCGGAGAACCTCCTTTGGATTCACGCCAAAGAAACTCACTTCGATTACTGAAAAAAGATCTTGAGATTCGGGGATCGATCGTTGATCCGATACGACTTTCCATCGAAGAGTCTGTGCCCAAAGAGTGCGATTTATTGATCATTGTCGCAGGAGGAGAAGGTGCCTTCGTCCCATTCCGATCTTCGGTGGAGAGAGGGATTGAGCGCCAACTTGAAGCAGGAGGGGGTGTCGTGATCTTGCTACCTCCCGTGGGTGTTTGTGGACTTGAGGGTTTGATGGCCCGGCATGGAATCTCTGTAGAGGCAGGGCTCATTGCGGAAAACTTCCCAGTAAAGCAGGGAGTTGTTCGACCTCAGTTTTTAGGAGTCGGACGTCATCTCGATCCTTCACATCCCATTACTGCTCCTCTCAATCAGGAAAATTTCACGGCAGGGTTTTCTACCGCAAGGTCCTTGTTGGTCGAGAAAGAGACAACAGGATTGCTCTACACAGGCCCAGGAGCCTGGCTCGAAAGAGATCTTGGGGCACCTCGACGGGATCTCGCTGAGATCCCTTCCCCAAAGGTATTGGCAGCAGCGACTGAAGTGGGTGAGGGCAAGCTTGTCGTCATTTCTAGTTACTCAGCAGTCTTGCCTGATTTTTGGAAAGGAGACGTTCGTCGTTTCCTTCTTGCGTGTTTTGATTGGGCTTCAGGAGAAAACATTCTTCCTCCAGGGTCGGGTCGAGAGCCTATTTCCCATCAGATCGAATTGACTGCCGCGTTCAGGAATTCATTTTTCTGGACTAGTTTTCTCGTCTTGCCGATCAGTGCATTGGCGGGAGGCTTGTTGGTTGCAGGGCTGAGAAGGAGAGGAGCATGAATCCACGTACTACGATGATCCTCGCTCTTCTGGCTCTGATTCTGACCACCCTCGCTTTTCGATCGGTCAGAGATTCTCGCCCAACCTTCGTTGTTGGAGTTCAGAGACCTCTGAATTTCGCTATTCCTGCAGTGAAGTCTCTTCTCGTCGAAAGAGGCGATTCGGAACGGATTGAGATGCGTTCCTCAGATTCTGAAGGAACGGGATATTGGCAGATCACTCAACCTGTGAGCGATCCAGGTCGCTATGCTCCAATAGAAGATTTGTTGGTCATGCTGCGTGACGTGGAGTCCTTTGGTGAAGGGCCCGCCGATCTGACTTCAGTGGGATTAGATACACCTGAAATTTCGGTGACGATTCAAACGGGTTCCAAAAAACATACTCTTCAAATGGGGGCGGATCATTCCTCATTTTCAAGGGTTCATGCCACCATCGATGGCAATTCTGTACTGATCGACCGTGGCATCCGAAACGCTTTAAGAGATTTTAAACTTTCCGAGATAAGGGAAGATGCGGTCGTGGGTTTGAATCCGGATACGATTATCAAGTGCGTATTGGAGCGACCCGATAAGAAGACTCTCGAACTGAAACGAGAGGGGCCTTACTGGAAGATGTTGTCCCCTAGAATTTCAGATGCGAATGACACAAGAATAAGTGACTGGCTCGGAAAGTTGAGCCAATGGGCAGTGATCGATTTCATCGATGACCCTAGCACTCTTGGAAGTTCTCTCGACAACCCCCGTGCTAAATTAACACTTGAGACTCGTTCAGGTTCTACCAAGACAATCTCGGTAGGGGCGGTGTACGCCGTAGATGGTCAGGCTTCTGCCGTCGAGGTTCAAACCTCGGACAGGGATTGCGTCTTGATCGTCGCAGGATCGACTGCTGAGCAGTTGGTGACTTTGAATTCCAACAGTTTGATCAGTCCTTACCTCATTCGATTTGACGGACAAACGGTGGAACGTGTGGAATTGAAATCGGGTCAGTATGGACCTGTGTCCTCTGAGAAAAATCCCGCAGGTGGTTGGACCCTCAATTGGGCTGGTGACGGAAGTATTCACACGGCAGATCCCTCTGTCGTTGGCGATTGGATCAATGCATTGCTTTCGCTCCGTGCAGAAACATGGCAGCAAGTGGATACCGGTTCTCTACAAAAATGGGGGTTTGACAGACCCCTTCTAGAACTGAACCTGTCGACAGGATTGGACGAGAAAGAAAGATTGCTGATCGGATCTGAGGTCCCGGATCAGGAAGGTGTTCATTACGTATGGAATCCCCGAGGCGAAGCCTGTGCCCTAACACCTATGCCTTTCCTTGAGGAGATGAGGTCCGCTCCCTTTAGTTTGAGATCGAGGCAATTGAGTCGTATTCCCGGTGAGTTGTTACGATTCAGGATCACGGTGGCTGGGGGAGTTCCCTTAGATTTGGTGCGCCCTCACCAGAATTGGCGGGTGGTCTCGAGTAACGAGCCTTCTGTGAAGTCAGAGGATTTTCCACAATTGGAGATCTCCGCCATCAGTCAACGAATGGGTAGCTTACAGGTGGCTCGATGGTTGGACCCTGGAGATGTTGCTCCTGATGAATCCGATTATGAAATCCGTCTCGATTGGCTGCCAGAATCGGGATCGGATCCCGTTAGGACATGCTTCTTGGGTGGACGGACTTCTGAGGGTTGGATCCGCTGCCGTATGGGGCAGGGGGAGTGGGGGTTTGGATTGGCTCCTGTCTCGGGAATCGACCTTGAGGCCTTGACTCTTCAGGTCTATCGTCAACTGATAGAACAGCCGTAAAGGAGATAATTTGAGATCCTGGAGTAGCCTGCTTTTATTGCTGTTGTTCCTGATCCCAGTCATCTCCATCTGGTGGTATTCCCGTGCAGATTGGCCTTTCGAAGTAATGCCTTCATCTTCTGTGAAGGAATCGGATCCCATTTTTAATGAAGGTCTTCAGCCGGTCACACCCGAATCGACTCCAATAGAAAGACTTTCGAATCCTGAGCCAGAAGTCTTCCAAGGGGAAAAGGAACCCGATCAACAGGTCGAACCGAAGGAAGATTTTGAAATATGGATGAGGGCCCTGGATGATCAGGGCACTCCACTCGAAGGAGACATTTCGCTCCCACTCCTACTGGATGGGAATCCCGTCACCATTTCTGCGGGTGAAGGCCAAAGGATCTCCGGACGAGAATTAAGAACCTCATACCCTGGAACGGAATCTGTTCTGATTCCTCTGGGTGGAGGAAAATGGACTCTGGATGCGACTCAGCAAGTGAAATCCTTTGGAGGATTGATCGACAGTCCCTGGGCTATACTGGGGCGACCCCACCCACCTGATCAGCGACCCGCCCTCATCATTTTTGGACATACACCTTTACCTCCGGGAAGCCGACTCAGAGCGCAATTGATCGGTGAAGATCGTGTGCTCGATGGTGGAATATTGAAAACTCAGGCGGAGTCAAATATCTGGGTGCTTTCACTCAATCCTCGCCAATGGTTTGCGGGACGTCTTTCTCTCCAAATGGCTTGGTCCTGGGAGGCTTCTTCACAGTTTGACCAGAATCGAGTTCTTGAAATTCGAGGAAGCCAGTCTGAATTGAGAGAGAGCGATTGGGAGTGGAGCGGCTCTGTCATGGTCGACACCGCAAAAGTATTGGCTCAGCAGACTCGTGAAATTAAAGATTGGTATCGGAGAGCTCTCGAGGAGGTCGAGGCATCTCGTGATCTTCTATTAGTGGCGGGGGCAAAGGCGAGAGGCAAGAGAGCCAAACTTGTCAAAGATGACGAAAGAATGGGGAAAATGTTACTGCATCCCCTGGCTCCTGAATTGGGAAACTTAGGCCGCAAGAATTCCTTCAATTTTAAAAGGTGGCGTCGTCTGATCGACGAAGAATTTCCCGCGCACTGGAGAGTGTGGTTGGAAAAAGAGGCTATTCCTTATCCGGACAGATATCCGGGCCCAGCCAGGAATGTTCAACTGATGTTTCATATGCTGAACAAATACAGTCGCCTAGAGAGTACGTTGATCTACTCTTCTTTGGGCAGAGATCGTCACATCAACGATTTTGTCGCTGATTTCGATTGGGATCCCGTCACCGAACGAACCCAGACTCTTGGAAAACTACGAAACTTTATTGACTCGATTGACGAAAAAATTCAGCCCCGGAATCCGTAGGTGATCAATCCTGTGGGGGGCTCTTTGGATCTTTCGGAGAGTCTTTCTCTTGCACTGAAGAATCTTCTTTATCGGAATCCTGCGGTTGTTTCTGCTGTTCAGCCTTTGGCTGAGGCTTTGAATGAACCCTTTGAATCTCCAATTCGCCCTGACGATATCGTTCAACTTCACCCTTGGAGCCCGTCCAAATCCTGGCTTCGAAGTCTGGTGAAACGACATGCCATCGGGTGCAGGGTTTCCCGTTCACTTGTTCAGAACGCTCTTTACTGATCTTTAAAGTAATCGTCCGATACTCAGAGGGGATCAGGGCCGAAAAAGTTCTTCGATCTGTACGCGCCAGCTGGTCACCAATCAGAAGCCAATGTTCAAATGCTTGATTACCCAGAAGAACGGTTCCATCTGGGAAGTCGAGCATTCTGTCCACTTGGCCACCTGAGCGAGGTTCCCGAACCACGACACGCACCTGATTTTCCTGAATTTCTGCAGCGACGATCAAGTCGCTAATACCTCCGGCAACGGCTTCGACCATCAATTGTCTTCGGTAACGGATGGGGGATCTGGCATCTCCAGAGAAAGTTGTCGTCTGACTCTGATCGATGGCACGTCCCTCACGGTTCCAGGACAATCGGGCATTGATAACCCAATCCTGTCTATCTTCTTCCGAATTTGAGGAAATTTGTACACGAGATTCACCCACAGGATTTCCCGCGTGGACCCAACGCCAAACTAATGGTTGGTCTGTCACGTATGGGAGGGCGGGAATGGGCATTTCGTTACCGGGCTTGACCGGAGAAGGGTCATCCGCCAGAAAGAAAAGAGCAATGATTGTTAAGGTGGTTGAAAACAACTTTCAATTCCCTTTCATGTCACAAGGTCAAACTTGTCAAAGAGGACCCGTGCAATTTTGATGCGGTTTGTGGTACGATTACATCTTGGTTGGAGTGAGGACATCTGGCAAGTCACGATGCAACTTTATTTACGGGTTGTGAATGCTTGAGTATCCAACTTTTTTTGAGATGAAGAAGCCCCCGGGGGGGGGCGTCTCAGTTCAGGATTTCGGGTTATCCCGATACCTGATTCACGGGAGTGTCATGACCTCGTAGATAGCGGGGTTATGCGGGAAAGGAATGCTCATGCGCAAGGATTTGTCCTTGATTCGCCGCTTAGAGAAAATCGAGAAGGAACTGGGTTATTGCCAGATCAAACTCGAGAAAGAACATCGCCTTGCTACGCGTGTTCACTTTCTCCGCGCACACAGGGATCAGATGCGTGAAGCTCTTACCAGTTACCCTGAAACCGATTCTAACTCGCACAATTCTCTGGGTGGCATTGCCTTCCTTGAGATATCCCGACGTATGATGGAAGATGAATCGTCATTCTCTTATGAGGATATTCGTCTTTCATTTATTGCTTTAGGAATGCGACCGGAGATTGGCCAGGAGCTGGAACTTCTTGATACTGACATCTCGGACACCACCGAGAAATTGTCAACGTTCCGAGTTTTCCATGACAAGATTGCAGGCTTGCAGTCGGAGAGAGCACAAGCGTTGAGCAGCTTTATCCTTGAAGAGGGTGAACCTGTTCTCGAGATTTCAGAAAACTTCGAAGCGACTGAATCACGTTGGAATGTTTTAACCGAAGACTTAACGAACCTCGACGATGCACTCTTCTGTGTTCAGCGAGCCAATGACTATCTGTCCTCAGCAAGAAACTTTGTTCTGCAGGCCAGAAGCCATTACTCGGTTCAGCAGTGGCTCGAATCGGGATACTTAGTTGATCTTTTCAAGCATTCATTGATCGGCAGGATCAAGGAGATGCTGGAGGGTGCTGAACGTAATTTGAAAACTGCTCTGGGTGAGTTGATCTGTCTCAATGATGAAGATTACGACCTGTTTGAATTCTCAGATTTCGCACCGATTCTTCTGCCCTTCTACAAGCAGCTTTTCGGTGACGTTTTTAAGCAGACCAAGTTCCAAGATGTACTGTCATTGGTAGAAGAGCGTCTGGATCGATCCGAGAGACTGCACAAGCGTCTCGAAGAAGCTCGTGAAAACGTCTTTAGTAGTCAAATGGAGCAAGAAAGTGCTCGTGAGAATCTGTTCCATCAGATCGGTGAAGAGAGACGTAAATTACGCCTCAGTAACTGAACTCATCATCAGGTGACTGTCCTGTGATGGGGCGGAGAACCTAGGAGCTGGATGAGACGATCCCTAGCGATCGTCTCATCCAGTGCCAATTTACCGGTGATCAATGCTCGACCATCTCCGAAGCAGGTGATCATTCCATCTTCTCCTGCCCAGCGGACCGAAAGAGGAGATTCCTTTAATGCGGTCTCTTCAGAATTCTTTTTCAGCTGCTTTTTAATCTCATCGATTCCGACTTCGAGCCAGGCCTCTAGAGAACCACTGCCACAAAGTTTTCTCATGGGATAGAGATTTTGATCTAGAGTTGATTTCCAACCCTCCAGCGATGAACACAAGGGGCAGTCTGGATCGGGATATAGATCCACGAGGACTTCTCCTTCTGATATCGATCCTCGAATAATCTTACGGGAGGCGATCGGTTCATTGGCGGATGCCGTGGAAGAAGATCTGATCAATTCCGTCAGTAATCTCATGACAGCAGCGGAGGCGGCCATGCAACTCGCGAGGAGTACGCCCTCTGTTTCACAGGTTCCGAGATCGGCTTTGGAAGCCTCTGGAGAAACCCAGCAGTGGTAACAGGGTGAACCCGGAGGAGCAAAACTAGCGGCCACCCAACGATCAGCGATGGCTCCGGAGTGGATCCAGCCGATTCCTGTTTCAAGGGAGATTTGTTGAATCAAACTCCGAACCCCGATGTGGTCTGTCGCATCGAGAACTAGGTCATGCTTGGGGATCCATTTGCGAGCATTCAGGGGTGTCAACATTTCCTGAACGCCGATGAGTTCTGTTCTCCCACCGATTTCTTGAAGTGACTTGATCGCTGCAGTCGTTTTGGGAAGCCCCGACAGGGCATCTGGTTCTGTGTATAGGACTTGACGGTGCAAATCTGAATCTCTGACTCGGTCCCCATCTATGAGAGTGAGGCGACCGATTCCACTTCGAACGAGAGCCTGTGCCAGGGGGCAACCCACGCCGCCGATTCCGACGAGCAAGATGGAAGTGTCGGCCCACCTCTGGTCCAAATCATGTCCACCTTGGACGCGCTTTTGTCGATCATATCGATCCATGGGACACCTATTCTCATTGAGAGAGCCTGAATGGCAAGATTAGCCGAGGTAGATGGGGGACACCAGCACTCCCGATTCCAAGGAAGATCTCACTCGGATTATTCGGATTCGCCGGTTGCACAGGGACCATGCGGGGTTTGTACTGATTGCTTGATTCAAGTGAAGTTCGACTCCGGAGTGGCATTTTGATCATTCAGATGTGGAATCGCCGGATACTAGAATTCA
>JAACCY010000015.1 GCA_009937185.1 Planctomycetia bacterium
AACACAACACCATTATGACCGCAGATGCGGTTTTTGATGGTTCCGTAGGCAACTACGCACATTCAGGCATGACGGGAACACTCAATCTTTTCTACAGTGATCCCGACGATGAGATTCAGGGTTTCACCATCACGATTTGTTACGACTGTGATCTGACAATTGAAGCAGGCACCTTTAGTCTTGACGGATCTATCGTTGAGGAAACAGGTGCTGAATATCTTAACCATCAAGTGGATGACGATTGTTCCGACGGAGAAACCGGTGAGTTGATCCTCGCAATACTCTTGGATGCATTGCCACCATTCGAAGGTCAGACCCTTCCACCAACCTCAGAAAACTTGTTGGTAGGATCGATCTCAGTCTCCGTTGATGAGTCCGCAGAGTGTAATGAACTTCAGGAGATCTACTTCTGTGACGACATCAACGGTAATGGTTCGGTTTCACTCTACAACAACGTAGTCATCGATTACCAATCCGTTCAGGACTACGAAAGAATTGATACAGGAATCAACGTCGTTCCAGAAGAGATTTTCCAAAGGGGCGATTGTAATAGCGACGACAAGGTCGACCTCGCAGATGCTGCGACGACTATTGCTTCTCAGTTCCAAGGCCTTCCAATTCTCTGCCCAGATGCATGCGACATCAATGACGACGGAATCATCAATCTTGCCGACTCCGTGTATGTCATGAATTGGTTGTTCAAGTTTGGACCAACTCCGCCAGATCCAGGACCGTTTGATAATGGGGCTGATCCTACGGATGACGAATTACCTGTTTGTAATAGTAATGACACCGGCTGCACGAATCAGCCTTAAGAAGTTCATCAACAAACTCCTCGATTAGTAACCGAGGTAACTCTATAGCGAGCTCATCGAATATGTAACTCGGTGGCGTGGAAGGAATGCGGGATGCTAAATCTCAAGAAGTTCGGGAGTTCACTCATTGCTCTCCTGATTTTTTCTGCAGGACTGAATGTATCAGTTCATGCACAAAACCCAGATATCACGGTAAAACTGGAGAACGGAACCGCCTTTGGTGGTGGAACTGTTGTCCGAACCGCGAAACTAGACAATCAACAAACGTCTGGTATTCAAGGTTGGAGCCTTGGTATTTGTAATGATGAAAACCACCTCACACCTCTAGGTACAGCGATGGGCGCCGACGCCCTACTCGTCAAGAACGGGGCAGCTCCCGATTTTGACACGATCAACACTACTAGTGACTCTGTCACTCAGGGCGTTGTGATCTGCTTCTCAGGGTGTGCAACCTTGGGAGAAACAACCGATTTCGAACTTCTCGATATCGAATACTTAACTCTTGGAGAAGTGGGATCTTCTTCAGAGATACAATTCTGTACTGCAGGAAATCCTCCAGTGACCACCGTCATGGTAATCGCAGGAGAAAGTGTTCAGCCTAGTCATCAGAATGCGACTATCGAAGTCCTGAGTCCAAACTTCTTGACCATTGGTTCTGGCTTTGGTGTTGTCGGTCAATCTGCTTCCGTACCTGTATTCGTGACCACCGAGAGACCCATCGATGGACTTTCTATTGCTGCCTCTTTCGACCAAAGTCTTTTGACTTTCGATGCGGCCACGGCAACAGGCGTTGCACAAAATGCTGACTTCGTTGAGGTTTCCCAGACTGCCGAGGCTGGAACAGTCGGCGTCGGAATGGTGATGAGTTTCTCGCTCGCTGAAGAAATCCCGGTTGGAGACGACCAAGAGATTCTTCAACTTTCATTCATTGTCAGCCAAGATCTCGGATCTAATGTTGCTCCTCTGAGCACACCTGTTTCCTTTATCGCAAGTGCTGGAAACCCTCCGATTACCAACAGAATTGTTGATGGAGCTTACAGTGAAACACCAAACCTCGTAGACGGATCCATCGAGCTTGTCGATTTCAACCCGTTTGTACGTGGTGACTGCAACAGAGATTCGCTTGTAGACCTGGCAGATGGTATCGCTATTCTTGCATACCTTTTCCAGTCAGCTCCCGTCGGTGGTAGCAGTGGTCCATGCTTGGATGCTTGCGACGTCGACGATAGTGCTGGTCCTGGTTCACCAGGTATTGGAATCGGAGACGCAGTATACGTCTTCACATACCAGTTCGCTGGCGGAAGTCCTCCTCCTGCTCCCTTCCCGGATCTCGGCATTGATCCGACAAACGGAGACGGAATGGGATGCGACGGAGATGGTGACGATATTTAAGAATCAATAGATATCAATGCTCGTGTTGAGTTATGACCCTGGAAGAGCCATCTTCCAGGGTCCAATTTTTGCCGGATTATGAAGCAAGGCAAATCATGGACCCGCAAGGATTCACCCTGATGGTGGATGGGTCACTCCCCGGTGGTAATATGGGAACTAATGAATGAATGGGACTGTACGAAGTCTCAGTCCATCTAGCGGTATCTGACGCCCCTAATTCAGAACCGTTCCGAACCTTTAAACATGAGGAGCTCCATAATATGAAAGCAAGACGACTACAAGTCATCGCAGGCTTAATCATTGCCATGTCATTGCTCTTTAGCGGAACCTCCATGGCATCAGATAATCTATTCATTGCAAACGTGAATGGGAACGCCGGTGAAACGGGTATCGAGTGCTACATATCTGCGACGAACAATAATCCTATTGAAGGATTTTCCCTCAGTATTGAATACCCCAACTCTTCAGTATTTTTAACCGCCGTCGATTTCTTGAATACGGATGTCAAAGAACTGTTGTCCGGAGCGGACCCAGACTTTGCAGGAATCGAGATCGATCCGGTAAACGGCCAAATGACTGCCGGAGTTATCTTGAGTTTTGGAAGCATTTCCCAATCTCCTGCTTCACTTCCTTCGTCACCGAACATCCCGCAAACAATCTTGAGGATGGTATCCAGCATCAACAATAATTCACTCCCTGAATCTTTGCCCATTGAATTTAAGAACGGCCTTGGCGACCCTCAGATTCAAAACCTTCTCTCTTCGGGAGGTTTTTCCATAGTGCCGGAATTAGACTCCGGAATAATCACCATCAATAATCAACATACGTTTTGGTTTGACTCCATACTGGCAAACCCAGGTGGAACTGTGAATGCAACTCTGAGATACGACCACATCGATCCTATTCAGGGTTACCAAATCGCCATCACTTATGACAATACGATACTGACTCATATCGAGCCTTCAACGCAGGCTGGTTATTACGAAAACTTGTCGACGGATTCTTTTGTCCCTGGAGGCCCAGGAGCACCGAACGGCATTGAGCTGTTTTACCCTGCTTTGGATCCAAATGTAGAACCCGGCGTAGGGCTCGTAACTTTTGCAGCCATCTTTGATTTCCTTCCCCCATTTGGTGGACAGGTTTTACCTGCAGGGGATGGTCAATCATTGATTCAGTTGGAGTTTTCGAGTTCGTCTTCTGCCCCATTGGGCTCAACGACGATTCTCACTCTCGATAACTCATACAATCTGCCATCATGTCCTACTACGAACCCTAACTGTGTTCCTGGCGCAGCTTTGAACTACGTCATCTACGATGGAATGTCCATAACACCCATTCTCGAACACGGAATCATCGAGTTCTCGGATGTGTTGGGCTTCAAACGAGGAAACACAAACGGAGACAGTAATGTGGATTTAGCAGATGCTCTTTTCATCGTGAACTACTTGTTCTCCGGTGGAGGATTTCCAACTTGTGAAGACGCAGCAGACATCAACGACGACGGGTCCATCGACATTTCGGACTCGATCTCCCTGCTGAACTTCCTGTTCGTCAGTGGTCCGCCTCCGGCGTTCCCAGGCCCCATCAACTGTGGGCCCGACAACACTGACGATAATCTTGATTGCATACTTCCTAGCGGTTGCTGATTTCATCAGTCGTCACTTTTTTAGAAGACATTCAGAATAGTTTTCCGGAATCCCCAATACCGGCCGGAATCCCCCATCCCCTTGAGGAGGCACCTCATGCGCCTAGCAATTTTCTTTGTCCTTGTCATGGCAAATCTGTCCATGACCGTTCAGGGACAAAACCACTTTTCTCTCGAATCGGCTTCTACGATTCCTGGATCATCAGTCGACGTCATTGTTCGCCTGGAGAATCAGTCCCCTGTGCAGGGTTTCCAGTGTGCAATCACCTGGGACTCAACACTCTTCAGTTTTTCAGACACAAGTACTGATGGAACCGACATCGAGCAGATCCTGTCACCGAATTCCATTGAGTTCTTCACCTATACTGATAACGCTGAAATCATCCTTGGAACAGGCTGGGCCGCTTGTGCAGCTATATTCGATTTCAGCCCGCCATTCACGGGCCAGACACTCGAACCCAGTAGCGGTAATTCCATCGTCAAATTCAAACTTCTCAGTGTTGCTGATAATGCTCTGGTAGGTTCTTGCAGTGCTATTGAATTGGTCAATGGATTTGGCCAGCCTCCGATTAATAACATCTTGACGATCGATGGCATCAGCGATTTACCGGAGTTGAGCCATGGCGAAGTGTGCTTTAACGATTCAGTCCCCTTCATTCGAGGCGACGCCAACTCTGATGGGGTAGAAAACCTTGCAGACGCCATCTTTTTGATCAGCTACTTCTTCTCAGATGGAGCACTTCCCGATTGCAACTCGAGTGCAGATGCGAATACCGATCTTAAAATTGATATTGGTGATGCCATTTTCCTGATCAACTACCAGTTCGTAAACGGAACAGCTCCCGCTTCTCCTTATCCCAGCTGCGGCGGCGACCCTCTGGGATCCGGTGGACTGGGTTGTTCGAACTACAACAGCTGCCCCTGAGCACGATTCTCATAAAACTAAATCTTGTTTCGAGGACTGGCGACTTTCGCTAGTCCTCGATTTTTTTTTGCGAAAGGTACCAATCTTTAGATTCAAGCTCTTCATCCTGTGATCTTTGTTTGGCATCAGCTGTTGTTTTTGGAGGCGGAACGATAACAGCCTCACCCTTAGTCCAATTTGCAGGACATGAAACCCCATGACGATCAACCACTTGCAGGGCTTCTATCACTCGCTTGATTTCAGAGAAGGATCTTCCGACTTCAGGAGGATAACTAATGACAGCTCTCACTGTTCCTTCGCCATCGATAAAGAAGACAGACCTCACTGGAGCAGTCTGCGAAGTCGGCTCAGATATCATTCCATACTTCCTTGAAACTGCTTGATCCAAATCGGCAATCACAGGAAAGTCCACGTCTACAGAGAACTTCGATTCGATATCCCTGATCCACGCGATATGAGAATAGATGCTATCTACAGAACAGCCGCGCAATGCCACATCTCGCTCTTTCATGAACTCAGAACAATGGCAAAACTCGACAAACTCTGTGGTGCACACTGGCGTAAAATCCGCAGGATGTGAGAAGAGTATGACCCAACGCCCCGCCTGCCACTCAGAAAAACGAATCATGCCGTGTGTCGTTTGAGCTTCAAAGTCAGGTGCTGAATCTCCCAGTCCGGGAGAAGAATTTTTTGAATCTTGCATAGTCATAGTTTGATATCCATCCTGTGAATTCTATCCACTAAAGGTCATTTTGATTTGAGACTGAATCATGACCCTGTTACGGATATCCTAATGTCATGGCTAAAGTACTTCACATCAAGAGAGGTTGGATTCGTTGAACCCGGTGCATCATTCGCGGCTCTTCGAGTTGCAAGTCCCATGGACATGGATTCCCCCTGAAGGAGAGCCCAAATTAATACTCATGGGACTTCATGGTATGGGCCAGGATGGCGATTATCTTGGCCGAAAGTTGCAGCAGCTCAGCCAACACGGAATCGGGCTGATTCTTCCGTCAGGTCCATACCCCGTGGAAATCCGAGGTAAATCTGGACCTCGTCAGGGCCATGCCTGGTACATATACACTGGCGATCAACCCGATTTCCGCCTCTCTCTCGATAGGTCAGAAGAAGACCTCCTCCGACTGGTGGAAGCCATCACTCTAGATTCGACGATCCCTGACGTACCTCTTCATCTACTCGGATTCAGTCAGGGTGGCTATCTCGCAGGCTACATCGCCTGCCGACACCCTGATATTTTCCAATCCTGCTGCATCGCATCTGCAAGACTCAAACATGAATTTCTGGAAAAGGAACTCACTCTGGGGCACCTTCCCAAGATTCTCTTTCTTCACGATAAAGCAGACCGCCTGACTGCAGCAGAACCGGTCGTAAAATCAGCGGAAATCCTCACTACAGCAGGGGCGAAACCCACAATTGAATGGCATGATGAGAAACACGCAATCGGTGATCATTGCGTTTCAATACTGGCCCAATGGCTGAAAGAATTTTAAATACCATGACAGAACCAGACCCGCTCCTGTTTCAACTCAAGGATTCTCTTCAAGAGTTCGACTTCGACCGTTGCCTCGAACTCGCCCGCAGTCTCGAATCAAAAGTTGATGACATGGATGGTCGCCTTCTTATTGCAACTGCTTATATCGAAGTGGGTCTACCAGCAGATGCTCTGAAGATACTCACCGACCTAGATTCTCTCGGTAGCTCCGCCCCGGGCTCTGACGAAGAGTTGATACGGATTTTGCAACATCGTCTTTCAGAGGCACGATTCTTGACTGGAGATCCTCAGGGCGCTCTCGTTCTGTCGTTAAGCCTCGACCCCGCAGACGAATTAGAATCTGCCGATCGAGAATTTTTCCTCGGTCTTTGTCGTGACCACATGGGTGACTCCGAAACAGCTGACGAACACTTCAAGCGAGCGACCGAATTGGATCCCACAGGAAATCCTGCTGTTCCAGTGATCAGTGCGGACGAAGCTCATGAATTGATCGCGCATGTTCTTGAAGAACTCCCTGACCCTATTCGCAAACAAATGGAAGAAGTCCCAGTGATTCTTGAGAATCTTCCGGAACTGATTCTGATTCAAGAGTCCCGAGGTCAAATCAGTCCTGACACACTGGGCTTGTACTTCGGAGACGGCATGCCTAACCGCCACCTTGGCGGATTCTCTTCGTCAGAAGGAATGCCAACCGCTTCATCTATTCGAATCTATCGAAGAAACCTTGAGCGCATGTCCCGAGATGCAAAAGATCTCGTGGAGCAAGTGCGTATCACCTTGCTCCACGAGATCGGTCACCACCTCGGCCTCGATGAGGACGATGTCTCTAATATGGGTTTGGCCTAGGCTCCAGCGACGCCTTCGGCAAGAGACTTGAGAGCCTCGACTTTAGAAACTTCTTCCCATGGGAATCCGCCCTCTTCGCGTCCGAAATGTCCATGGGCCGCAGTGGGACCATAGATAGGGCGGCGAAGATCGAGGCTTGAAATGATTCCAGCAGGAGTCAGATCGAAAACTTCCCTCACTAATTTCTGCAATTCAGCACCCGAAACTGTGCCCGTTCCAAAGGTATCGACAAGAACTGACATCGGCTTAACAACTCCAATGGCATAGGCCAATTGAACTTCACAGCGACGAGCCAATCCTGCGGCTACGATATTCTTAGCCACGAATCGGGCCATGTAGCATGCTGAGCGATCCACTTTTGAAGGGTCCTTGCCACTGAAGGCTCCTCCTCCATGTCGCCCCATTCCACCGTAGGTATCAACGATGATTTTTCTTCCTGTGAGGCCGCAGTCACCTTGAGGACCACCCACAACAAATCGCCCCGTTGGATTGATGTAGTAGTTCGTCTTTTCATCAAGAAGCTGCGAAGGAATGACGGCTTGAATGATGCTTTCCTTGACAAAGGCATGCAGATCTTCATTGGAAACATCGTCTGAGTGTTGAGAAGAGAACACAACTGCGTCAATCCGCGCTGGCTTTCCATCAATATACTCGACTGTAACCTGACTCTTTGCATCCGGTCTGAGGAACGGAGCTTCTCCGGCATCTCTCAACCTTTTGTGTTCAGCCACCAACTTGTGGGAGAGGCTGATCGACATCGGCATCAACTCAGGAGTTTCATCGCAGGCGTACCCGAACATTAAGCCCTGGTCACCGGCTCCCTCTCGATCGACACCCATCGCAATATCCGGGCTCTGTTTATCCAGAGACACCATCACCGAACAGGTTTCCGCATCGAATCCCATAGCGGAATCGGTGTATCCGATCTCTCGGACTGTTTTTCTAACTAAGGCGGGAATATCAACAACGGTGTTACTCGTTACTTCTCCAGCAACGACCACTAATCCCGTGGTCACCATCGTTTCACAAGCCACCCGACTCTGGGGATCTCCGGCGAGGTATGCGTCGAGGACAGCATCGGAAATCTGGTCAGCCATCTTGTCCGGATGTCCGACGGACACCGACTCGGAGGTAAAGAAAGCATTCTCGATGAGCATCGGTTTCCTTCCTGCGGTGGCCTCAAGGCTATACCCCTTGGGCCACGGTCATTTGTTTCATGTGAATCGGATTAATCTAGCCACTGATGGGCCCTTCGCCAACCAACTCCGGGTCAATCGATCCAGGGTGTCAGATCTTTCACTGTCCTTTTGGCGGCTCCGCCAAGATTCTCCCTGACCCGGGAAATCAGTCCCTGACTTAATGGACCCTCTGAACGGCACTGAATACGCCTCTGGAGCCACATTAGCAGCTCCTGCCTATCTTGAACCTCACGGACAGCCCCCATCTCTGCGAGGGGTGTCGCCATATCCCTGAAATTTTGGACATGAGGGCCATGACAGGTGAAACACCCGGAAAGGACTGGTTCTAGGAGGTTATGCCCGCCCCGTTGAACAAGGCTTCCACCCACAAAAGCCGCATCGGATTGCCCGTAAAATTCGTCGAGAACTCCCAATTGGTCCACGATGACGACTTCGTCACCCTTGGTCACATTGCGGCCAGAAGAGAAGATCGGTACCCATCCAGAAGCAGAGACCTGTTTCCGAACAGCCTCACTTCTCTCAATATGTCGCGGTGCAATGATGAGATGAATGTCGGGGAACTCTTGAAGTAATTCCCGGTGAACCGAGAGAACCACATCTTCTTCACCGGGATGCGTACAACCGGCCATCCAAGTGAATCCCCCCTTCGACGACGAACCGCGTCGGGGCACTTCAGATTTCGCCATGTCATACTTGAGATTGCCTGTGATTCTTACTCGCTCGGCAGGAGTTCCAATCTGAACAAATCGATCGGCGTCTTCTTCACTTCTCGCCAACACTCTTGAAGGGATTCTCACCATCCAGCCAAGAACCCAATTCCATGTCTGCCAACGCTTCAGGCCTCTATCTGAAATTCTGCCATTCACGACCAGAACAGGAATCGATCTGGCTTTGCATGCTAATAGAAACTGAGGCCAATATTCCAACTCGACCAAAATGACTGCAGTAGGTTGGATTCGAGACAAAAAAGAATTCATGAACAAACCCAGGTCCAATGGCAACAGTTGAACCTGGCATTCCGGTAGAATTCGCTGGGCAAGATCGTAAGCCCCCGTCGTCATTGTTGTGACAATGAACTCTTTACCAGGATGCTTATCCCGCAGCTCCCTGAGTAATGGAACTGTCATTCGAACTTCTCCCACACTCGCAGCATGGATCAAAATTCGGGGACGAGAGGGCCGAGATATATGAGCTCTTCCGATTCGATCCCTCAGACTCCCAAAGCCTCTTCCTTCTATGACGACTTTGAAGAGTAGCCAAGGAAGAGCGATGAGGAGCAGCGGGATCATGAGAACATCCAACAGAATGCTCAGACATAAGGTCACCCCAGATAAAGTGAACGGTGCAGTCCTCATGTCACAAGACCTCCGGGGGACTTGAACGCTGGCAAAGCTGAATCAGTCTGCTCAGGTTTTCCCGTGGCACTTTTTGTATTTTTTCCCACTACCACAGGGGCAATCGTCGTTTCGACCCACCTTTGGGTCGTCATTTCGGATGGTCTCAACTGAAGCTTTGGATTGTGAGCTCGAGACTCCCTGATCCATTCTCTTCGAATGCGATTCAAATTGCTCACGTGCAGCATCGACGGAAACGCCTTCAGAGCGACCACTCCAGGTGCTTTCCAACTGCTCTTGCTGCGCCGATTCATCCACTTTCTCAATACGAATACGAGAAATCACAGAAGAGGTTTCCTCTTTATACTGATGCAGCATTCCAGAGAACATGCGGAATCCCTCACGCTTGTACTCCAGTTTAGGATCAACCTGCGCATAACTACGCATCCCCACACCTGTCCTCAATTGATCCATCGCATGGAGATGTTCTTTCCATTTCTCGTCGAGGGATCGGAGTAAGAGGTAATGCAACAATCGATCAAAATCGCCATCACCGGCACGATCTCTCTTGCTCGTCACCACAGAAGTCCAAAGATCCGTGATGCCTTCCAGTAGATGATCCTCGCCCATCTCCTTGAGATCAGAGGCGGACACTTCCACTCCGAAACGCTGGGAAACGTGCTCTGAGAGCATTTTTTCCACTGATTTCTCGGGGTCATCCATCTCAAGTAATCCTGCATGGAACTGTGTCAGTGATTCTTCGAACTGATCACGGATCAATTCGAGGAGGTTATCCGAGACCAAAACTCGATCACGAATTTGGTAGACAGCTTTACGCTGACTGTCCATCACCTGGTCATACTCCAACAGATTTTTTCTGATTTCAAAGTTTCGGGCTTCTACCTTTTTCTGTGCTTTTTCAATCGATCGTGAAACCATCGGGTGAGAAATATCCACACCCTCTTCCATTCCAAATCTTTTCAGCATTGCGGAAACTCGATCACTGGCAAACAAGCGCATCAAATCGTCTTCCAAAGACAGGAAGAATAGCGTTGCTCCCGGATCTCCTTGTCGTCCACATCGGCCTCGTAACTGATTGTCGATTCTGCGAGATTCATGTCTTTCGGAACCGATGACCATCAGGCCACCCACCTCATTGACCCCTTCTCCCAGAACGATATCAGTGCCTCGACCCGCCATATTTGTAGCGATGGTCACTTTATTCATGAGACCCGCTTCAGAAATGATCTCCGCTTCCCTCTGATGATGTTTTGCATTGAGTACATTGTGAGGAATCCCTCTGCGGGTCAGTGCCGCAGAAACAGACTCCGAGTCCTCGATTGAAATGGTTCCAACCAGCATGGGTCGACCAATTTTATTCTCTTCTTCGATACGATCGACGACAGCATTCCATTTTTCGCGGGTCGTGCGATAAACGATGTCGGATTGGTCATCACGAGCGATGATTTTGTTCGTTGGAATCTCGACGACTTCTAATCCGTAAATCTCGCGGAATTCTTCAGCTTCAGTCTTTGCAGTTCCGGTCATTCCAGAAATCTTGTCGTAGAGCCTGAAGAAATTCTGGAAGGTAATCGTCGCGAGAGTCTGATTCTCATCCTTGATTTTAAGGCTTTCCTTAGCCTCGACCGCTTGATGAAGTCCGTCAGACCAACGCCTTCCGTCCATCAATCTTCCCGTGAACTCATCCACGATGACGACTTCGCCATCGTTCACCACGTAATCGACATCCTTGCGGTAGAGGTGGTGAGCCTTCAGCGCCTGTTCGATATGATGAGGCCAGTGCATATTCTCGAAGGAATAAAAGGAATCAACTCCGACGAGTTTCTCAGCCGCCTCGATCCCCTCCTCTGAGAGAATCACCTGCTGTTCCTTTTCTTTAACTTCAAAATGGCGATCACGAACTAATTTTCGAACCGCGCGATCTGCGTTGTAGTAAACGTCAGTAGACTTTTCTGCAGGACCAGAAATGATCAGAGGAGTTCGAGCTTCATCGATCAATATAGAGTCGACTTCGTCGATAATGGCAAAGGCTCGATGCTTCTGGCATTGGTCCTCTGGTCGAGTCTTCATGTTGTCCCGAAGATAATCGAAGCCAAACTCATTGTTGGTTCCGTAGGTCACATCGCAGCCATATTGCTCAAGCCGTTCTTGGCTTTGCATGTTCGACTGAATCGCACCCACCGTCATCCCTAAAGCTTGGAAAACCGGTCTCATCCAATCGGAGTCCCTCTTCGCGAGGTAATCGTTCACAGTCACCACATGAACGCCCTTGGCCGGAAGCGCATTGAGATAAGCAGGCAGGGTCGCCACAAGGGTCTTTCCCTCACCTGTTCTCATCTCTGCGATGCCACCATGATTGAGAACAATGCCACCAATCAATTGGACGTCGTAGTGTCTCATGGAGACACCCGTGCCCGTCTTCAGATTCCTTCGGGAAGATTCCCTGACAGCGGCATAGGCTTCGGGGAGAAGATCCTCAAGAGATTCACCGGATTCTAGACGTGAACGAAACTGATCGGTGAGAGAGAGCAGATCATGCTGACTGAGCCCTTCAAACTGAGGCTCCAATTCATTGATCTTGTCCACGAGAGGAGCAACCCCTCGCAGTATCTTGTCGTTCCGTGAAGGAACGAACTTTTCAACAATCCCCCGAATACCGTCGAAGAGACCCATTTTTCAGCCCTTCTGAATTCGGCCTTATTAGATTCAGTTCTTAGGGTACTGGACGGGATCTTCCCGGCAACCGATCCGAGAGACCCCCGAAGGTTCCGCGGAGCTCGTCGAGGTGGCAAATGCCCTCCTTGGCGAGCAATTCCTGTAATTCACGAAGAATTTCAGGCAAACACGTCGGCTCCCGATAGAGATGGGTTCCGACCTGAACCAAGGAGGCCCCCACGCTGACAAACTCGAGGATATGCTCAGCGGAAGATATGCCACCAATCGCACAGACGGGGATATCGACGGCCTGACACGCTTCCCAGGCCATTCTGAGGGCGATAGGACGAATAGCAGGCCCGGAGAGTCCTCCGGTATCGGTACCAATCCGTGAGCGACCTTGACGCCAATCCACAGACATGGCCCGAACGGTATTGATCAGGGAGATCGCATCCGCCCCCGCTGATTGAGCGGCTACGGCATGCTCTGCGATATCAGTCACATTTGGAGTGAGTTTCGCCATCAAGACTCCGGAAGTCTTCTCTCGGACAGCGGAAATCAAGGCTGCAGTGGCCTCGGGGTCGAGACCAAATCTGAGACCTTCTTTAACATTGGGACAAGAGACATTCAGTTCATATCCCCGAATCAGTTCTTGTCCCTCAAGAGCCTCCACAACAGTGCAGTAGTCTTCGATATTTTTACCGACCACGTTAACGAGGATGGGAACACCATATCTCTGCAGTCGCGGTAAATAGTCGGAAACAAAAAGATCGAGACCTGGGTTTTGCAAGCCAATGGAATTCAATAATCCAGAAGGCGTTTCGATGGCTCGCGGAGGTGGATTTCCCGGCCGTGACTCCACAGAAATGGACTTCGGAACGATGGCACTGAAGGTACCCGGAGGAAGAAATGGTTCAAACTCTTCGCCGTATCCAAAAGTACCCGAAGCGGGTAACACAGGATGAGACAACATCAGGTCACCACCAGGAGACGGAATCCTTACTGACAACTCAACTGAAGCGCTCTCCACGGACTCTCTCTTCAATGGGCCTCCTGGATCAGGATCTCTCCCTGCGGGCCTGTGCCTCGACGCAAAGCCGGGTCCACGGGATCGCCTGCAGGCGTGGTTCAGGAATCAAATCGCCGGTATCTTCGCAGACACCGTAACTCCCGTCCTCAATCCTCTGCAGAGCTTCATCGATCTCTTGGATCAAGTTCGTCTCACTCTGCATTGCTGTCAGAGTCAATTCGATCTCAAAATTCTCTGAACTCAGATCGCCTTCATCTCCACTGGAGCCGCGACCTTCTCCTTCCAGAGTACTCATGTTGCCTGTAACAACAGCTCTGTGTTGAAGGAGGATCTTCTTGAAGGAGTCCAGTTCACGCTTTAGGTATTTTTTCTTTGCCATGCTTCTCCCCGAAAGAACTGTCATCAGTTCTGATCAATTTTAAGATCTCGATAGCCAAGTCATCCAGATTGCAAAAGTCATTCGAGCTTCGCTTTCCCACCAAATGTCCCGAAGAGTTTGCAGTCGTCTCACCTCGGAAACCATGACACTCCTGATAAATTCTGCTCAAAGATTCAAATTCTGGCCCTTCTTGAAGGAAAACTGGCCTGAATTCGCAAAATTCGCTACCCTGCGGTGGTCTGCCCACGCACCCGGGAGGGATTCGGGATCATGTCTATTCCACCCCAAGGGGTCGAAAAACCTGAAACAGGACCCTTCCCAGAGATACCTGAGAGCGGCCCGATTCTATGAAGCGTCGAATCCCCTCGCAAGGGACCAATGGAATTGGTTCTGGAGAACCTCATTCCAAAGATCTCCCTCCGAGCCTGACTCTGTGGATAGATTATCTCCGTGTTGAAAAAGGTCTGGCAGATAATACCCTCTCTGCCTACACACGGGATCTGCTCGAACTTTTCAATTTCAGTCAGAAAACAGGTCTGGATTTCCCTTCCGGAATTCAACGCGAGCACCTCCAGCAATTTCTTAAGGCTCTCTCCGATCAAGAGATCAGCGCACATAGCCGGCAACGAAAACTGGTCGCCATTCGTGGGTTCTACAGATTCCTTGTCAAAGACAATCGTCTCGAAGATAACCCGACCGATCTCATTCAACTCCCTCGCAAAGACAAAAAACTGCCCCACACCTTGTCCCTAGAGCAGGTCGAAAATCTCATTACTGCGGCGGGGGATCCTGATCGATCTGCGCGCTGTCCACTCCGGGATAGAGCTATCGTTGAGTTACTTTACAGTACAGGAATGCGTGTCTCTGAACTTTGCGGCTTAAGGCCAGGAGACTTGTTCCTGAGAGAAGGGTTTTTGAGATGCATCGGTAAGGGATCTAAAGAACGCATCATTCCAGTCGGAGATAGAGCTTCTCTCGCAGTCAGCAAGTATCAGGAACATGAGCGGCCCGTCGTCCCCGCAAAGGATGACAGAGTCTTCCTCTCTATCAGAGGGCTCCCGGTGAACCGCAGAAGTGTTTATGAGATTCTTAAAAAATCAGCCCCCCACGCAGGTCTCCATTTACCCGTACATCCTCATATGCTGCGGCACTCCTATGCGACACACTTATTGGAAAACAATGCGGAGCTATTTGCTATTCAAGAACTACTGGGGCATTCAAGTGTCAGTTCAACAGAGATCTATACTCACGTGGAACGAAAGAAACTTCTCGATACTCACAGTAAGTTTCATCCACGCCCGTAAAGACAGATCTATGTACGACGGCACCTGAGAGTCGTCTTCCCGACAGCGATCAAATCCCCGGGACGTAATATGGCCTGTTGGATCAGATTCCCATCCAGATGTGTTCCATTCAAAGATCCCAAATCAGTAATCATGACCTCACCCTCAACGACTTCGATACGACAGTGCCTACGACTGGCTCTCGGATCTTTGATCGACAGATCGTTATCAGGAGATCGCCCTATTAGAAATCCAGGGCCCGAAATAATATTGAGGTGCTGTATCTGATCATTGCTCTCACCTCGCTCAAGATCGATAGCCATCACAATTCGATCGGCAGGTTCGGCTGTTTTCATAGAAGTAGGAGGCTCAAATGAAAAATGTAACTCGTTCTCTCCCAGACGAAAGATTTCTCCCCCACCCAAAGTTCTGTGCGTAGTTGGAATATCGTTAACGAACACTTTCGATCCACTCAGATCTTGGATTTCCCATACTCCTTCAAGAAGGCGGATTCCTGCATGTCGGGATGCCACCTTGGATCCGGGAAGGGAAATGGAGATCTCCGCATCTGAACCAAGAACTACAGGCTCTCCAGCGAGGGGAAAGACAGCGCCCTTTCGAGGTCCATTAATGATGGTGAGATATGCACGATCGCGGAGAGAGGTGACGGCCTCAGTGATTCGGATCTCTTCGTTCAAGGTACCTCCAAGACTGCAATGGCCCCGGAGAAGAATACGATGTTGTTTCGAGATCGTCCGCCCGTCGAAATCTTTTTCGATTAGCGCTGGCAGGTCAGGGAGTCCGGTGTCGGATCGGAACCCGGCTCGGGGAAGGGAGCCGCAGGTGGAGGGCCGAAGATATAGAGGTAGTTGACCAGTTGAATACCGTCTGCGAGGTCAATCGTTCCGTTGTCATTGACATCCAATGCTTTGAGGCAAGTGGGGTCAGGGCACTCAGGACAAGTCCCCGTCATGAAGACGAGATTGTTGATCACATCTGACAAGTCGAGATAAAAGTCACCGTCCGCATCTCCCCTTAGGAAGATGTTCACAGCTTCAACCTCTATCACGGCATCCACCTTCAATGGCTGTATCGACTGGTTATCGATCACGAAGACATTGTCGACAGTAGGAGAACCGACTGAGGGAGAAAACTCGATGACGCTGATTGTTGATTCGACCAGGTCCGGCTGAACATCGAAGTAAAAACGGGCCAACTCCAATTCGATTCCTGTCGCAGGAATGACCTGCCCAGAATATGGAGGGAGAATATCCAAAAGAACACCGAGGACGACATTCCCTTCGGCGTCATTGGAAAACTCTTCGACAAACTCGGCCCCTGCTGTTTCGGTGATCGTCCCCTCTATGGAAACGTGTGAGTATTCCCAAACGAGTGGATCGTATACGAGTGATATTGAGAATCCCTGCAAGTCTTCCGAGTTATATCCTCGGATCGAAATCTCATGATCCGTATCTCCCAACTGTGCAACTCCAGTCGTGGACTCTGCGATCAATACGTTTTGCTCAATCACACTCAATAGGCCATTCTCGAGAGTCGTCGTCACTTCAGTGCCTTCGACAAGAATCGTGCTGGGTAATGCCGCTGTTCCCACAGCATTCTCGATAGATATCAACTCCTGATTGGAAGGGATCAACCAATCCGCGGCATCAAATGCCAACGAGACCAAATGGGTCTCTGTGGAAATCGGTAGGGAAGTATCAAAAGGAGCCTCACTGTCGATGATCACGACGAGCCCCGCCTCTCCTTCGACGATATCGACGAAAGAATCTGTGAAATCCACATTGATCGCTCCTAGGACTCCAGCTTCAAGGTCGAAGCCACTGAGAAGAATACGATCAGGGTCCACAGAAACAGCGATCTGAAATCCACTGACGGGATCACTCGAGAGACCATAGATAGGAGTTGTCACGCCACTTTGTCCGGGATAAACGCTGACGTCCTCAACTCGAAGTGAAGGCGATTGAGCCTCCAACACGAGAACCCCCTGGAGAACCAGAATGATGGGGAGCAGGTTTCTCAGAAGTGACGAAATGCTTGGGAGCATGGACTATTTCCTCTTTTCGCAGAAAGGCACAAGAGCAGCGCCTTCCTCGACCTCAAATCTACTCCGATTATAAGATCACTAAACGACTAACAAAGACCTTTTGTTAGCATTTACAGGCATGTCACTTGCGGTAGTTCTCTGTCACTTTCCAATCTCTCCAAAACTCCGAGAACCTTCGTTTACCGCACGATTTCAACATGAAAAACTGATTCGGCAATAATAGGTAACATCGAAACAGAACTTACAAAGTCGGGAATTGTTTCCGGACCTGGAGCGCTATTGAGGAAAGAAATGAAACCTCAAAGGCAAAACGATAGCTGGATCTGCATATGGAATAGATCTGCATATGAACTGAGACGATATGAAATAGAGAGGAAAAAAGATGTCGGGGGAAGGATGAGTCTGGCCGAAAAAGATCCCTGCTCACCTCTATCCCCCCACGCACCAGATCAACTTTATAAAGAGTTGTCCGAGGTTTCGAATGATGGGGAAGAACGAAAAAAAACTGACGCAGACGAGCCCGCCCGGTGTCCAGCATCAGCCGTTCTATGAACCCACAAACATCATCGATCCTCGCTACCTGGCCAAGTTCAAAAGTGGGAGGTCACCGATTCCGAGCTCAGCCCGCCTAGAATGGCCGGAGATCGATAACCTGCCCTCAACGAGGGCCGCTTTTCAAAAAAGCCCCCCCCAGTTGCTATGGCAAGGGGTGTGCCAATTCGAAAACAGTTTGTATGAGCGAAATTCGTCCGATGACGGAAACTGAACGACCTGTAGAAGAGAGCCCATTGATATAATTTAGGGCACAGAATTCGTAAGCACTGATATCACTAACACTTAGAATCCTGCCTTAAAAGAACACACTGTTTCATTATCAAGCAGCTCCCCTTCTCAAAAGGAAGGGAGTTCGGATTCAAGTCGAAATTTGATACTTCTCGATCAACCGATAGAGACGATTGCGATCAATCGACAACATCGTAGCCGCCCGACTTTTGACTCCGCGGGATCGATTTAATGCCTCCCGAATATGCTCCGCCACCAGTTCGTCATAGGTCTTGAAGTGTGAAGCTGTCGCTGTCAGTGAACGGCCTTCCACGAGAGCTTCTGTCGTCCTCTGCGTCGCCTCCTGAAACGAGCTCAAAAGTTCAGCGTCGTCCGAAGAATGCTCTGAAGCAAATCTCAGTGAGATCTCGGGAGGGAAATCTTCAACCCTGATCTCTGAAGCATTCCCACCGAGGGCAAAAGATCTCTCGATGCAGTTATGCAGTTCACGCACATTCCCAGGCCATTGATATGATTCCAGTGCCACACGAGCGGGTTCCGTCAATTTGCGCGGTTCACAATTGTATTCCTCAGCGAAGTATCGAAGGAAAGCCTCCGCCATAGGCTGGATATCCCCAATCCTGTCCCTCAATGGGGGAACTTTAAGACTGACGACATTGATCCGGTAGTACAGGTCCGCCCTGAACTTTCCTTCATTGACCAACTGTTGAATGGGGCGATTTGTCGCAGTCACAACTCGTGCATGAATGGGAATCGCCTTCGTCGCTCCTACAGGAGTCACTTCTCTTTCTTGGAGAGCTCTCAACAATTTGACCTGAAGATCCAGATCGAGTTCTGTGATCTCATCGAGAAAGAGAGTTCCTCGCTTCGCTGCGACAAAGACTCCATCTTGATCTGCCACTGACCCGGTGAACGCCCCTTTTTTATGTCCGAAGAGTTGACTCTCC
>JAACCY010000108.1 GCA_009937185.1 Planctomycetia bacterium
GCATTTGGGCATGAATACTTCAAGAGAACAAATATTCTGCAAGATCGCCATTCAGCAAGGACTCTGGTCTGAGGCTGAAGCCACTCTATTTTTGAACCAATATATCTCTGAGGGCTCTCCGGGGCGCTTTGGGGACTGGGCCTCCCAGCAAGGTGCTGTGCCTACAGTGATAGCGAGAAAAATAGAAGCCGCTATCGAGAAGAAGATGGGGGCCCCCATAGCTCGACCTTTAACGGCCTCCCAAGGATCTACTTCAGGAGGAAAAGCAAAAAAAGGTCGCTCAGCCCGCCGTAAAAGAAAAGGGGGCGGAGGCCTCGGCATCGATTTCGAGAAAAATCCGGTTCAAACTTCCATATACCTATCCTGTGCAGTTATCGTCATCGGCATGGTCTTTTATGTGGTGTATCAATTCCAGAAAACTGACCCTGTCAGAGAATCCGGGGTCACCCAAGAATCTCCAGAAGACAAAGCGAATAAAGAAGCACAAGCCAAAGCTGCCGCAGAAGTATTGGCAGCTCAAAAACCAGATTTCAGCGAAGAAGAACTTCGCGGTATGGATAACGTCATCAATCAAGCGGTTGCAGATGCCCGACAATTTCTCCGCGATGGAAAAATGTCAAAAGGGATCCAAAGATTAGAAACTGTTCGCAATGACTTGGGTGGAGATGATCTTCCCGAATCTCAAAAGACTCGTATCGATGGTCAGATTACTGAGCTGAATCAAATTCGAGTCGACACCTACAATGACCTGCTCAGTGAATACCGAGAGGCCCTGTCCAACTCTAACTCGGAAGACGCAGCAGACCTTCTCGACGAAATCGAGATGAACTGTGGCTCCGAATTCCGTGCCCGAGCTGAGAAGGAGGGGGCTTAATAAGCCTGCTCAATATGGCTCGTGAAAGACTTCAAAAATATCTAGCTCGTTGTGGCCACGGATCCCGTCGTCGGGCTGAACTCCTCATTGAAAAGGGCTTAGTCCGCGTCAATGGCGAGGTCGCCGAACTCGGCATCAGTATCGATCCCGTCAAGGACGAAGTCGTCCTTCATGGAGAAACGGTACAACCCCCTACTACATTGACCGTCATGTTTCACAAAACGGCGGGCACCATTACCAGCACCCACGACACTCACGACCGATTAACCGTCATGGACATGCTTCCTAAGCGTGTCGTCGATGCGGGTGTCTTGCCTGCGGGTCGCCTGGATTTGGAAACCGAAGGTCTTCTGATCATGACCAATGACGGGGATTTGCTACACAGAATTACTCACCCTCGTTACCGATGCCATAAGGAATACTTTGTCGTTCTCTCAAGGGCACCATCCGAAAGAGTCCTCTAAACATTGCGACGTGGTGTCTTCCTTCCCGAAGTCGGAAAAGAAACATCTCCTGCCCAAATTACGCGCCTTCGCCGACGCAAAGACGGAACCGCTTCCCTTCACATCGTGATACACGAGGGAATGAAGCGACAGATACGTAGAATGTTTTCTGGTCAAGGTTTGGAAGTCACATATCTGAAACGAATTTCGATCGGTAAACTCGACCTCGGCGACCTCGCTCCAGGCAAACACCGAACGCTCAAAGATCGTGATCTTGACATGCTTCTTCATACGGAACAGGAAGATAATAAACACCCCTCACACCAAAATCAGCGTGAGGGGTCGGCGAGATCAGGGAGAGATTCGTCTAGAAGTTCAGCTCGACGCTCATCGAGAGACTCTTCTGGTGACTCTTCTCGAGGTTCATCTCGCGGATCATCTCGCGGATCATCTCGAGGATCAGCTGGAGGCTCTCGTGATTCACGTCGCTAGTTGAGGACGAGTTGTACATTTCCGTAGACCGCTGTTGATTCAATCTCTACTTCCCACAATCCGGGAAATGCGATATCGGACAATGACTTATAGATGACGTCACCACCGTTACCAAAAAAGGTCTCGTCGAAAATCTTGGCGTTGACTCCATCGTAAATTCGAACACGCACGATGCCGTAGAAGTTCAATCCATCCAAGGTCACATACGCATCCGGTAAATCACTAAACCAGAGGTATGACTCCGAGGAGTAGAAATTAGCGAACTCACCCTCATAGGAAAAGAATAGATTTTCCTTGGTCACCAGAGGTTCGTTGACACAAATTCCACAGCCATGATTCATGCAGCCGGAACTGGTCAATAACAGCAAGCCCGCTGTCATGGAGAGCAATCGAGAAGACATCTTCCCTCCCATCTAGGAGCCCTTTTTGGGATCCACAAGAATAGACGGAGCAAAGCTTTGATTATTCACTCTTTTTTGCCGAATGGGAGACTAATCATGAAGCGTTCCAACTGCACCCCTACGTCTATTATTCGGTATTTTGAGAAAAGAAGCCCATGCCTATCTTTTCTTCGTGGTAGTGGGGCTCTTCGCAAATTATCATGAATCTGCTCTGAATTTTTCGAGAGCCCACCTGTTGAAGCTGAAGTCTTCAACCACAAATTAGGACGAGGTACTTTATGCGTATGGCAGCCATTTTTGGCATCGTGCTTGTTTTACTGGCGACTTCTTCATTTTGTTGGGCCCATGACCCCTTCGATGATATTCCCCCTCCCTTCTTGGTTGTCGAAAAAATAGATCGCGAAGATCCCTTTCGACAACTCGATGATGTTCTGCCAACTCCCAATGAAGCACGCTTAGCATCTGGAGCACCTGGTCCAGGATATTGGCAACAGCAAGTGGATATGGATATCGAAGTCACTTTAGATGCAGAAGCCCATCGCCTCATCGGTGTCGAGCGAGTGACCTACCACAACAAGTCACCCCACACGCTGACCTACTTGTGGATGCAACTGGATCAAAACCGCTTCCGAAAAGAATCGATAGGTTCAACGTCACGAGCGGATGGTCTTGATGAAGAAGAGAGCATTCGCTGGCTCAGGCGCCTCGCGTTTGAACAAGAGTTTTCTGGCGGATTTGATATCACTTCGTTGACTCATAAGAATAACGAGCCTCTCAATTACACCATCAATGACACGATGTTGCGCATCGATCTTCCGGAACCATTGCTTCCGGGCGGCGTCTTTGAGTATTCCTTGGGCTGGAACCACAACATCGTCAATGCCGACATCCTCAGAGCTCGAGGTGGATACGAATGGTTTGAGGAAGCGGAAAACGCCATCTACGAGATGGCACAGTGGTTCCCACGGATGTGTGCGTACACCGACTACACCGGCTGGCAAAACAAACAGTTCATAGGAAGCGGTGAATTCACTCTCGAATTTGGTAACTACACCGTCGCCATCACTGTTCCGGATACCTTCGTGGTCAGTGCTACGGGAGAACTCGCTAATCCAGGAGAAGTTCTCACGGATAATCAGCGGGAACGACTCGAACAAGCCGCGAATGCTGAAAAGCCAATGTTTGTGATCACTCCGGAAGAAGCGATCGCCAATGAAAAATTAACCGCTACAGAAACGCGCACTTGGGTCTTCAAAGCAGAAATGGTTCGAGACTTTGCCTGGGCGGCTTCCCCGAAGTTTATCTGGGATGCACTCGGTGTGGATGTTCCCGGCGGTGGGAAAACGATGGCGATGTCTTTCTACCCCAATGAGGGAGAACCTCTTTGGAGTCGTTACTCGACTCATGCCGTCGCTCATACTGTTGAAGTCTTTTCAGAGATGACGATTCCATACCCATACCCGGTCGCCATCAGTGTCAACGGCCCCGTCGGCGGCATGGAATATCCCATGATCTGTTTCAATGGACCACGCCCGGAAGAGGATGGCACCTATTCTGAGCGTACCAAGTATGGATTGATTGGCGTGATCATTCACGAAGTCGGCCACAACTGGTTCCCAATGATCATCAACTCTGATGAACGTCAATGGACATGGATGGATGAAGGCCTCAACACTTTTGTTCAATTCGTCACACAATTGACTTGGGAAGAGGACTATCCTTCCCGGCGGGGCGAAGCACGGAACATTACCGGCTTCCTTACGAGTCCTGATCAGATGCCGATCATGACCAATAGTGAACAGCTGATTCAATTCGGGAATAACGCATACGCCAAACCAGCCACAGCCCTCAATATTCTTCGTGAAAGCGTCATGGGTCGTGAACTCTTCGACTTTGCTTTTAAAGAGTACTGCCAACGCTGGGCCTTCCGTCGCCCCGAACCTGCTGATCTGTTTAGGACATTGGAAGATGCCAGTGGTGTTGATCTCGATTGGTTCTGGAGAGGCTGGTTCTTTACCACTGACCATGCCGACCTCGCCATCGATAGCGTGACTCGCTATCACCTCGATACAGGAAACCCAATGATCGAGAACTCATTGAAAAAAGATGAGCGTGATCAGGACCCTGAATGGATCAGTCGTGTCCGCAATGAGGGTATGGGCTTTCGTACCGACCGTTTTCCTGAGTTGCTCGATTTCTATAACAGTTTTGACGAACTCGATGTCACCGACCACGATCGTAGAGGATACGAAAGCTTTCTCTCTCGCCTAGAAGCAGGGGACGCTGACCTGATCGATCGGGACTGGAACTTTACAGTCGTACGTATGCGAAACTACGGAGGACTGGTCATGCCGGTCCCTCTGCAGATTACTTATGCCAATGGAGAAACAGAGCAACACCGTCTTCCCGCCGAGTTGTGGCGAGAAAACCCGAGAGTGATCTCTAGACTTCTCGTAACACGCGAACCGGTTGTCAGAGTCGAGATCGATCCTTGGCTAGAGATCGCTGATGCCGATAGAGCCA
Source organism: Planctomycetia bacterium (assembly GCA_009937185.1). Lineage (GTDB taxonomy): Bacteria > Planctomycetota > UBA8108 > UBA1146 > UBA1146 > UBA12191. The sequence continues at coordinate 4,734 of JAACCY010000108.1, forward strand.
ACAACATCTTCCCTCAGGAAATCGATCAAAAACGATTTCGTATTCGCCCAGACGGAGATCGTTCTAATCCGATGCAGAGAGCTCTGGAAAATCGTGGAAGAAGAGACGCTGAAATCGCCGCAGGTAACTTGGCGGAGAAAATTGCAAAGCGTTTTGCCGAATACGACAGTGGCACTCCGGTACCAGCGGCTTCAAATATTCTTCGCGAGTTGAGCCAAGATGCCTTTAGCGACCCTTATGGGAACGTTTTTTCGGTTTTCGATGCGATAGATTCTGAGAGCATCGCCCAGATTCTTTGCCTAGGTTTCGATGGAGAACCTGGGACCGAAGACGACATTTCATGGATTGTATTCAAAGACGGGTCGATTCATGAGCGGAGTCCAGAGGAGTAATTCTCACTGCGGGATTTCATGAGATGTATCCCACAGAGAACTTCCGAGTGTAAGATTGAAGGAGGCCACAGCCGAGAAGTTGTGGCCTCCTTTAATATCAGTTCCACATCCGTAATTTGAGTGAGGATCTCTGTTTTGTCTGCCCATGATGAAAATCCCCCTCCCTCATCAGAATCTCGCCTCGAAGAGATTTTGATTTGGTTGGAGGAACTGGCCGCAGATCACTCGACACTCGCCGGCATGGATGAGGAAACACGGAATCGTCTCCGTGCTGCAGCGGGCAAGATTTCATTCCCCGACCGTTCCGATCGTCGAAGTCTCGCACGAAAGAGACGTCTCGATAAACGACGCGCCGCCCGTCAACGTGACGATGCGGCTCTCAACGCGACCAGTAATCGATCCTTGAAAAGAGCGATGCGATTTCCAGTCGCCCCTCTCGCCATCTCTATGGATGAAGACTCTCGCAAACTTCTTGAGATTCAGGCGGCAGAGGTCGAAGCAAATGAAACCGATAACACCCTTCTTCTCGAACCGAGAAACTGCTACATCTGCAAAACCGACTATCGAAAAGTTCACCACCATTACGATTCGATGTGTCCGGACTGCTCAGAACTCAATTGGCTCAAGCGTCATCAAACTGCCGATCTCAGTGATCGATACGCTGTAGTCACGGGTTCGCGTGTGAAGATCGGTTATGAAATCGTCCTGATGCTACTTCGTTCCGGCTGCACCGTCGTTGCGACGACTCGGTTTCCTTGCGATTCCGCTCGCAGATTTGCCGCTGAAGACGATTTCCAACAGTGGAGCGACAAACTACTGATTCATGGCCTCGATTTGAGGCATACACCCAGCATTGAGGCGTTTGCAAATTATCTGGAAGACACACTTCCTCAACTTGATTTCCTCATCCACAACGCCTGCCAAACGGTACGTCGTCCACCCGCGTACTACTCTCATCTCATCGGTGGAGAAGACGCTGCTGACTTGCCAGAGCATGTACGCCCACTGTTAAGAAACCATCAGCAGTTGGTTGAAGTGCTCAAATCTAGCGGAGAAAAACATGCCGAAGCAGGCTTAGAGTGCAGAGATTCCACCGGGGCGACCCCTGCCGAAACGTCTCTCATCCAAAAATCTGAAGAGCCAGGCATTCTCCAAGAAGGAGTGACACATGCGGCTCAGCTGAGTCAGATGGATCTCCTCGGTGAAAGTCATGAAGCCCATCTGTTTCCTCCGGGGATTCATGATGGGGATGGACAACAGCTCGATCTCCGGGAAAAGAACTCCTGGCGTATGGAACTTGCCGACGTTCCAACGATCGAATTGATCGAGGTTCAGCTGGTCAACTCTATTGCTCCTTTTGTCCTCACCTCACGACTCAAGCCTTTGATGTTGCAGAACAAGAACAATGATCGCCACGTGGTCAACGTTTCAGCGATGGAAGGACAGTTCTACCGGACTTTCAAGACCACTCGCCATCCCCATACCAACATGGCGAAGGCCGCCCTCAATATGATGACCCGGACCTCGGCCCCCGAATTCGTGAAGGACGGCATCCACATGAACAGTGTGGATACGGGCTGGGTCACCGATGAAGACCCCTTCGAAAGAACGGTCGTAAAAGAAGAAGAGCAGCGCTTCGCACCGCCACTCGATTCGATCGACGGTGCTGCCAGAGTGTTAGACCCCATCCTTTCAGGATTCAACACCGGTGTGCACTGTTGGGGACAATTCCTCAAGGATTATGTCCCCACACGCTGGTGAGCGGCGGTCCTCCCGTTCACGCCGGCTTTAATCCGCTATCGGTCACCGGACGACCCCCTCACCATCGACGACACGAAAACTTCACCTCTATCAGTCTACTGGGTACTCTATTGCCTCTTTGACACTTCAAATCGTTGGCACTCCCCTTGCTACATCCCATTGCGATCCGATCACCGGGTCTCAGTCTTTCCTACACTTTGCCAAGGGGGTTTCATCATGCGTCCAGGACGTCACATTTTTTCATATCTGATCACCTGTCTATTTTTAGCCCTGATGGGACTCATGATCGTCCACGGGGCCGGCCTCGCAGCCATCCCGCCCTTGATCATCGCGGACTCCTCTCAAGACCATCTCCTTCTTCTGAACGATATCAACGGCGACGGGGCATACCTCGAAGGTTCTGAGATCACAGTCATCTACAACGATAGCTCCGACATACCTCTCTCAGTTCCTGCGGCAATGTTACAAAGAGACGATGATCTGTTACTTCTCGATGGTGGAAGTCTCGACACTCTCCTGTCTCTTCGTGACACGAATAACGACGGATTCCTCTCGGGAATCGACGAGATCACGGCCCTTTACGACGGTGGAAATTCTGTTCCTGATTGGGTCTACCCCACTTCGTTGTGCCGTGGCCCGGCGGCAGAACCTACCACTGAAGGAGAAACTCTCTACGTCGCAGATCGCAGCACCACTCGCAGACGAGTCCTCCGGTTACACGACACCGATGGCGATGGTCTCTTCCACACACCCGGAGAATGTCAAGTGTGGTGGAGTACCAACACCACTCCAGGAACAGATCCCCTGATGTTACCCACAGCCATCACTCCGTTCGGGAAAGAGAGCGTGCTGGTCGCCGACGGCTCTCAAGGAAATGTCTACCGTTGCCAGGACATCGATGGCAATGGCATCATCGATGATGCGTCAGAGTTCTCTCTGTGGTTTTCCCAACCTTCCGACCACGGCATCACCACTGTGGACCACTTGATTACAGGTGCTCATGGAGAGATCTATCTCGCTGATGAGTCGGCTCAGCTTATTCTCTGCCTCCATGACCACAACCAAGATGGAGATTCCGATGACGCAGGCGAAGTCATCCCTTTCTCCACAACCTTGGCAGCTCGTGCCCTGCTCGCTCACCCCGCCGGAGGTGTATTTCTCGCGGATGCCACTCAAGACACTCTATTTCATTTGATAGATTTAGATGGAGATCAGATCGCATCTCAACCCGCTGAGATGATCACTCTCATGCCCACTCCGACTTCCCAGCTCTCGACACCCACCGCTCTTTCTTTCCCCCCAGGTTGGGGTTCTCTACATTTTGAAAGTATCCAACCCGCATGGGTCAACAGGGACGGAGGAACGATTCTGGAAATACAAGGAGACGGCTGGATTCAAGGTGAGAACGTTTTTCTAGAATTGGCGGGGCTGGTTATCAGCACTCGCAGTTCATTCCCGCAAAGACTTCTCGTAGAACTCCCCGCACTCCCTGAGGGGGTCCATGACCTGATCCTTCATACCGACGATCGACATGGATACTTCCCCTCTGTGATTCCAGTAGTTCCTTTTTTTCTACGTGGCGATGTCACAGGAGACGGAGTCATCAATCTGGCAGATCCTCTAAGATTATTGGAATGGATCTATATCCCAGGAACCGAACCCTTGCCCTGCCTCGATGCCGCCGACAGCAATGACGATGAACTTTTACAGATGATCGATGCGATCTGGATTCTGGAATACTTGTTTGGAGAAGGGCCTCCACCGTTGAGCCCTTTTCCTGTTCCTGGTCCGGACCCCATCGCCGAGGGTCACGGTTGTATGAACTGAAAGTCTATCTATGTATAGTTCATACTTCACACCGAATACCCTTTGAATAGAGGTTCAATCCTCTTTTCTACAACATTGATATAGGGCTTTTTTGGAATCCATCGTTTTTACACCGGCAATTTTTTGTCAGCGATACTGATGTTCCTGACCCTAGGTGGCCTCGGAATTTGGGTCCTGATCGACACCCTCATGATTTTGACCGGCGGCTATAAAGATGGAGAAGGCCTGACCGTCTGAACCGGACTCCAGCCAATTGTGCAGATCCAGAAGTGTAGGAATCATGGAAGCACGATGGAGAGATCGTGATTTCGCCCACTTCTTCAAAAATATTCCGCATCTCGCACCATTCCCGATAATTCGACGGAATGGGGTGCCTGCTGGCTTATGAGGCCCTGTCAGGGCTCCCAGAATCAAATTTCACGAGTCAACGAAGAGCTCTAAATCGACTTATATCCCCGGTAACCGGGACAAATCAGCCCAAAATGGCTACAGTCTACGTTGGTATTCCTTACTGAAAGTCGAAATCGACTTCTGGTCTGCCACGTCGCTTCATTTGGAACCGATGAAAACAACACTTGAGGCCCCAATTTTTGAGAGACTCCGATGGATACGATCGACCCATTTGTCAATGTGCCTGCTCCCTTGCGTGCGGCTATCGTCGCTCGAGGATTCGAAAAACTGACTCCCGTGCAAGAAGCCGTTCTTTCTTCCGAAGGATCTGATAGAAATCTTCGGATTTCTTCCCAGACCGGTTCTGGAAAGACTTTGGCACTCGGCCTTCGACTGGCCAGTGATCTGATTCCTAGTGCTGAGGCACCCTCGGATGCTTACTCACATACGGGCCCACGGGCCCTCTTAATCACTCCGACTCGTGAACTTGCCGTTCAGGTAGCGGGTGAATTGCGTTGGCTCCTGGCTCAAATCAAAGGTGTATCCGTAGAAGTGGTCACTGGCGGATCTGACATCAGTCGCGAACGCCGAGCCTTGAAAAAGTCCCCGGCGGTTCTGGTAGGAACACCCGGACGATTACTCGACCACATCCGCTCTGGCAAACTCGATTGCTCTTCGATGCGACAGGTCGTTCTTGACGAAGCAGACCAGATGCTCGACATGGGTTTCCGTGAAGAGCTCGAAGCGATTCTGGACAACCTCCCCGAAGATCGCTACAGCCATCTCGTTTCTGCCACCTTCCCCTCAGCCGTCACAAGGCTGGCGGATGGTTTCCAGAAAAATCCTCTGATCGTCGAGGGTACACGACTGGGTGAAGCGAATGCCGATATCCAGCATGTGGCCCACCTGATTCGCCCGCGAGAACTCGAGAAAGCCCTTGTCAACGTCCTGCTCCATTCCGAAGGAGAGCGGGCCTTGATCTTTGTTCGACGCAGAGTCGACGCCACGGAATTGACAGAACGTCTCTCCGCCAAAGGTCTCTCCGCTGCCCCATTCAGTGGAGAACTGAATCAGATGCAACGGACTCGCACACTCAATGCCTTCAAAAATGGTGAACAGAAGATTCTCATCGCCACCGATGTGGCCGCGCGCGGCATCGATGTCCCAGGAATCAGCATGGTGATCCACGCCGACGTTCCGACCGATGTTGAAAATTACACACATCGAAGCGGAAGAACCGGCCGTGCAGGTCAAAAGGGACGTAGCATCTTGATGGTCCCTCTGCATTTGCAGAGCCGAGTCAGGCGCGTACTTTCCTCCGCACGAGTCGAAGCACAATGGCAACCCGTACCAAGTCCCTCTCACATCGAAAAGCGGCACACCAAAATGTTCCGCAGGGACCTGCACGAAGTTCTTTCCGACCCTGCCAAAATCTCTGAAAAGCAGAACTCCTATGCGAAGTTTTTGCTGGAGCAGCCAGAAGAGCGCACGCCAGAACAGATCATTGCCGCTCTTTTACAGATGGCGGAACCGGCACCCGCACTGCAGGGATATTCTCTGGAAAAAATCACGGAGACCTCTGCCTCGCAAAGATCTCCTCGATCCCGCGATGCCCATGGACAACAGGGACTTCGAAAGCGTGACCTTTCAGGATCCTTCGATGTCTTCGAAATTAACTGGGGCACACAAAACGGTGCTAACCCAAGTCGCATCTTGTCGCACATTTGTCGACGTGGAAACGTCAACAGAGCTGCCGTTGGAAGCATCAGTCTTGGCCCCGTGTTCAGTACCTTTGAAGTATCAGATACCGTCTCTGAGAGTTTCGAAAAGTCTTCTCGCCGTCCCGATGAACGAGATCCCGATCTCAACATTCGTCGTAGCAAGAATTCTTCTGTACCGAAGAAACCCAGGCGACCCAAGTCGCATCGGGGTAAAGGTAAAAACTCTTACGGAGGTCGTCCAAAGGCACGGGCAGGCAGTCGCGGCTAAAACAGCCTTATATCTCGTACAAGCATCTGTATTCCTAATAGAAGGTCTCTAGCGATCCTTCTGTCCGGGCAGCAGTCCTTTTAAACCCCCAGGCAATCGCTTCTTCAATTCTTCACTGACCCTATCCCGCAGTTGCTGCTCGACGGCCTCGCCGACGTCGCCTCCTGAAAGTAATAGTTTCAGGCCTGCTGTTTCCTGGTCACCCAATCCCCACTCTTCACTGTTTTCATCGATGGCCGTGATGGCCGCAGCGATCAAAGCATCGATCACAATTTGAAACACCTCAGCGACCACAACGCCGTTTTCTTTTTCTCCGATCCCCGCCAATTCAAAGTCTGGCATCGAGAGAGAAACCGGTTGTGAAAAACCTCCGGGCAAACTCAATTGCCCCAAAAGCTGGAGATCTCTGACTTTCAAGAGTTCGATCACCACTGGAGGTCCCTTTTTTGTGCCATCCGTTTTCTCTGTGGCCTCTTCTTTTGTTGGCAACAACTCTTTCATACGGTTGCGAAGGTCGAGTAAGTTCAGATGGAAGCCTTCATCGTCCACCACCGTATCCACAGTAAGTTCAAGGCCGCGAATATTGACCTCTTCGATACGCACCGGTTTCGAAAGAAGTTGTGCGGGTGGCAGCTCAAGCTCGATACTCTCCAGTGTAAAGAACTCTTCCGTCGGATAGAGATCAGGGTTTCTCAACTTCAAACCCTCTATAGCCGCTTCGCCAGAAAACACACGCATGGATACTTTTCCAACATCTGTTTTCCCTGAACCTATGGCGGCGTCCCCGCCCAAAACCAGAGCACTTTCGATCAACGCCGGCAGGCTGGTCACGAGAACCCCCACCAAAAGTGCGATACTACCTAAAATTATCACTAACAGTTTCAACCCACGCATAGTGCCTCCACTGAACTTTTGTTTGATGGAAATTTAATATACCGAATTCAAATCCGGAAAAGAAACGATCAAATTGTGAAACTGCGAAACTGTAAAACGTGTCAGAGATTCATGAGGAGTGCAGAAACTCTTCCATCTTCATAAGATCTTAGCAAAGCGAGGCTGACGATGATGGCTTCGAACTTCTACAGCAGTTTCATAACTTTCTACGTAGTCTTTCTCAAGCGGGATTGTGAACTGCTACAAAATCTGTTTACCACGCTCTGTGGGTCGCATGAAGCGACTCACTTCTAAGGACAACCGCTAAAGGATTCACAATCCAAAGCATCTCCGGTGGGGTCTACGCCGCATTCTTGAGGTCCCGGAAGAGGTAGATCACCGGCTCCTGTAAAGAGCATCGCCAAGAGGGTCACAGGGTCTGAGATATCAAAACTTCCATCGTCGTTGGCGTCGCAGGCGTCTTCGCAAGAAGCAGGCCCCCCCATAGAGAACAATGAAACCAATGCCGAGACGGCATCAGAAATATTGAGCAATACATCTAAGTTGCAATCTCCACGCAGAAACTCGGGCTCGACAGATACCCGTCGAAAGTCAGCAGAAACCAATAAATGATCTGAACCATTGGAGTCACTGAATTGCAAACCATGCTGCATCAGAGTCGCTGACGAAAGATCCTGAGTCAGCAGTACAAAAGAACGGCCCGGATCCAAAACGGCATCGGTATACATGATGTAATCCAGAAATCCTGGCATGTACGATCCGTTATCATTCCTCCATGTGAAGATTTGACGCTTGGCAACCTGACGTGACCGGGTATCTATCAGCGAAGTTCCATCCGCATCAGGGGGTGAGTCCCAGCCCCACTGAGCCTCATCGATAATATCCCCTGTCAACAATGTGGTTCGTTGCTGTGACATCCCTACAAAATTCATGTCTCCTAAAATCAATATCGGGGCATCAGGAAAGGTCGACAGCAATCCGGCAATTCTTTGATCTCGAATGAATGCGCTGATCTGGTCACACTCGTTTTGCCGCCCCGCATCATTGGCGCAACAAGGGAGATGGGCATTGATCACCATAGTTGGCACGCCCCACTCCGCAGTGGTATCGAGCCATGCTGCGAAATTGCCAGAGAGTGCCCACATCTGTAATACAGGAAAGCGGCTGACGATTTTGCAATCCGATTGTCCTGCACCGTACCAAATCCCTCCGCCGGAAGGACTGACCCATGATCCAACATACTCCACAGTCTCCGACACAGAGTGATTGTAGATCTCCTGAAAGCAGTAGATATCCGCAGCCACAGCAGCGAGCTGTCGTCCGATTCTGTCACCGTCTCCCTGCCAAGGATTATCAGTTAAAACATTATAAGAGACGATTCTTACATCAGATGGAGACTCGCGGTTCAGTGATATTTCTGTATCAGAAGGGAGTTGACCCGTAACAAGGACATGAGCCCGGCTCCCAGTATTGGGAACACAATCCCCACTCGGTCGATCGTCACACAACAAGACTCTGATTTCTGATCCCAGTGAGACGAGGGGCGAGTTTCTTCGGATGCTGATTTCAAATTGTGTAGAGGACACTGTCGGAGCCGCAACGATTCCGATATCAGCATGACCGATCGGCGTGGCACTTCCCCCTGACCACAAGGATCCCTGACGGGCTCCAAAATCCCACTGAAGATCGGCACCCATTCCTGAGATAGCGAACCCTGTGCTGGGATTCGAGTCGATATCGATAAACAAATTTATCGTATCTCCTTCGTCCAATTGAACTTCAGGTCCCGCAAACTCGAAGCGGACAAAGAGAGACTCATCATCGTCGGCAACAGAAAAAGAGAGAATATCGAGTCCCCCTGGCACAGCGTCGCCGATGGGATCCAGAGTCGGTGAAACACCGATCCAATCTTCGTAGCGCTCATCGATCACTACTGCAACTTGCGTGGCGGGCCCATCTAAAGTCATGACACTGCAGTGACTTGGACAGGAAACCCACTGCCCTGGTGCCGTTCTGATGCCGACGATCGATAAATCCAAAGTCGCGAGAGGTGCGTATCCAGTGAGTGTTTGCTCAGTCGCATTCCCTGGCAGAGTGAGTATCGTGCCATTCACTGTCAATTCTATGGCATCATAGGATTGCGGATTCGTCCAAGTGATCGCCGCACCATCCTCAGTCGATTGGCATGAAAAGTTTTCCACGGATGACAATATCGAAACTTCCGATGTAAAGATCTGAGCACACCAACTATTTAGAACACCATCGCTATTCGCCGGGTAACCATCGGTAACATTCAGTGACCAGTTACCTACTGATCCTTGACCACTGAAAACACTGAGTGATCCATTCGACGGTTGCATAAAACAGCCGTAGTCATAGGGCATCACTCCATTCACCACTCCCCCGTCACTGAATATGACACGAAGGTCATCCATATCACCGCCCAAGCCATCATGAAGCCTGAGGGACGTTCCTAATGGGGAAACCACATCGACGAGCAAGTCTGCAACGAATCCGTGAGAAATGTCGACACTGACATGGAAATCTTCGATCAATAGATCGTCACTGATCACCAACGTATCTGAGATCGATACAGGAGTTCCATTCTCCCCTCCGAAATCCAAGTCAGGAGATGAGCAAACCTCAAGATCGGGTCGTGCGAAAACCCCACCCGAGATCACCCACATCCATACTAAAATCAAAGAGGTACGGATTACGGACATAGATAAGCATCACAATCGAGAGCATCACCCGTCGGATCGATCCCACAATTCCCGAAAGGATCTATAGGCTCAGGGCCACCGCTGAATAGTGCTGAGAGAACATAGACTGGATCAGAAATATCGACAGCCCCATCATCGTTAGCGTCGATCGCATCGAGGCAGGTACTAACTCCGCCTCCAAAGAGATACTCCAATCCGCAAACGGCATCAGCAATGTTGAATTCTCCGTCTGCGTTACAATCTCCACGCTTAAAATTTTCGAGTGTGACATCTACCTGGGCCAAAAACTCTGCGGCGACCACGTTGATACTGAAGTTCGCGCCAATGTTGGTAGAGAAGGTCGGCGTGACCATATCCGGAGTGGCCACCTGCAAGTAGCCCGAGGCATGACTTCCCCACTGACTTCCCCAGAAACCGCTGGCGACAGAAGTCATCGGCACATTGGCCACCGCAGTTCCGGATCCATTTGGGTTCCCCGAGTTTTCGAGGGCAGCGATGAGAAGTGAATTCTCACCGGAAGTAGTGAGAGTCACCGAGGTCACCGTGTTTCCGGTTGAGGTATTGCTCGCACCATACCCGGCAGTAGTCCCCGACAAGGCATAAGCCGCACCGATTCCGCCATTAGGACTCGATGCAGAAACTTCGATGGTTCCACTTCCAATGGGTCCGGGATTATCTAAATAAAAGATGGCCGCTGTTCCGTTATTGACACCCGCATCTTCTTGAACGACCTCAGTCAAAATTACACCCGAGTATCGAACTTCGAAGACGTAACCCTCGCCATTGTTGAATCCATGCTCAGTTCCAACGGTCACGACTAACTTGTCCGCACCCGCTGCATCAAATCCAGCCAGCCCTGTCACAGCGTTGAGCCCGATTCCACTCTGTAGAGAGAATTGGGCCGTCTCATCTACCGTGATCATGCCCGAGACTCCAGAAGGATGCGTTGACGACGATAGGACATCCGATGGATCCGTCTCTTCAAGTCCAGAACGCATCGTTACGAAGTATGAGTACTCGGTCGAAGGTTGTAATCCGATGTCGGTGTAAGATGCACTCGACTGCCACCCACTTGTAGTTCCACCCGGGTTTCCGCTGACCTCTGCAAAGAAGTACTCAATAGGGTCACCTGTACTGGTCGTTCCAGGAACCGCCCTCATAGTGATCGCTGAAGAGCTTCCTGCTATCGGAGCAAGATCAAAGGCTGCTGGATTTGGAACAATCTTGGCCCAAGTGTGCAACACTTCTGGATTCGCCGGAAGACCGTTGATCTCGGCGTCCGGTGTCAAGAGCAACTGTATACGGGTCACTTCTCCATCAGCCGCCGGAAGATTGATCGCTTCCGTTCGAAGACTATTCCCTTGAAGTGGATCGATGCCTGGCTCCCATGAGGCCGCCAGCATGTAGGTCTTTTCGATGCCACCCTGAATCACGCGAACACAAACATCGCACCCTTCAGCAGGAGCAAAAATCGATTGTGCTGTGGCGCGGTCTGTCGCACTCGTCGGGTCAAACAGTTGAATCAGGCTTCCCGTGTAGGGGCCGATGGGTGGATACGCCATGCTGACCTTTGGATTCGCCCCAGATACAGATGCCATGACACTGATCACTGGAACATCTCGCTCGATCGGGAACTGAACTCCATTGTTTGAAACCGTACTCGTGTAGTCAGCTGCAGCTTGATTCCAAGAAGCATACTGACCCAGGTTGTCATTCCAAATAACGACGTGACCTTCGAGGTAGTTTCTCATCTGGTTCATTGAATAGTCGGAGAAGTGATTCATCAGGAACACCGGCTCCTGATATCCATTTCCGCCGCCCTGCATCGGATCCACTTTATAAGTTCCACTCGGATGATTTCCAGGATTGTTGGTCTGCACGATTGGAGGAAGAAAAGTTTGAGTGGGTGCATCGAACGCCCATGTGGGTCCGACATGAGTATTGTTTGATCCGGGCGGATCGATGCCAAACATGCTACCAACATAGGGATAGCTCGGATCGTTTGCCCAATGTGGAAGTGAGAGTGCATGGCCGAGTTCATGGATGAGAACTCCTTGCGATGTTCCGTTACCCACTCCTGCGAATCCGCCGGCTTGCCCTCCAGCATTCACCCCATAAATGTTGATATAGGACAAGGTGTAACGCCCCGACAGGCCTCCGGCACGCTTCAACGCACGGTTCCATGCCAACGCTGCCGCTTGCTCACCATCGAACGGTTGACCTGTCTGCTCTAGATATTCTGCCTGCGAACGAACTCTCGCTGCGGGCAAGTTAGATCGGGGAGGAATCACCAATTCCGGAAAAACAACATGTTCAAGTCGGCGTACTTCGAGTTCAGAAACTGGCCACTTCGATTCCAACTCTGCAAAGGTACCGGCTGGATAATCTCCGCTTGTATCCGAGAAGTACTGAACATCAAACATCGTCATGATGACTTTTGTCGGCGCTCCAATTTCAAGATTTAATAAAGTTGTACTCGCCACACCGGCATTGACCGTGATCTGTAATCCAGGCTGTACCCAGCCCGCAGGAATCGTTGCAGTGAAACTGTCATCAAACGAGTGCTGCACGATACCAGGGCCATCAGGGATGGAAGCCGGTAGTGTTGTCGGTCCTGTGAGATTTAAATTCAACACTTGTCCATTGAGGTTCAGAACCGCCGTCACCGGCGGAGCGGCGGGTGTATTGGGATCTACAACATGAACCTTCAGCAGTGCATCTCGTTGACTCACTAAACCAAAGTAAGGATCGCTTGGTTTTTGGACATGACTTTGTGCCAAGTAAACGGCATCGATCGATTCCGAACCACTGGGGGGATTCAGTAACAGGTTCATTTCCTGGGCCATGGCTGCCCCGATCAGGAAATAGGTCTCAGCATTACGATTCCAATGATAGGACTGATCGGCCGGTGAAACCGTGAGATCACGCCAGAAGTCGCGAGTATCCACCACCGCTACATTTCCTTCGAACTGCGGATAGATGGTAGAGTTTTCCATCGCCAACTGGGCAGCCATCAAAGACAGCGCGCGGGGGTGCGTCTCGCTCCACCCAGACATACCGGTGGTGGCGATGACAAATGGAAGATTGGGAGTCGCCAAATCCACCCGGATGTCTTGGATAAAGTTCTCTAGATTTTGTTCGTACTCATCGTTGTAGGATTGATTCACACGATCGTTCCAACCCTGATGCCAACCCAATCCCACCAGCTCATAACCTTGACCATTGTAATCAGGGAAGTAACTTTGCAGATTCGTCAAAACATCGCTGACCGTATCCAACACCTCTTGGTAGTAGTAACCCTGATCCCCGGGTGCCACCGGAGGATTGACACTCCAGCCCGAACTGGGGGGTCTGAAATCAACCGCCAAGCTCTTTCCGCCCCATGCGGTCTTGATCAACAGCACCGGTTCGTCATAGAGATCTCCAAGAGCATGACCCCACTGTAGTTCTGGGCCCATCGTTGTATTCGATGCGCCATAGCCCGCTGTCAAATGACCACTCACGACTGTGGTGCCCCCACGGTTGTACCAGATCCATACATCGTCACGTTCAACCCAGTTGGTCCCGTCGGTAAGGTGCCCATACATCGTAGGATTATTATTCAAACTGTATTCGAGCGTCCCGGGTGTTCCGATCGGGCTGATTTCACCATGCCCCTCCATGTTCGATTGCCCCGCCAGAATAAAGACTTTCACGGGGCCCGACCCCGTCTGCGCATTGGCGAAAGGAGTGACCCACCCCGCAATAAACAATGCGATGGCAAAGAAAAGAACTCCGCCTCTATCTATAGGGTAGACCTTCGAAGTAGAAATCACTGAAGAGCAGGGAGTCATCTTGTGGGCTCAATCCTATTGTTGGTGTTGTCGATACCGTTGCAACTCGCGTGGACCATCTAATGAGGAGATCAATTATATGGAACTTCAGGCGCGATCTCTACTCTCTCAAAACGCCTCTTTTGAAGCGTGAATAGAAAGAGATGTTGATCGCTAAAAAAGATGGCCCGTCTAAGACGCCACTTGGAGTCGCTCGTGAAGAGAACGCTGTGCAACATCAGAACGCCTACATTGACACGCCGAAGAAAATCCCTACCCCCATTCCGTGATCTATCACGACGGCTACAAACTGTTTCAGTTCCACGACAGTGGCAAAACAGAACTGTATGCCATCACAAAGGATCTGGCAGAGACGAAGAACCTCGGTCCAAAGACGACCCCCCGCCCTAAATACGATCGCGGAAAAGGACACCGTTCTTTTGGAGATCGGGAAAAAGTCGGAACCGATCGCCGAAGGTAGTCTTCGTCCCTTCCTAAATTTCTTTTCTCTTTCAGGTGCTGCCTCGTGCATTCACCGCAAGGAGAGATTCACAGGAGAGAGATTCCCGGCAGGAAGACGCCAGTGTGAAAACGCGATGAAGACCGATCTCAAGCTTTAAGGATCACCCTTCGGAAATCGCTTCGAGAAATGCCTGACTTTCCTCGGGTTGAAGATCCCAGTTCGGCAATTCTCTTTGTAAGTGCCCAAAAATATTTCCCAAGGTCTGTCGCAGTACAAAACGAAAAGCGGACCCCACAGCCGAGCCATCTTCGTCATGACTGAAACAATAGATCACTTCTGGAATCGAAAAGAACTTATCGAGAAAAATCGTTTCCCCATTCGGCAACAAGATTTGACCGTGAAGGTGGGATTGGTCGATGTTGACGGTCACCGATTTGAATCGGATTCTCGACCTCCTTCCATTGGAATCGGATAGATTTCCCGGAGCCTGATAAAGGGTGGTGGATTGAGACGACGATTTGACGCTCTGGACCGCATCGAGATCCTCGGGAGTGATTCTCATGGCCTGCCTCGTGATTTCCAGACCTTGAAGGGCACGAACCGCATTGATCTGCCAACGACCATCTTGGTAAGCCGCAACGAAATTAATATTGAGCTGAGGCACCATCACTGCGCGTTCTTTTTGAGGAGACAGCCAATCTCCCACATGACCCCGAATCGAAAACTGGTCGACTGATAACAGGCCTTGCTCCCCTTCAGCCAAAGATAGCGGGCTGAATTCAAATCCTTTGAGCACAACGCCACTCTTGAAGGAATCCAGACTTATAAACTCAAAACTGGCGGATTCAATCTGAGCCTTACTCTCAGGGACCACCTCTTCGATGGCAGCCGCTAACTCTACACATAGCCCCGCTGAATACCTGTTCACCAACAGCCACATCAACGCGACCAAACTGATCAAAAGGATCAGAAGAATTATTGCCGCTCGTTTTGAAAATTGATTCTTCATCGATTTTTATTCTACACAAATCGATTTCGAAGGGGTGATCCTCAGGAATAAAAAATCAGGCATAACTATTGACGACACCTCGGGAATTTTTCCAAATGGTGCTCCGTCTGATATCGCAGAATCTATGAAACCCAGCTCCACCTCAGGGGTGAACACGTCAGGGAATCACGTATTTTCAGGAGGCAGCCTTGATTCAATTCCAAAAATTGAACTTTCTGTGCTTTTCTTTCTTCTCTCTCGCAGGAAAGCTAAGCCTTGTAACGTTTTCTCAGTTTGGCCTGAGGGATGCCGGCGCGTTCCCTGTATTTACTCACGGTAC
>JAACCY010000109.1 GCA_009937185.1 Planctomycetia bacterium
AAGGAACTGCTCAAGAAGCTTCGAGACCTAGGCCTGTAGATTTTCCTGACAGACAAAAAAGAAACCCTCCGCTTTTCAGCCGAAAAGTGGAGGGTTTTTTAATTCTGGATAACCCTTCTTATTTGGAAGGGATGACCGCCTGGGTCGCGACCTTCTCCCCTAAAAATCGTCGATTCTGATCAGCGAATTTGTGGCTGTATGAACTTCTACTTTCACGCGATCTATAAAATGGGTCAGGATCTCGCTGATGGTGGACAGGTCTTGCTGCTCAATCTCAGAGAACTCGTCGAGGCGAACGATGGATCCATCTTTCATCTTCATGGCACTCTGATGGAGGTAGCGTGGTTCGAGGTGCTGGAGAAGTTCTTGGTCAGCGGCCGGAGAACGACTGACCTCGGCCATAACGCAGTCGAAGATGTGGTTCACGTACGTGATTTGCACGCGACCTTATTGCACCTTCTGGGGATTGATCACGAACGGTATTCGGTTCAGTACCAGGGACTCGATGCGGTCATTCAAATTTAAAAGCGTGGATTCAGGTCGATCGGCATTCGGGCTTCTATGGTGAACGGAGATTGGCTTCCGATTCTTACCAGGCGAGCCAGATAAGGTCGCAGGTCGATTCCTGCTGCGGCAAGAATTTTCAACATCGGTAAATTCGTCAACGAGCGGATGGCGTCATCATCGCCACCTCCAAAGAAGTCGAATAGATCCATGGGGTCTACAGGGCCGGGACGATGGACGATGGAGATTTCTCCTTCGAATTCTGCTTCACGTTTGACATGGGCGACGGCCGCTTCGATACCACCGATGGCATCGACGAGGCCCAGTTCTACAGCCTGAGCACCGGACCAGACTCGACCTCCAGCGATTTCGCGAACCCGGTTTGGACTGATGTCACGACTATCAGAGACGCGCGAGATGAAGTCGTCGTAGACGTCATCGACGGTTCCCTGAAGACGGGCCAGCTCGACCTCGTTCCAGCCGCGATGTGGAAGCATCATCGTGGCCGATTCATCGAGGGCGACCGGATCGATATGGATCCCGATTTGTTTCATGGCAGATCCGAAAGAGAGCTTCATGCCGAACACTCCGATAGAGCCGGTGATGGTTCCCTGACTGGCATAGATCGGTCGACCGGTACATGTGATCCAGTAGCCACCGCTGGCTGCTAGGTTGCCCATTGAATAGACCATCGGTTTTTTGCTGGCGAGATTTTCTAGCGCCAGACGAATCACTTCACTGGCGGTGGCGGAGCCGCCGGGAGAATCGATCCGGACCACTACTCCGATTACAGAATCATTGTCAGCGAGATCGTTGATCGCCTTGGCTGAGGGTTCGCTGACCATCGAGCCAGAACTGACACTGTCGCCGTCGACGATTTCTCCGCTCAGATGCAAGATGGCGATGGAGTTGTCTGGAATCTTCTTTTCGCGAACCGGACTGAACAGTTCGGTGAGGATCTGGAGCGGATTGATCTGTTTCTTTTTCTTTTTGCCGGGCTTTACCCATGCGACAGAACCATCGACAATCCCCTCGATGGTTTGTTCAAGACTTCCATGTTGAGCCAGCATGTCGACCAGCCCTGCCTCCAGTGCCTGCTTGGCAGTGAAGATCCGGATTCCCTGTAGCTCACGCACTGTTTCCGGGTCGATATCTCTTCCCGCAGCGATGAGTTCGACCGGCAACCGATTCATCGAGTCGAGCATTGCCAGGTAGTGATCCCGAAGATGACTACTCATCTGTGGCAACATGAAAGGCTCGACAGCGCCCTTGAAATCACCGACACGGATGACACTCGCCTCGACGCCAAACAGATCCATCGCAGTTTTGAAGTGGATCGGCATCATCGAGGGAGAGAATAGATCTACACCACCGGTCTCGGTAAGGAAGATGGTGTGACAACTCGATCCGATCGCCATCAGGCTGGTCGTAGCCTTTTCCATCCAAGCGAGGAGCTTTTTACCGCTGCCTCGACCACTGTCGAGAACCGTGCATAGATCCGCGATCTGCGGCATGGTGAAACTGGCACCTCCCGATAAATCGAGAACGAGGGTGTCGATCTCTTCATCATTGAAGGCTGACTCTAAAGCTTCTAACAGATCGGGAAAGGAGCGCTGGCTACCGACATTTCCCATCAGTAAGGAAGTGACGTTCAGAGCTGGAGAGGCATCCGGCTGGTCGGACCAGCTACCCTTTAACTCAAACAGACGGACCGCAGTGGCCTCTTTTTCTGAATCGTTATCGACGGTTACAGGGGGGCCCTGAATCGCAATGGTCAGCGTCAGGATTATGCTCAGAATGTTGATCATCAAATCTCCTTATTTTCAATTACAGCGTCGAAGATACTCAGATCCTAGCCTGAAACTACAAGAACCGTACACTGGCGTCCTGATTCTCCGGTGGCTCTAGAGGATGGGCTGGGCGAGGTCGAAGCCATCTTCCAGCTGCGGAAGAGAGTGGCAGAAAATCCCGATGCTGAGATAGCCCGTGCGCGTTTGACGCTGATTGAAGGAGGGCCTGGCGCTGGTTCAGAGGCTGCTAGTGTGGCTTCGATTCCTCCCTTAGAATTTCGTCGGACCCGTTTCCACCCCTGAGCTGGAGATTCCGATGGCACCTGTGCCCTACCGTTCCATGACATGGCTGCTCGCCCTGCTCCTGTCGGCCAGTTTCTGCCCCACTGGCCAGGGGGCCGAAAGGCCCAACATCATCTTTTTCCTCGCCGATGATCAACGCTGGGACCAGATGGGATGTGCCGGGCACCCGGTGATCCAGACACCCAACGTGGATCAGTTGGCGCAAGAAGGCGTCCGTTTTCGCAACATGTTTGTCACGACATCGATTTGTGCCGCCAGCCGCGCCTCGATTTTCACGGGCCATTATGAACGATCTCACCGGTACACCTTTGGAACCGTGCCGATCGCCAAGAAACAGACGTCACTCAGTTATCCCGCATTGCTCAAGCAGAATGGATACCGGACCGGATTTGTCGGCAAGTTTGGGGTGAGGGTGGATCGTGGTGTCACCGATGAAATGTTTCATTACTTCAAACCACTGGGTGCCAACCCGTATCACAAACCGCAGCCTGATGGTTCAACTCGCCATGTCAGCCAGATTGCCGGTGACCTGGCCATCGAGTTCCTCTCACAGCAGGTCAAGGACAAACCGTTTTGCCTGTCCGTCAGTTTTAACGCTCCCCATGCAGAAGACAGCGACAAGCAGGATCACTATCCGTTCCCGAAGGCAGTTGCTCATCTCTACGAGGATTCCACCATTGCACCGCCTCGAATGGCGGCCCCGG
>JAACCY010000110.1 GCA_009937185.1 Planctomycetia bacterium
ACAAGCAGGATCACTATCCGTTCCCGAAGGCAGTTGCTCATCTCTACGAGGATTCCACCATTGCACCGCCTCGAATGGCGGCCCCGGAGATTTTTGAGTCTCAACCAGAGTTTCTCAAACAAAGTTTGAATCGCCAGCGCTACTTCTGGCGATGGGATACAGATGAAAAGTACCAGAAGAACATCCGTGGCTATTACCGCATGATCAGTGGAGTGGATCACGTGGTGGGTCGTGTGATGAAGCAACTCGAAGCGGAGGGGCTGTCAGAGAACACGATTCTCGTTTACGCCGGGGATAACGGTTACTACCTGGGGCAACGAGGGTTCGCCGGCAAGTGGTCCCATTACGAGGAATCGCTACGCGTACCACTGGTGATTCATGATCCGCGGGCAAAAAATGCTGCTCGTGGGAAACGGGTCGACCCGATCGCGCTGAATATCGATATTCCTGCGACGATCCTCGAGCTGGCGGGAGTGGAAGTTCCGGAGTCGTACCAGGGCCGCGGACTGGGGCCATTACTGGCAGGCGAAAAGCCCGACGACTGGCGAACCGATTTTCTCTGTGAACATCTTCTGCACATGCCCGGTGGAGTCCCCAAGTATGAGGGAGTCCGCGGCGAGCGGTGGGTCTATGCGCGCTACTTCGAGCAGGATCCGCTCTTTGAGTTTCTTCATGACCTAGAGAACGACCCTGATCAACTGGTCAATCTTGCGACCGATTCTAAATTCGCCCGCCAGATGGCGACGATGCGATCTCGCTGTGATCAACTCCGGGACCAGTACGGCGGCGAGTACTCGCGAGAGAAGTTTCCGCTGCGAGGCGATCGAAAATAGTCCAAGGTCGAGACCGATGCAGGACAAACGTCGGACGGGAATTTTCGGCGCGGGGGTTGTGTCCCCTGCAGCCAGCTTGTTGTTTTTTCTTCCTGGTGAAGTGTCACGGCAGGATCTCGATGATGATTCTTTCGAATCTTTCCTCGATGGCGAGCAGTGCCTCCGCTTCGGTCAACTGAATCTGTCTTGCCGTGATGACCAGCGTATTCTTGATGCGCACCTTGGTGCGTTCGGCGGCGTAGACCTGATTACGGCGGGTGCACAAGATCTGTGGCCCTATAAATCCGGGGCCGACAGTACCGAACCAGATTCCATCTCGATGGCATCTAGATGGCCGGAAATGATTCCATCGCCGTCGTAGATGATGGCGTGGATGTGTAAATTCGAACCATGATGAGTCATCACCCCGTGCTGACCTCTTGCAAAGAAACCGACCACCTTGAGCGCAGTGGACTCTCCCCGGGTCCGCCACGGCTGCTCCTCCGGGGCGAGGTCTGGAGTTGCTACAGGGCAGAAACCATTGATCACATGCAGTTCGTATTTCCTAGCAACTCCGTCAATGATGAAGGGAAAGGGTTTGTTGATGTCAATGCCATAAGAACGAGCCACTGTCTCGATGGCTTGCTCGAGAGGAACGGAGTCGGGCAAGGTGTCGTGGTGCCACCTCTCCACGTGAGCAAGAGTCATCAGAGTCGCAAAACCGGGCTTCTTGTCGCCGCTCGTGGTGGAAGCGCTGAGCCCATCCGGTGTCGTAGCGACGAAGATGTGGCCGTCGAGTACGGTGATCTCCCCCTGCAGTTCCGACAATGCACCGACCCCAATGGCATGGGGTTGACTGCACATCTCCTCGAAAGAAATTCGCGATTGAGTATTACCCATTCTTAATACATCTCGCATGCCACCGTACTGCTGAACGAGGTCATGGCTGCCGGCACAACCGCACCACAATAGACTCAGAATCAAGAATCGGCTCATATTTCTGATCCTCTCAAACATTGAACAGGAAATGGCACACGCCCGAATCTTACACCAGGCAGTTCTTGCCCACGACTACCTGCTGGATCGCCTTTTTCTATCGTTATCTATCACTCTTCGGATGGCTTTCTTGCCAGTTGAACGGCGAGGATTCCCGATACGGCACCGCCGGTGGCTCCGCCGATCCATGCCGCTTCGATACCCATTGCTTTCGTCAGCAAGACTGTTGCTACAGATGCCATCACAGCGCCAGCCACCACTATAACTAAATTTTTCATACCCCTCCCTTATCAACTCGCTGCATGGGACAGCTTTATTTTTTCTCGCCCATGACCTGCGTCACGCTCGCTAAACCAGTATGACAGGCTCCTTCGATGACCTCTCTTTCAATATTTTGAGCCATTTGAATATCGAGGCTCTTGAGCTCTGGGGTGATGTCTTCTGCTGTAACAAGGAGGTCTGGATTAGATGGGCCTCCGGTACCTTTGTCGATTTGGTCGGGAGTGTAGGCTTCGAGGAGGAAAACTCCGCCGGGCTGCAGGCCATTGACGATCCTTGAGTGCATGTTTTTTCGCTCGTCCGGCATCATGTGACAGAAGATGGAGACGATGCCGGCCCAGGTCTGGGGCTCGATGGGCCAATCGGCGAGATCGGCGTAGACGGTTTCGATGGAGACACCGCGTTCTTTGGCGAAGCGTTGGGTTTTGTCGAGGCCGACTTGGGAGAGGTCGACGGAGGTGACTTGGAAGCCCTGTTCGGCAAGCCAGACACCGTTGCGGCCTTCCCCATCGCCCAGGCAGAGAACCTTGCCGCCGGCAGGGATGCGATGGGCCTGATCACGAAGAAAGTCGTTCGGTTCGGTTCCGAAGAGGAACTCATCTTGGTCGTAGCGGCTATCCCAGCGGTAAACCATTATTCACCCTCTCCTGTTCGCACAATTGCTATGGGAAATATGAAACCAGCGATGAAGAGTTATAGCTATCTCTTCACAACTGTCATCGATATGGCTTTATCTTGAATGCGGGTCGGCGTCGAGGATCAGTGCATTGATCCCCCACTTCCCATCTCGTTTGAGGATCGTGTAGTGAGCACCACGAACTTTAGGCTCCATCACTTCGCCATTCTCCAAAAACCGAGTAAATGTGATTCTGCAGAGCGCGCACCCTTCATTGACCAATTCGAACTCTTCAAAAATAAGTTGGGAATGGCTGTAACCCTCTGAACGAATCTTGCTGAGCAACCCACGGTAGAAATCATCGACCTCTTTGGAATTCAGCATCACATGACTTGCTTCTCCTACCGATACCCATCCTGGAGTATGCCAACTCTCAGTAATCACCTGAAAATCATCGACATTAAAAGCTTCGTAATAAGCGTGCATCATTTCTTGTACCGAATTTAGCTCCGCGAAACTCTGTGAGTCCGAATCTGTTCGAAGTGAAACTCCAAAGCATGCAGAACAAAACAGAAGCAGCAATACAACGCTGTATTTCATTATTAGCCCTTTCAAAGAGGAGACGAACAGGAAAACTTCTCACTCACGCCCTCAGAACTACATTAAAATAAGGCACCTCTCACCTCTAGACCACATTCGGACGACCCACTCCATTCTCCTCATTGCAATTCACTATCTCCGTCGTGTATTGTTGAGGAGTCGAGAACTTTCGAGGAAAGGTGTGCCTCGAAAGCTTGATTCAGCCCGCCGCTGAATCCAAAAGTTTCCTTTCCCCGCATAGGGTGGGCAATTTTTGTGGCAACTTGAGAGGTGTCTCATGCTGAGATCACCCTTGACGAAGATGGCTACCGCTTTCGCCTTCAGCCGTAACGCTTTCGCCTTCAGCCGTAACGCTTTCGCCTTCAGCCGT
>JAACCY010000016.1 GCA_009937185.1 Planctomycetia bacterium
GTCGAACGAACCAATTTCATGTGGACCATTCGAGGGAAAGTAAGATCATCGGCAAAACGGGTCTGCCCGGTCACCTTCGCACGTCCATCCACTCTTCGAAAAGGAGTGCCGACAAGATTCAGGTCATCATGAGAAGGGCTTTTTCGCTCAGCCTTCTTATCGTTGGATTCTCTCGGTTCATGCATCCGAAGGCTCCTCTCCTGGAAGAGGATCTCCATAGATGGCCTCCCGTGGCGGACGATAATCCTCGTCCCCGCGCATTTTTGCGGCGGCCCAGTCGATACTCTCCAGAATTTTGTGATACCCGGTGCAGCGACAGAGGTTTCCTGCCAAGGCGGAAACGACCTCATCGCGTGTTGGCGATGGGTTTTCCTCGAGCAAAGCCTTCGCGGTCATGAGGATTCCTGGTGTGCAGTATCCACATTGCGCGGCACCCAGATCTGCGAATGCTTCCTGGAGAGGATGAAGATCATTGCCGATCATCATTCCCTCAACGGTCGTGATCTCTCGCCCCTCACACTCGACCGCCAACTCAAGGCAGCTGAGGACCGGTTGCCCATCCAACAGAACCGTACAGGTTCCACATTCTCCGAGTTCACAACCATGCTTAGTGCCGGTCAATTGCATCTGCTCACGAAGCACTTCAAGTAATGAATGATGCACGGAAAAACCTACCGAATGAGGCTCTCCATTGACGGAAAGTTTTTTGAACACCTGCTGATGTTCCATGGCTGATTGATCTTGCTGTTCCAATTGCCCCCCACCTCCGGATGCTCCGGAGTGATTCAAGTCGAGGAAATCGATCAGTGAGTGAGATCGATTTCAGGCTCGAGAGGTTGATCCGGACCGGGAATTTCCTCCTCCGAGCCGGTGATTCGGTTTTTTGAATCCACCCTGACGACCCTCGGCTTATGAGCCCGAGCTCGGGATTCCTCGACCTCAACCCAACTGGCGATAATGACCAAGTCCCCTGGGTCATTCTGATGGGCCGCTGCACCATTGATGCAGATGGTCCCGGATCCCGCTTCTCCCGGAAGAGCATACGTGACGATTCGGGTCCCTCGGGTGATATTCCAAATATGCACCTGTTGGCCAGGAATGATATCCGAAGCCTCCAGGAGGTCTGTATCGACGGTCACACTACCCTCGTAATCGAGGTCAGCGCCTGTCACCGTCGCACGGTGTATTTTTGAGTGTAGAAGGGTCCGCCTCATGGTGCGAATCCATCCTTTCTTAGCCGGAAAGGTAGCCGGCCTACAGGCCCTGATCATATCCCAAGGCTACCCAACTGCTCCAGCAAATCGTATGACAGGATAATGATCAAGAAAGACCCCCCCGGAATGCCCGTAAAGGTTGCTCCCAATGTCCCATTCATGCAGGATGGAGAGGCTAGGACCGTGCCCCACAGAGCCATGACCCGGCCCTCTGGGAACACGAAAGCCCCTCAGTCAGAATTATCCTCCCGGATAGGCCTGTCTTTGGACCCGGAAAGGTACAATACAATGGAAAATATATCGGAGAACATCTCCCTGCAGACGAACCCGTCGCGTTATCGCCACTGGCAGATCGAGAAAGATGGCCAGGAGATGCGCATCTTTATGGACGTGAATCCGGACCATCCTCTCAAGGACGGGTACGAGTTAAAGTTGAACTCGTATGATCTGGGTGTGGACATCGAGTTGGCTGACATTGTCAGAAGACTGCGATTTGAACACCCCGAGATCACATCACTGGTGGTCAGCAGCGCACACGAACAAGTATTCTGCGCCGGCGCCAACATTCATATGCTGGGTGTTTCCAGTCACGCTTGGAAAGTCAACTTCTGTAAGTTCACCAACGAAACTCGGTGCGAACTCGAAGATTGGGCCAGTCAAGCAGACGTAGCTACGGTCTGTGCAATCACAGGCCCCTGCGCGGGAGGTGGCTATGAGTTGGCCCTCGCCTGCGAAGAGATTTGGCTCGTAGACGATGGCAACAGCGCTGTCAGCCTTCCTGAAACTCCACTACTGGGTGTTCTGCCAGGAACCGGTGGATTGACCCGGCTCGTGGACAAGCGAAAAGTTCGACGAGATCGTGCAGACGTCTTCTGCACACTCGCCGAAGGATTCAAGGGAAAAAAAGCTGTTCAGTGGGGACTGGTCGACGCCATCGCACCCAAATCAAAATTCAATGACACCCTCGCGGCACACCTCGTCTCCCACAGGGATCAGCGTCCCGGGAGAGCAGACAGAAGCGGGATCACTCTCAATGACATCCCATTTGTCGACGAGGACAACACGCGTAAATACTCCACTCTTCACGTGGAATACGATAATGCACGCAGAACAGCACAGTTGGTGATTCAGGTCCCTTCTGCGGAAGGAGCCCCAGACTCCGCTGAGGCGATACATGCTGCTGGCGATCAGTTCTGGCCCCTTCTCTTCGCTCGTGAACTCGAAGATGCAATCCTAGACCTCAGAGTCAATCGTCATGACACAGGCCTCGTGTTGCTGAAAACAAAGGGTCAACTCGAAGATATCAAAGCTTGGGATCAAATTCTCATCGATCATCAAGGCGACTGGCTCGTCGATCAAATCACACATCTTCTCAGCCACGTCATTCAGCGCGTCGAAAGAACTTCATGTAGTTTCTTCGCTCTGATCGAGGGTGACTCCTGCTTCGGTGGAACCATGCTCGAATTGGCTCTCGCTTGTGATCGTCAGTACATGCTCGACGAAGATGGGATTGAAGTACAACGCTCCCCCATCAACGAAGGAATACTACCAATGACGACAGGAATCACCCGCCAAGCTTGCAGGCTATTGGGTGAAGTCGAGTTACTTGAAAGTTGCCTCGGAAAGTTCGATCGCATGGACGCATCCGAAGCGGAAGAGATGGGATTGATTACAGAAGCTCTAGACGAGTTTGATTATGAAGACATGGTTCCCGTCGCCATCGACGAACGTGTCAGCCTCTCTCCCGACTCACTCACGGGAATGGAAGCGAACTTGCGATTCTCCGGACCGGAGAACACAAAGAGCAAAGTCTTTGGAAGACTGAGTGCATGGCAAAACTGGATATTCATTCGACCCAATGCAACTGGACCTAATGGAGCCTTGACCCTATACGGACGTCCGGAAAGACCGGAGTTCGCCTGGGACAGGGTTTGAACGGGGGACTGACTTGAGCAAAGTAGATCAAAACGGAAAGATACCCAACAACGTTGATCTTTCCAGCGACAAACGACTCCAGCGAGCCTTAGAACATTGGCTCCCACTCTACATGGAGTGGTGGAATGACATGGGACCTGTAGGTTACCAAACTAAAGATATCTACCTGAGGACTGCGGTCTCGGTAGAAGCAGGAGGCTGGGCCAATTTCGATTACGTCCAAATGCCCGACTACCGCTGGGGTATTTTCCTCGCTCCCGATGGAGGAGGAGAACGGACCATCGGATTTGGCGACCATATAGGGAAACCCACTTGGAAAGAGATTCCGGGGGAATACCGCGGCAACCTGCGACGCATCATCGTCACCCAGGCAGACACCGAGCCGGCATCGGTAGAGCAGCAGAGATTCTTAGGGAGTATCGCTCCTTCACTCTATGACATGAGAAATCTCTTTCAGGTCAATGTGGAAGAGGGAAGACATCTCTGGGCCATGGTTTACCTTCTATTCCGATTCTTCGGAAAAGATGGACGGGACGAAGCGGAAGAACTACTCAGCCGAAGAAGCGGAGATGAAGACAAGCCCCGTATCCTCAACGCCTTCAATGAGCCCTGTGATCACTGGCTTTCATTCTTCAGTTTCACCCACTTCACCGATAGAGACGGAAAATTCCAGTTAGCCTCT
Organism: Planctomycetia bacterium; assembly: GCA_009937185.1. Classification (GTDB taxonomy): domain Bacteria; phylum Planctomycetota; class UBA8108; order UBA1146; family UBA1146; genus UBA12191. The sequence goes on from JAACCY010000016.1 coordinate 3,832, forward strand.
CTCGCAGAGAGTGGTTTCGAACCACTCGCTCGTACCTGTGAGTTCATGCTGACCGAGGAAGCACACCACCTGTTCGTCGGCGAAACCGGTATCGACCGCATTATCAAACGTAGTGCAGAACTGACCGTTGAAACGGATGGCGATCCCATGACCGCCGGTGGTATTCCTCTCGATATGATTCAGAGGTCCATCAACTACTGGTTCAGTTACAGCTTGGATCTTTTTGGAGGAGAAATCTCTTCCAATGCTGCGAACTTCTTCGGCGAGGGCCTCAAAGGACGCTTCAAAGAGCAAGGTCGTTATGAAGATCACATTATGAAGGATGGGATAAAAATCATCCCCATCGTCAAAAATGGAATCGTCGTTGAAGAAGAGATGCCCTACAGAAATACACTCAACGAAGTTCTCCGTGAGGAGTACATCGCTGATTGTGAAAGAGCATTGCGGAAGTGGAATAGAACTCTTGAAAAGAGTGGCTTAGATGTCCGCCTAAGACTTCCTAGCAGAAGGTTCCATAGGGCACAGGGCATCTACTCCGATCACCACTTCGATCCCGAAGGAAATTTGGTCACAGAAGCTGAGTTCCGTGCCAACATGAATGACTGGATGCTCAACACTGAAGACAATGCTTTCCTTACTTCGATCATGCACCCTGTGACGGAGCCTGGAAAAATGGCCAACTGGATCGCGCCGCCATCACGGGGCATCAATGGCCAGGACGTCGATTTCGAATACGTGCGTCTGTAGGACCACTTAAGTTACTTCGTTAAATACCCCGGATACCTGAGCAGGTATCCGGGGTATTTTTTTGCACATGATATCTTCCTGAAAAAGCAGCCCTGATTCAGATCAATCGATCGGGTTACTTCCTGCAGGATTCAACTTTCCTTCAAGAACCTCGGCAAGAGTTTCTAAATGCAAAGACCTCCCACCATGAGCACACAATACAGGAATACCTTTCCGAGAAGGCGTCTCCAAATTCAGCGACGGTAAGTCTCTCGGATCTTCCAAAAGTACGATCACCAGTTTTGAAATCATCTCGGTACAAAGATCTTTAAAATGCTGAAGTTGTGGATGGTGACGAATTCCCTTCACTGCGAGAATCACTCCGTCATACTCCTTAGCAACATCGAGCACCTGGTGAATACGATCATTATTCAAATCGACACTGATCGTCTCCTGATGAGAACAAGCCGAAACATTTTGAAACAACAGGTCTAATTCTTTCACCGGTAGAGGGTCCTCAACTGGGCTCCCTGAAAGAGTCTCTGGAGTAATGAGGAGCCAATCCCCTATCAACGGACACTCCGGTAGATCGCCCGACAACAAGGAAACCCCGCCTCTGCAAATCTCACGAGCCACCTCACTGGCAGAAGAATCCGTCACTCTGGAATCCTTCTCTTCAGTTCTCGATACAGCAGACGAAGATCGCTCTTTGCTGAGACTCGAGACTCTCTTGAGGGCCTCGACATGCTCCGCTGAGTCTTCGGGAATGATATCCAGTAGATACCGATAGACTCGACGCTGAATATCCGGCGTATGACTGACGAGAATAATGTCGTGTCCGGCCTCGATGGCACCTTTCACAACAGACTCAACGGGCTGATCAGAGACTCCACCCATCTCGATACAATCCGTCATGATGACACCCGTAAAACCAAGATCTTCTCGTAGCGATCGAAGTGCCGTCTTCGAGGTGGTCACAGGTTGTTGAGAATCGAAAGCTTCTGCGATCACATGACTTGTCATGACGATGGAGGCTCCGGACACAGCCGCTTTCTGAAACGGAAGAAGATCATTTTCGCTCCCTTGTTTTGGAGTCACCGGTAGACCGAAATGCGGATCTACTTTCACTCGACCCAATCCTGGAAAATGCTTCCAGCAATCATGAACCCCTGCAGCTCTGTGTCCGGCTCCCATTTCAGAAGCCAACTGACCTGCGATTTCGGGTTGAGAGCCAAATGAACGAGATCCTATTCCTCGCGACTCGGGAGACGAAAGCAGATCGACGCAGGGAGCAAGATTGACATCTATCCCCAAATCAGAAAGCTCTTCTCCGGAATACCATCCTTGCAACCACGCCAACTGACTCGCTCTTTCAAAGTCATTCATCGCCATGGAGCCTAGCGCTAGATTTCCAGGGAAGAATGTCAGTCCGTCCGGAAACCGGACCACCCTGCCACCCTCCTGATCGATACAGATATGCAAGCGAGGGCCGAGTAATTGCCGAAGATCAGAGGTGAGACGAGCCACCTGTAACGGATCTTCAATATTTCTGCTGAAGAGAATGATGCCACCCGGCTGGATTTCTTCCAGCAGGGCGCGTGTCTTTGAATCGACATGGAGACCCGGGATACCCAACCAGATTCGTGGGCTGACAGAGAGATTTAAAGACGGGTCAATCATGGCTGAAATATAGCGGCTCCAGAGCTCCGAAACAGCAGAGAATCCGGCGAATCCAGTGAGTAATGTTCATGACATGACACCTGGATGCTGGAATTACTGTCGAGGAAGAGAGACAATAGCGATATGAATGAAAATAACTCACCCCAACTCGATCCCCGTCTCATGAATCTCTTTCATGGAGATCTCGATCAGGTCACCGAGACCTGTATGACACTCATCAATGTTGTCTTCGACGATCCTGAACTCGAGCAAGAGATGATTGAACGAATTCAGGAATTGATCGATGAAAAAGATGGGTTCCTTCCTGGAGAACTTTGCATGGCTCTCATTCTTGGAGAACTGAGAAGTGCGCCAGCAACTTCAGTGTTTCTCCAAGCTCTGCGGGAAGAAGATGAGATGCTTCAGCGTATCTCGATTCGATCTTTACAACGCATTGGAGACCCTGCCTTCGAAGCTATCCTAGAGATGCTAGAAGATTCCCATATTGAGGGCGAAACCGCCGCTCTGGCGCTAGAAGCTCTCGAAGGGATATCACTCCATGATCTTCCTCAACAAAGATCTCATATTGAAGAACGACTTCGCAGAGATCTCTTGGCCACTCCGCTCCCCCTCCTTCGAAGAGAAGCGGCGGCTCTAGCGCTCGCTCGATTGGGAATGAGTGACTCCATAGATCTGATGGAAAATGTTCTGGAGAAAGATTTCCCTTTAGGAAATGTCGTGATTATGGAATCTCTTGAATCACTTCAAGAGAATCCGTTGGGCAATCAAGGAATTGCCGAAGACCCGATTGAGAATGTTCTCAGTTGGCTGGAGCTAGACCTGATTCCGGGTGGAGAAATCGAACTTTCTCCACTCCTCCAAGAGGGGATTCCTCCCACTGGAGAAGTGGAGAATGTCGACAAACCCTGACTCTTTCCGAGAAGTCTTTAGACCTCTTCAAAGAACCAAGGCTTGAGCACCTGTAATCGAGACTCATAGTCTTCCGGATCCAGCAGCCAGTTCGTGCTCGCCACGGACGAGAGCAGACTGTTTCCATCCTGAGGTGTGAAGCAGAATCCCGTAATCCAGCGATTATCCACAACTGAAAGGGTCTCATGCGGGATCACAGTCTGATTCAAGATTCTTCCGAAGAATCCATGATCACGGCCAAAGCTGAACACCTGGTTTGCAGATTTCTTGTAGGTAACCGCTAAGCGGTCATTTTCTTTGATGAGCTGGAGAAGATGTTCGACTGAAGTATCTTTCTCAACACGAATTCTGAAGCGCAATGTGTGCATGTACTGAGAGTTCAATTTCACAGCGCTGGAGAACAGATTCTGATAGCTGAGATTCATCGTCTTGAACAAATGATGGGCATCTCTGGCATGGTGTGTACCAAACTCTTTATCCTTGTGCTTGCCGACCTGCGGAGACGGTGCAAATCCAGCATCCTGACTCACGTCATTCGCTCTTCTCATACAAACAAAGTCTGCTGAGACAAGGTTTTGAGGCTGACGCCCATTATCCATGGCTAATGTTTTGAGAATCGCAGCAAGGTTGTGAGTATTGCAAGAAACTACATGCAAAAATCTATCTTCGCCTGGAATGAGAGCATCGTCATTGATCCCGCGAGCATACATCTTTCCGAATCCGAATTCGGATCCTTGAGCGATGAATCCCTTTACGCTGGATGCGCCTTCATAGAATTCGGACTTGTTCGCAAGCCCTGCTCCAGAAGGAGTGCAGTCAATGACCACCGCAGATCGCTCAATCGCTTCACGGGTTTCCAGAGAAGCATTCAATCCTAACTTCTCAAACCCGGACATCGCTTCTGAAGAAGTGGACAACTTCGCCCCTCTGTCGAGAAGCGTTTTCACCTTGGATCTGTCGGTATAGAGAGGGCTTCGCTTATTGAAAGTGACCTCGTCGATTCCGAGCTTCTCCTTAAAGTGACACAATAGCCCAATAAGCGGCTCACCGATGGTACCGGTACCGACGACGTGGACGATTCTGGACATGGATTGTCCCCCTTTTGTCTCGAGTTCCAAGATCAACCACTGGGTCAACGTGACACCGGGGAAGATCTCAACATCTCCAATATTAGGGGACACTTGGGACTCTTGCGAGTAATACACCGGAGAAGAAATAAGGCCCTGCCGATATGCACCGGCAGGGCCTTATTCAGCCCAAAGGGCTTTATTTGAGCGAAGACTCTTACGGAACTGGAATCGGCTCAGAAAACTCGATTTCAGCACTGTCTAGGGTGGGAGCGAAACTGCCCCCGGCAAAATCCTGATAGAGAAGGAAAATCATTCGAATCGCCTCAGCTCTATCGCCCAACGCTGCGGGGTCACTCACGACTCCCAATGAGGGTCCGATCAATCCACCGCTGGTATCACTGACAGCAAATCCTTCGTAAAGAACCTTCAGATTACCAAAGTTGCCGCCATCTCCGGAGATCTGCGTAAAGACACCGTTCGAGATTTCGTTGAGACCCAGAGTAATCCCGGAATCTGTCACCAATCGATACGGCACCGAGAATGCAGAACTCAATTCCTTGCTGAAGGAGAAGAACTCATTATTGATCGGTTCCGGTTGAACATTGATGCCATCAGCGAAGCCAAGAGGAGTTTCCACCCTGACCCAACCTGGAGAGCCCTCGCCCCCTGAGGAAGTTGAGTTGGAAATGTCATAGGCTGCGCCACCGGGTTCGATGGTATTCGCTTCGCCACCACGGACGTCGAGTGTGGCACCCGGCTCGATCACGACAACACTCTTGCCTCTGACTCGAATCGCACCACCTGCTCCGGCTCCACCGGCTCCGCAACCTTCAGGTGCGAAGTAAGAGTTACCGCCACGTGCCTTGATCAATGCGGTTGTTTGGATCGTCAGTGGCCCACCTGCTGTGATCTCAAGGTAGCCTCCGCCACCTCCGCCACCAGTACTGGCCAATGCTGTGGTCGTCCCCGTATTAAAGAGGGCACCTCCACCTGCTCCACCAACTCCACCCACCTCAAGGGCAATGCTTTGCCCCGCAATCAGTGGATCAGGAACGAGGAAAGAGCTGGCGCCATAGTTGGATCCGCCATCGCCGGCCAGAGGGAAGACAGGATCGCAATTTCCTGCACCCGTACCGTTGGCCCCATCCTCGGCGTATCCACCGCCACCGCCTCCTCCGACTGTACAGAGGGGAGGTTCACCGGCAGTGGATTGACCACCTGTCGGTGCAGCAATGAGATTGGGAGGAACTGTTCCACCGGGATCGCCACCAGGAGGAACTCCTGTATCAATCAACTCGGCAGGAACGCCGGGAGGGATTCCTCCAGCAGATCCAGAAGTAAAGGTCGACGCATCTGTCGCCGATCCACCCGCTCCGCCGAATCCTCCGCCAGGTCCGGGAGTACCCCCGGCTCCACCGGTCGGTGGAACGGCAACCAGATCGGGAGCTTCTCCAGGTTGCCCACTCAAATCGATGGTTCCTGCGATGTTGACCAATCCCTGTGATCTCAGGAACAGGGCATTCGATCCCTGAGTATTAATTTCAACACCGTCCTGAACGACGAGTGAGGCGAACTCAAAGACTCCATCTGTTCCGAGAATTCCGAGATCTGTCGCAGTGTTATCCGTGATCGATCCGGTATCGGTATCAATCAGGTACGGAGAGCCAGCCACTCCAAAGGTCAACTGTTGAGTTCCGTTACCCACTTCGATCGCCCCTGAAGAGATGCCGAAGGATGAACCCACACTTTGAGTCGAGGGTGGATTCAGTGAATCCGCCTCAATCGAGCCGGGAGCCACAAGACTGCCGTTACTCTCAAAGAGAACCAGTCCATCTCCTCCGTCACCGGCTTGCATCAAGTTGCCTGTTGTCGTCTGGTTTCCGCCGGGTCCACCCATAGCGGAAATGACCGCTGTCGATCCTATCTCCAGATTACCACTGGAACGGACGACGAGAGTTCCCCCGCCTCCTCCACCACCGGATCCGGAGTTCGCTCCGGCGACGCCCGTCAGGCCTGCGCCTCCATTGAGCAAAATTTCACCCGTGATACGCACAGCACCATCGACCACGACCATGATGGCACCGCCACCACCTCCGCCACCGCCGCCATTATTGACAATCGGAGGAGCCGTAGTGGGCTGACGACGAATACCTGATCCGCCCCCTGCTCCCCCGCCTCCACCAGAAAGATTCAATCCCAGTGGGTCAGTGATGGGAGCGCCACCGCGACCGTTGAAACCGCGATTCGATGCAGTAAAGGAGTTATCGTTGATGGCATCTTCACCCGCAGATCCACCACCACCGCCGCCGCCGCTTCCGGGACGGGCGACAAAGATAGCAGCAGGAATGATGATTTCAACATCGCCACCGGCTGTTCCTCCGAACTCTCCATCGGTAGCTGGAGAGATGGTGTCGACGGTTTGAGTCGCTCCATCGACAGTGATAGTTCCGCCATCTCCCCCTTGGCCACCACCGGGTCCGGGAAGACCTCCTAGACCTCCATTATTGTTGTCGCCATTGGTTCCATCTTGTCCCGAGAAATCGAGATTGGCGGCCAATGAGAACACGAGGTCATTCGAATCTCCGGTACCTGCGCAACGGAAGATCAATGGAGTCGGCTGAGGATTCGGGAATGTGAGAATCGCACCCTGCTCAATGATCATGGTTCGTGCATGGAATTCCCCAGGCACAGGGCCGATGGGAAGAACCTCAAACACATTGAACTCATCTGTCACGTTGAAAATCGAGCCGTTGCCCTGATTCAATTCGTAAATATTTTCAGACTGCAACACGACGTCGACGGTACCGAGGCCTGTATCACCGCTGAAATTTGTTTCGTTGGATGCAGGATTAAAGCTCAGTTGTCCTGATCCCCAAATCGCTGTGCCGCCCTCTGAGAAATCGAAGTTGGCTGGATTATCGAAAGGCTCGAAAACCGTACCGCTCTCAATCACGGAAGAGTCATTTTGAATCAGCATAACCCCCGATTCCCAAACGCCCGCATCATCACTGAGCGAGGTCACAGGAACGGGATTATCAGCGGCGACTCTGATTCTAATCGGAGTCGGTCCGCCAGTATCAGGAAGGTCAAGGAGACTGTCCCACATGAAGACCAACTCCGTACCACCATTGACGGCGTAAGGAGTCTGCCCCGTCAAGAGCAGGCTTCCTGGACAATATCCAAATCCTGAGAAATCGGAAGTGGGATCGTCAAAACTCGAGCATGGCTGCCAGGTCCCAGAGTTGGCCGGATTTTCGAACTCCGGAATGAAGTCGAAGCGACCTTTAGCTGGAAAACAGCCCACGACAAATTTGAGGGGCACGACGCCCGAACGCACACCAGCAGGAACGAGACCCGCTGTCACGTAAGGAGGCATGTCTGAAAATTCACCGGCCGCCACCGCTGTGACCAGAGGAACGTCAATACTGGAACTGTTCAAAGGCAACCCTGTTGTGGAAGCCTGCATACTGATCCTCAAGGCAGAGGTGTCACCGGATGGAATGATGCCACCCGGAATCTCCACGGTGACCGCTTCCATCTCTGGAGGGATGTTGTAGTTGGCGGTGTTCGGGATTCCTGCCGTGACGCTGTCTGCAGGAATCGATGAAGTTCCATCATCGACTGTGACTCCTGTGACACCGATCATGTTGTATCCATAAATGACGATGACTTCTGGAATGATCTGACCTCCGGCATTCGCCAAAAGTTGATTACCTCCATCACCGACGGCATACCCGACAATTTCGGGAGCGGCGGTGAAGATACCTGCACCGGCATTGATGCCATCCACGAAAAGAGTGACAGGTCCACTGCGCACTCCACCCGGAACCATAGCGGTCAAGGTCGACACAGCCCCACATGCGGTGGGATCCGTGGGATCTTCTGGAGTGACATTGAAGTTGATGATCAGAGCATCAATGGAAACTTCTCCACTGAAACTGGACATGACAACCCTGTTACCACCAGGGGTGTCAGAGAAGTTGACCCCAGAAAAGGTGATCAAACTTCCTGCCTGACCAATGACTGGGCCCACCGAATTCACCAGTGGTTGGTCACAGACCGGCTCTGGGTCATCGGGTGGAGGATCTGTGATGACTGGATCCCCAAATTGAACTCCGAATCGTTGTCCGGTATCGCAACCCCCGAGAAGGGTGGCCAAAATGATCAGTAAAAGTATCTGCCGGCTGGATCCGGTGAACCTCTGAGCGCCGAGCACGGGGGCTCTCCTTTCCCTCGGATGCATGACACCAGTAAAAAGGCATCACGTTGGGCGACCTTTGGATGGGATATCCAAAGCCGAGGCTGTCTGCTTCATTTCCATCAGTCAGAATCGATTTTGAGGCGTCGAGAAAACGGGTCGAGTAAGAAAGGAGTGCGTTGTTCGCTTTTCCCCGTTGTCGTCCCTTTTCTAATCCTCACATGCTGTTACTTACACCAGACCTCTTGCAAAACTGCAGTGATCACTATGCCACTGTTTTCACGTCGTCCCCTCCATCAATGAGGGAAGGCATGATACTTGAAGCAAACTTCAAGCCAGTTCGTCAAATCACCGCAGATACCCTTCTACGGGTTCATTATCAGTGATTAACCGGGAGAACATCCCGATTCACACCTCGAGAAAACTTGACGATCCCACATCGACTTGTGCCAACTATGACACGACCCCGTCGCATCGGATCGACCTGTTTTTCCAGGAATCATCTTCACTGAAAAGGCAACCTGCGGAATCATCTCAGGAATCATTCATCCCCCGAGAAGAAAATGGTAAATGGACTCCGTCAGGAGCAACTCGCCACTTCCACAGCATATTCACAAAAGGCCTTCGAAACAGCAAGGTATCGTATCCCGAGGTCTCGGGGAGTCAAGTTCAGGAGACTGGCGTTCACTCATTCGGGGCTGCAATATAGGGGTGGGTCGGGGTCCCGTAGAGGTTTTTTAGCCAGATGGGATTTTTCAGCCGGCATCTCGGGAAGGGTCTTCCCTCCCGATTAAAGTCGCTCCCACCCACTGACACAGCTCGAAAAGGCTCTCAGAGTACTTTGAGAGGGAAGGAACCGATTGAGGCGTCTGATAGAACGCATCTTTTCTCGTGAAATCGGTGCTTTTCGCCGATTTCTGACACGGTGGAGGAAAAAGCCCTCTTCGATGTCGGCATCGCCCCCCCCAAGTCGGCGGTCCGTCACCGAGAAACCATCTCCCTCTCAATCCAAAACACATCACCATTCTGCTGAAAAGGGATCGTCCAAAAAAGCGAAGCCCCCCCTTCGCCCCGAAGAGAATAGGGTCGATGCGACTTCCCAGAGGAAAACGGCGCCTCGAGCTTTCAGCCAAAAGAAATATCCCGCATCTCCGCCACCCCACAATAAACGAGTAGCCCCCCGAAAAAGCAGTGCAAAGCCAAACCGTATTGCTCCCCAACGTGGAAAACATCTTGCCAGAGAAATCGCTAAATCTCCTGAGGACCCCTTCGCCTCCACAGTGGGATCAGCCGTCTTTCATCTGGTCTTGTTACTCATTCTTATTCCGTTCCTATCACCCCAACCCAGCCCTCCCCCTGAGCCATCGCGACTCGTGATTCGTTATATTCCTCGGGAAGAATCGCAACCTGAAAAAGAAACACTAGTACCGGAGGAGACTCCACCAGAAATCACTGAAGAGAAACCTGTTCTCCCGGTCCCTGATACTGAAGAAATCAGCGATCCCTCTCCTCCCGGTAACACCGAGGCACAAACACAACCCAAAGTCTTTGCTTCCGATGCAGACTCTTCCCACACTCCCACCGGCAGAACCGGCAAAGGGAGAGTGAAAGCCCTCTCTCTTCACGGAGGGAATGCCCAAACCGAATCCGCAGTAGCCGCAGGAATCGACTGGCTCATTCGACATCAATCACCGGAAGGGAATTGGGCACCTCAACGTTTTGACAAGCGCTGCGCCGACACTGAAAACCCCTGTGATGGTCTTGGATATGCCGAGCACCAAGCAGGTATCACAAGCTTGGCATTGCTCGCCCTTCTCGGAGACGGACACGTCCCCTCTACAACTGGAAGCACAAGAGAACAGTCGGCGTTCCTTGCTCTTTCCTGGCTGATCGACCACCAAGATACGACGGGGTGTATTCGAAGTGCCAAAGGAGATTCACCTCGCAATATGTACGATCACGGCATCGCCACATTCGCTATATGTGAAGCCGCCCAATTGATGCGGGACCCGGTCATTGAAAAGAAAGCTCTCCTAGCCCTGACTTTCATCGAAGAGGCACAACAACCCGGTGGTGGCTGGGATTACTTTCCCTCTCCGACTTTACGAAATGATCTCTCCATCACAGGCTGGCAAGTCTTGGCGATACAAGCAGGACGTAAACTGGGATTCCATCCATCCCATCGCCTCACTGAAAAACTGAATCGATTTCTTCAGCGTTCGATCAAACCCTCTGGACGAGCAACTTATGCAGACAGAGGAAGAGGTCGAGGTCGTGGAGGTTATGGGATCGATGCGGTAGGTCTCCTGACTCGCATCATTCATGGTGAATCTCCACACTCACTTCAAAGTCGCCAGATCTCGACTGACCTGCTGAGACATCTCCCCGCCCCTACTGAACGTGAAGATTGGGATCGTGAACCTCAATCGATGTACTATTGGTACACAGCCACCTTGGCCCTTTTTCACGTCGGTGGAGCAGCGTGGGATACCTGGAACTCTTCTTTGCAGGAATTCGTCCTTCCAATGCAGCACACTGTTGGAGAAAAGCGGGGCTCATGGGACCCGGATCCCAACTGGATCGGCAAAGCAGGGGGGCGGGTGGCTCAAACAGCCCTAGGAGTCCTCACCTTCGAGACTTACTTCCGATACACACCCATTTACAGGCAACTGGGCTCAAAACCCTAATCTCTGAATCGACTAGAAATCCCGCTCGAGTTCGGGGAATCATGAAACAATTCCGCCTTTCGAGTATAGTCGGTCCTCAGGCAGGTCTCCCCGTGGAGCCCATCAGAAGGAGAATTCCTTGAATCTCATCGACAAAATTCTGTGGGGTATATTGACCCTCATTATGCTCTTGGCTCTCACTTGGGGTTTGGTCATCGGGCTCCCTAGTTCGATTCCAGATGTGGCTCTCAAATCAGAGCGTATTTCTATAGAAGAACTTCGTAAAAACCTGACTCCAGATCAGATCAGCTCTCTCAATGAGAATATGCTTCCTGCACCGAATCCGGAAAAACCCAGCTCCACAAGAAGAACTCCCCAATCGGAAGTCTTCAGAATCAATCGCCCATTACTGAAGAAACTTGGAAATCGTACAGAGTGTCAACAAGAGTTGATGAACGCTTCCAGCCAATTGATGGAAGATGGATCTCTTAAAATCTTCAATATTCAGGCGGGGTGCTTGTTCGACAAGGTGGGGCTCAAAGACGACGACCGACTCAAAATGGTCAATGGTCAGCCGATAGACTTCTCTTCAATAGGAGCTGTCATTTCGTCGCATACGAATAGTCTGGATCAATTAAATTCCGGCGCACCGGTTGTGATACAAATCGAGCGGAGAGGCAAGACGATCGCTTTGGTCATCGACCCGACCGGACTCTAGCCTCTCCGCTCTGTATTCAGTTATTTACAGTGCGCTTCCTGGGTTTGAAGATTCATTCTCTTTCGCACGTGCCACAGTTCTGTTGTAGATGGTTTTCACGTTTACACCCAGATCACGAGCAGCACGAGTCTTGTTTCCACCGTGATGATCCAATACTTTCTGAATATGAGCATCTGTCACTTCAGTCAGAGAAAGTGTCACGGGGTAACCCTCAACGCTGGGGCCATTCACCAGACTATTTTCGATCATGGGCTGCGGTGCATTCGCGATTTGCTCCCGAATCGCAATGCCATCAATCGGTTCTCCCCCACTCAATAACACAGACCGTTCGAGAACATTTTCGAGTTCCCGGATGTTGCCTGGCCAAGAGTGCTGGATCAATACCTCGATGGCATTTGAACGAAGATCCGGAACATTGATGCCCTTATTGCGCAAGTTATCGAGGATGGCTTCTACCAAATGCGGGAATTCCATCTCACGATCACGCAATGGAATCAACTCTACATGGACCACATGGATTCGGTAGAAGAGATCCAGACGGAAACGACCGGCATTGACTTCTTCTCTCAAGTCGCGATTAGTAGCAGCGATAATCCGTACGTCGACAGCTTTGTCTTCGTTGGAACCCACGGCACGAATACGACCTGACTGTAAAACTCGGAGCAATTTGACTTGAGCCTCCATCGGAAGTTCTCCGATTTCGTCGAGGAATAGAGTTCCTCCATGGGCTCTTTCAATCAATCCGGTTTTGTCTTTATCGATGCCTGTGTATGACCCCTTAAGTGCGCCAAAAAGTTCGCTCTCAACGAGCGACTGGGGAATGGCACCACAGTTCAATGTCACCCACGGACCCTTGGATTTCTTACTCGTTTGGTGAACCAAACGTGCTACGAGATCCTTACCAGTCCCACTTTCTCCTTCGATCAATATCGTCGAATCCGTAGGAGAAACTGCAGATAGAGTTCTCAAAA
>JAACCY010000111.1 GCA_009937185.1 Planctomycetia bacterium
ACAAGCAGGATCACTATCCGTTCCCGAAGGCAGTTGCTCATCTCTACGAGGATTCCACCATTGCACCGCCTCGAATGGCGGCCCCGGGACCGGTTCCTGACAGGAATCGTTGCTGATAGGTTCAAAATCTTCGAAAACCGTCCACGAAGCCGGACAGGAGGCCTTCATGCAGCACGAAATCACAGAAGAACTCCTCGCTGCCTTGAACGAGATCTTCGCCAACTCTGATTCGATTCAATCGGAAGAGGACCTTCAGTTGGCTCTCAGCCAAAAACTGGAGCCATGCCAAAGAGAACTGCGAATGACATTTCAGCCGCCAGCAATTCCTCCCAGGCGGCCATCGGAAGCGGATATTGCCGAGTTGTCTCAAAAAGACCCGCCGATCACCCTGCTTCCAGAGGGGAAGGATCCCTGCGTCTCCAGGGCACGCCTTGATCTGCTTTGGAACAGAGAGGGCCAGCAGATTCCCATCGAGCTGAAGTTTGTCGATGAATACAAATCCGATGTCTACAGCTACTACTTCCTCAAGGATCTCCACCGGCTCGAGCGGCTGGAATCACTTCGGGACATTCCCTCCATCACCGACTTCCGCTACTCCATCTTTGTCACCAACCAGAGTGTGTATTGGGAAGGGAGGGCTCCGGAACCGGAACCCTTTTGGCTGACCGATGGTTCGACCCTTGAAGCCGGATCGTGGTTTCAATACCTACAGCCCAGCCCAAGAACCCGCTGGGTTAACTACCCGCCGTTTTATCTGGCAAACAGCTATCCCCTGAAATGGGAATCCATCAACGCATCCTACCGAGCGTTGATCAGCGAGGTTCGGCTACCGTCTCTTGACTAATAGAATGAGGGCCTAGTTCGAATCTGAATGGAAGGTCAAATCGAAAACGGTATCCGTCATCCAGCGCTTGAAGCCGTCATTATCCATAAACTGCCGGAAGAGTTCGGTATCATCCTTCATAACATCCGTCATTACCCTGAGCAGAGCCTTGTCGTGTTCAATCCTGGCATTCTGTTTGTCAGAGTTGGTCATGGCATTCCTGTAGGCTGAATCACTGGCAACCCGAGTCGGAATGGTTTGCGTGATCAATTCCTTAACCCGATCTTCATCCACCCAGGGAATGTCTCCGAAGACATCATTGAACGCCTTGAGAATATTGGACAGACGATCCATTTCAGGATCTGCGCGGTGGCCTCCAGCACCGAATGGCACCGATTCAATCTCCGCATCTTCATCGGGAAGCAGGATTTTTTGCATCGCCTTCTTCTCAACCCGATAGCTGTCCATGTCGATGGCATCCAAAATTCCACGGGAGAGATCATCCTCCTGTGGTGAAGGCAGTTTGGAGACCAGGAAGTTAAGGAAAATCGAACGTTTTTCCCAGTCGGCGTTGGTGTATGGCAACACCGTCGAAAGGAAGCCGTAAGTCCTGACAAAGCCCTTGCACTTGCCCTTGAAATCGACCTGGCCATCTTCGTCCAATTCATCGATATAACGCGCCGTGCATCTGTCCAGTATTGGATCCAGTTGATCCCTTTCCGATCCGGAAAGGTACTTGGACACAAACTCATCGATGTCTTCGTCAGAATAGATCTGGGCTCCATCCAGATCACCTTGCAAGTCATGAAGTTTGTTAGGATCCGTTTCGTCGGAAAGGATCGTCGCCCGATAGAACTGGGCGAAGGAGTCGCGAATCGTGTCGCTGTCATTCATGAAATCGAGGACAAAGACATCATGTTTCTTGGGATGCGCACGATTCAACCGCGACAGGGTTTGTACTGCTTTGATTCCTGACAACGTTTTGTCGACATACATGGTGTGCAGGAGCGGTTCGTCGTAGCCAGTCTGAAACTTGTCAGCACAGATCAGGAAGCGGTAAGGGTCTTCCTGGATCTTTTCGGCAATCTGGCCGGATGGGAAACCGTTGAGGGAAGCTTCACTGACCTTCTTGCCCTGAAACTCCGGTTCACCCGAAAACGCAACTATCGCCTCGTAACCGCTTTTTCGCTCTTTAAGGTAATCCCGAATGGCGTAAAAATACTGAATCGCGCGTTCAATCCCATTGGTGACCACCATCGCTCTCGCTTCGCCACCAATCTTGTTTTTGGCGAGAACCTGATCGTGGAAATGATCCACCATGATCTCCGCTTTGAGGCGAATAGCATGGTCATGGCCCTCCACAAATCGCCTCAACTTCTTCTGCGCCTTGTTGGCATCAAACTCCGGATCTCCTTCGACGGTTTTGGCCAACTTGTAGAAGCTTTCCACCGGCGTGTAATGCTCCAACACATCCAGAATAAATCCCTCTTGAATCGCCTGTTTCATCGAATAGGTGTGAAATGCGTGGTGGCGTACTGTGCCATCCGGTTGCGGATCCGCCTGGCCGAAGATTTCCAGAGTTTTGTTTTTGGGCGTGGCAGTAAATGCAAAGTAACTGGCATTGGGCAACAGCTTGCGCGATTCCATCAGGCGATTGATCTGATCTTCGTAGGTTTCTTCATCTCCCACTTCCCCCGCCTCCGAGAGCGCCTGGGCGATGGCCGCGCTGGTGCGACCACCCTGACTGGAATGGGCTTCGTCGATAATGATGGCGAACTTGCCCCCTCGCTGGCTGTCGCCAATTTCATCGAGAATGAAGGGGAATTTCTGAATCGTCGAAATAATGATCTTTTTCCCATCCTCAATAAATTTTCGCAGATCTCCTGATCTTTCAGCATGCCCCACCGTTGCACCAACCTGAGCATACTGCTTGATAGTGTCGCGGATCTGCTTGTCGAGAATTCTTCGATCGGTCACGACGATGATGGAATCGAAGGTGGTCCCTCCATCTTTTTGTAATCCGATTAACTGATGAGCCAACCAGGCGATCGAATTCGATTTTCCGCTGCCTGCGGAATGCTGAACAAGATATCGCCTTCCCGCGCCCTGTTCTCCGGCATCGGCCAGCAGACTCCTCACCACATTCAGCTGATGGTAGCGGGGCCAAATCTGGGTCTTTTTCTTTTTTCCAGTCTTCTCTTCTTTGCTCTCCACCACCTGAGCATAGTTTTCAAGGATGTTGGTCATGCTCTCTCGCGTCAGCACTTCTTTCCACAGATAGTCTGTCTTGAGACCTGTCGGGTTGGGTGGGTTTCCTGCGCCATCATTCCAGCCGCGGTTGAATGGTAGAAACCAGGAAGCTTTGCCTTTCAGATGCGTACAAAATTGGATCCCGCTCTCATC
>JAACCY010000112.1 GCA_009937185.1 Planctomycetia bacterium
AAGTTTGTCAAAGATTGGAAAGCACGGGGAACACGGCTCGATATGGGCAAAAGCTGTATCCGATTGAAGAAATGGGACGACTGCGAAGAAGATTTAATCGCTGAGGTGATCTCTGCGGTGCCTATGCAAAAATTTATCTCCAAAATGGAGTCTTAGATTAGATTTGAAGTAATCCTGAAATTCTGTCTGTCATAAGGTCCAAATTTTGAGGAAACTCAGATCTATGTATCGGGAATGTTTCAGATAAAATTCAACTGAGAGGAGGGCATTTGAGTCATCAAGAAGACGAAACCGTAGAATTTACTCCTAGTCCTTCTGATAAATCTCAAGGCAATCAAAAATTGAATCCGCAAATTCCTATTTTCAAGGGATACAAGATTGAAGGAGAACTAGGACGAGGCGGACTTGGGGTTGTATACAGAGGCATTGATCTCACCCTTAATCGACCCGTTGCTATCAAGGTTCTTCGCGCTGACGAAAGTACGGTTGATCAAAGAAATCAAATCTTGAATGAGGCCAGGAAAGCCGCAGCTTTGGATGATCGATGCATCGTCACAGTCTATGGTGTCATAGAAAATGAAAGTCATTCAGCGATTGTCATGGAACTCATCGATGGACATGAACTTCAAAATGTCAGCGCTGTACTAGAGCCTAAACAAATCGCCAAGATTGTCTCCGAAGTGGCTCGCGCACTCAAAGCAGCGCATCATGCGGGCATTCTTCACCGTGACATAAAACCTCAAAACGTCATCGTTACCCCAGCTCATGAAGTCAGAATTCTTGATTTTGGACTTTCCATACATATCTCAGACAAAACTGAATCGAGTTCTTGTTCTGGAACCGTGAGTTATTCAGCTCCTGAACTACTTCAGGGTGGCGCACCCTCGACTCAGTCTGATATCTACTCACTAGGCGTCCTGATGCATGAAGCGCTGACGGGGAGGCACCCATTTTCAAAACTAGGAAAGCCTCCAACTGTCTCTTCGATCCTTGCAGGCGACCCAACACTCCCCAGAGAGATAAAGCCTCAAATTTCACCTGATTTTGAAAAAGTCGTGTTGGCTTGTCTCTCATTCAAGCCGACAAAACGGCCATCTGCCGAAGAGGTGCACCAAGCACTTCTACAAATCCTCATCGATAAACCTGTGCAATTAAAAGCCGGAAAAGTCCAAGACCACGTTCTCAACAGAATCGAAGAGCATGTCGAAACGATAGAAAAATGGTTCGATCTTGGGATGATTCAGGGACAAAGCAGGGATGCTTTGAGGTGGGATTATCGTAAAGTCCTAGAAGGCGATGATACATGGCCTACTGAAACGAGAAAAATCCAAGCGGGTGAGATTGGTTTGTACCTCTGTGTATGGCTAGCGGTCGTCACTGCCGCTCTATCAGGAATTTTCTATCGTGAAAAAGTAAGCGAAGTGTTCTCCTGGACCCTTCCATTGTTCATCGCCACAACTCTAGGCCTGTCTTCGTATCTTGTCCAATACACAACTCAGCAACGGATACGCCCTCTATTTGCCAGCGGATTCATTCTAAGTCTCGTGCCAACGCTCATTTCGATTCTCAGCAACTTTGTTTGGAATCCAAATGTGAATTCAAAGATCGAACTCTTTAGCAAACACGGCATCGCCAACAAATCGATGTTCACCGCAGGAATCCTGAGTCTTATCGTCTCAGTAATAAGACTCAATCAAACGGGCCACTCTTTTTATGCATGGGTTTCAGCAGCCCTTCTCACTTTCTCACACGGATCATTGCTGTTAATGCTCGGCTTTTTAGACTGGTCAGCTGCAGGTCAAGCATTTGGAATTCTAAGTATGTCAATTTCGTGGCTGAGTGGTCTCGCTTTCGAATCGATGAATAAGCCGCGCTTTGGGCGACCATTTCATTGGACAGGCTCCCTCGCTCTAATCATTGGCTTATTCATGTTTGGCATGTCGCCTGCCTTAAATTGGCTGGGTTTAAGCACTGGCAATCTATCCATAGATAAAGGTTGGTCTCTCGCTTTATGTGGAATGGTGCTGCTGTTGAGTTCGACGATTCTCTCTCGAGATTTCCGATTGGAACGTAGACGAATTGCTCTCATTCACGAATGGATGAATCCGTTTTTCATCATCGGCGGACTCGGAATGGCGGCGAATCATGCAATCCCAAAGGGAAATAACGATATATCGAGCATTGGAATATTTAGCCTGTTATTCCTCTTCGCCTCCATCGCGATATATGTGACTTTGACAAGCTTGAATTGGCGCGCCAGATACATGCTTGCGGCCTTATCTGGAAGTGCGTTTTTACTTCAATTAATTCCTGATTTTCATTTCTATCAGACTCAAACATATCTTGGTGGATGTGCTGTGATATCCTTGGCAATAGCATTATTTTCGTACATGAAGATGGAATTATCGGGCAAGCAAAAGGTGCCAAAGAAAACAAAAGCGGTTCGATTAAGAGACGACTAATCGCTTAATAT
>JAACCY010000113.1 GCA_009937185.1 Planctomycetia bacterium
CCCTTCTCGCTCTAGTTCATGCGCGAGAGTTTTATCACCAGACCTGACGATTTGTCCTTGAGAAAGAACATGAACGTGATCAGGAACGATGTAATCAAGGAGTCTCTGATAGTGAGTAACCACAATGAAGGATCGATCTTCACCGCGAAGAGCATTGACTCCTTCTGCGACGATTCTCAGAGCATCGATATCCAAACCGGAATCAGTCTCATCCAATATGGCTAGTGTAGGATCGAGAACCGCCATCTGGAGAATCTCATTCCTCTTCTTTTCACCGCCACTGAATCCATCATTGACAGATCTTTGGAGCAGTTTTTCATCCATTCCTACTAGTGCCATCTTTGATCGAACCAGTTGAAGAAAATCGACTGCATCTACTTCAGATTCTTCTCTGTAGCGACGCACAGCATTCAATGCAGACCTCAAGAAGTAGGCATTTGAAATTCCAGGAATTGATACCGGATACTGAAATGCGAGGAAGATTCCTTCGCATGCACGTTCCTCCGGAGAGAGATCGAGCAGATCGATACCATTGTATCGAACAGACCCGCTATCAACGGCATAGTCTTCATGCCCGGCAATTACGTTAGCAAACGTGCTCTTACCTGAACCGTTTGGCCCCATGATGGCATGCACTTCACCGGGTTTAACATCAAGATTAAGACCACGTAATATTGGTGCGTCCTCCACTGAAGCGTGGAGATCATTTACTTCAAGAATCATCGAGCCCTCTTTTTCGTTCTCAGACATTATCCAACACTCCCCTCGAGACTGACCGCCAAAAGCTTTTGGGCCTCGACAGCAAACTCCATTGGAAGTTCACTGAAGACCTCTTTGCAAAAGCCATTCACGATCATCGAGATGGCGTCCTCTGTGGAAATACCTCTTTGATTACAATAGAAAATCTGATCTTCACCGATCTTGGAGGTGGTCGCCTCATGCTCCACTTTGGCACTAGGGTTACGAACCTCTACATACGGAAAGGTATGAGCTCCGCAACGATCTCCCAAAAGCATGGAATCACATTGTGAGAAATTCCGTGCGTCCTCCGCATTTTTCTTCACGTCAACGAGACCTCGGTAAGTGTTTTGACCTTGGCCAGCGCTAATACCTTTGGAGATAATAGTGCTTCGGGTTCGCTTACCTAGATGAACCATTTTGGTACCGGTATCAGCCTGTTGATGATTATTGGTCAAGGCCACTGAATAGAACTCTCCAATAGAGTCGTCCCCTTGGAGAATGCAAGAAGGATACTTCCAAGTAATGGCGCTACCCGTCTCCACCTGAGTCCAGGAAATCTTGGAGCGATCTCCCTTACACAAGCCTCGCTTAGTGACAAAGTTGTAGATTCCGCCGACGCCATCGGCATCGCCTGGATACCAATTTTGTACAGTGGAGTACTTAATGGTGGCGTCCTCTAGAGCGACGAGCTCAACCACAGCGGCGTGCAACTGGTTTTCATCTCTCATGGGTGCAGTACACCCTTCCAGATAGGAAACCGTCGACTTCTCATCAGCAACGATCAGGGTTCGCTCAAACTGACCAGTTCCTGCGGCATTGATTCGGAAGTACGTCGACAACTCCATAGGGCAGGCCACTCCCTTAGGGATGTAGCAGAATGATCCATCGGAGAAGACCGCAGCATTGAGTGCCGAGTAAAAGTTATCTGTGTATGGAACGACCGAGCCCAGATACTTCTTAATCAGATCCGGATGTTCTTTCACAGCGTCACTGAATGAACCGAAGATAATTCCCAGTTCAGCCAGTTTATCGCTGAAGGTCGTAGCCACAGAAACACTATCAAAGACAGCGTCCACAGCCACATTGCTCAGACGTTTTTGCTCTTCTAAGGAAATCCCCAACTTCTCAAATGTTTCAAGAAGTTCAGGATCCACTTCATCGAGACTATCCAGCTGTTTTTTTGGCTTAGGAGCACTGTAGTAAATCAGGTCTTGGTAGTTGACCGTATTCTTATTAACCTTCGCCCAAGCGGGATCCTCCATGGTTTGCCAATGACGAAACGCCTTCAGACGAAAATCAAGAAGCCAATCAGGCTCCCCTTTTCGTTTGACGATTTCGCGGATGGTGTCTTCATCAAGTCCCGGAGGTATAGAATCCGCCTCGACATCAGTGACGAAACCGAATTCATATTCCTTGTCGGCAAGTTTCTGTAACTCTTCTGCTTCAGACATTCTTGTCCTTCATTCTCCCTTGTTCGGTCTCTGAGATTTTTCCAGCGGCAGCCAGCACTCCACCCGGAATAGCCATCTGCTCAAGCGTGATATTCTCCAGAGTCTCAACAATTCGATCGTTGATAAATTTCCAATTTTCACTCATCGGGCACAGTGATCCCACGTCACATTGATCTGGTCCACCCTCCGCACAGTCGGTCATGGCAATGGGACCATCGAGGGCCGTGATCACCTGCTGAATCGAAATCTCTGCTGAAGGACGAGATAATTGGTATCCGCCTTGGACACCCCTTCTCGATTCGAGGATTTCCCCCCGAACCAAAGCTTTCAAAATCTTGCTGACATTGGGCAGTGCGAGCCCTGAGGTCATAGCGATTTCCGGAGCAGAAAGAAGACGACGGGGGTGCTCCCCCTCACCTTCCCTGATCAGGCAGGTCAGAATCATGATTCCGTAATCGGTTTGACGATTCAGGCGCAACATACCTCGAATACCCTTGCCGGTTCTCTCCGTGCCTCCTGTGTCACTTCGTGGTGATTTCATCCCGCCGAAGACCCCAGGAAAACTCAAATGAGGACCAATCTGGTCCTGATTAGATTCTCCCACTCTGGGGGTAACCGTCAAGTGATCCCACAAGTGAAGTTGGGTCTGGTGGTTGAATTGCCTTCCAACCACTAAACTCCCATGGACAGGAGAGTGATTTGAAAGAAACCCAAGACCAACCGAATCAGCCCGATTCTTCGAAAAACGAGGATCCGGGGCTCATTTCGGACCTCATTCAACTGGCCAAACCTAGACTCACGCTCCTAGTCGTCATCACCGCGAGCCTGGGTGTCGCGACCTCATGGTCGTTTACTGACGTGAGTTCTTTTAGAGGGACGACCGATCAATGGCTCGATCGTTGGGGAGCACTGCTCGCCATCTCTGCAGGAACCGCCCTCCTCGCTGCGGCAGCAAATTCCTTGAACATGCTATGGGAACGTAAACAAGACCAACTGATGAAGCGCACGGCTGTCAGAGCAACAGCAAGGGGAAGAGTCGGAGCAGGGATCGTTATTCCCTATTCATTCATAACGGGATCACTCGGTAGCTATATGGTCTGGCAGGGTGGAACTGTCTTCGCTGCAATTCTCGGTATCGTCAGTCTCTTGCTCTACGTTCTTGTCTACACTCCGTTAAAAATGCGAACGACTCTCAACACACTCTTTGGTGCTATACCCGGAGCACTTCCGCCCATGATTGGTTGGTGCGGGGCCGGTGGATCACCTTTACATCCTGTAGGGCTAACACTCTTTGGCATTCTCTTTATTTGGCAGATACCCCATTTTCTCGCGATCGCTTGGATGCACCGAGCCGAATACGAAAAAGCAGGATTCAGAATGCTTCCCAGCATCGACAAAGATGGGCATCGCACTGCACTGACCGCGCTACTCTGGTCACTGCTTCTTTGGGGCGTCAGTCTCATTCCAACATTGATGCAAACAGCGGGCTGGATCTATTTGGGAGTTTCGAGCTTGGGTGGAATATATATGTCATACAGATCCTACCAACTGCTTAAAGAGAGAAGCCGCCCTGCTGCTAGAAGTTTGTTTTTCGCAAGCCTGTTGTACCTTCCGATCGTACTGGGAGCACTCGTTGCAGATGCGGGTCCCATTTCATGAACAGACCCGTTTCTTCAAAAGGAGATCGATTCAAGTTCAGAGCTTTGATACTGGTGCTCTCAGTGCTCCTTGTTTCCGTCGCAGCATGGCGAATACCACATCTTTCCAGAGCTCTTCAAGAAGCCCAGCGTCTCGGACCTCAAGGCTTCAAGACCAACGGATTCGATATTCCAGAATCTCTGATAGCAGACCCCACCTTCGTGCGCTGGGGAGTCCCTGGGCAAATCACATCGGTCGATATGCCCGAAGTATGGGGACAAGCAAAAGTCATAGAACTCGGATCCTCGTTCAGAAAAAGGTTTCTAGTTTCTTCCAGCGAAGTCGTAGGTGTTCGTTTTAACGGAGAATCTCGTGCCTACCCACTGAGGCTTCTTCAATGGCACGAAGTCGTCAACGACGTCGTCGGCGGTGTGCCTATATGCGTGATTTATCACCCACTGTCAGAAACTCTCTGCGTCTTTGAACGCAAATCGACATCGACCTCTGTAGAACCTCCTCTCTTTGGAACGAGCGGTTTGATTCTCGATTGTTGCTTGTTGATTCACGATCGCTTGGGACCAGATCAACGAAAACTCGAAAGTCTATGGAGTCCGGTCGATGGGAAAGCCCTCTTCGGTCCTCGATCTGGAGAAGAACTCCAACTGCTTCCCTTTTCCCTGACGACTTGGAATGAGTGGCTAGAAGAATCTCCGTCTACAGACGTGATGGCCATACTCGAATCACATCGCAACTACTACAAGAAAGAGCCTTATCTTCCTTATCGCCAACGTGATTTACCTCGGTATCCGTTTGCCCCAGTTGCCAAAGATACATATAAAAATCTCGCAAGAGTTCAACTGACCCGAGATTCAGGCCAATGGCGAGTAGCGATCGTCGACGAGGATCAATTCCGTATTGATAATGGGGCGTATGCCGTCAGTTCCTGGTTTGCTGTTCATGCCCGGGAACTAGAGTTCGAGACGCCCCGATAAAGGACGTGCTCTCCATCAAAAGGGCTAAGCGAGCCATAGTAGGAATGCGAATAATCCTACCCAGACTCCTCCGAGAAAGTGCCAATACAATGTGACTTGCTGGACGGTGATATGATGCAGACTCCAGTAGCCACCGCGCGTTGCATAAGAAGTCACATAAGCCTGAAAAACCAATCCACCCGCTAAGTGCAGTGCATGAATCAATCCAAGAGCATAAATAGTCCAGCCATGGAGAGAAGAACTGGCATTAAAGCTCCCATCTCCTCCTGACAACATCTGCTGCCAAACCTGTTCCTGCAGAAATAGAAAAACAAATCCAAGAATCAGGACCAGCCACATGCAAGCCTTAAAGAGGCGAAGCGAATCCTCTCTGACAGAGGACAATCCCAGCTGAGAAAACACACTAATTAAAAGGATGACACCCGTGCTGACCCAGGCAAGGTCGGGAATAGGAGGGGCATTTTCTCCCCAGTTGGGAGAAGAATTCCTAATGATAACGATCCCGATGATACTCGCGATGAAGAAGACACCTATTGAGGACAAGAAGAGCCACATTCCCATGCGAATAGCGATGGGATTTGGGGGAGACGGTAACGTCTCCCCTTCCTCTAACCTTGATTGCAAAGACTCCTCGGTCAATTCCTTCTCCGGTCAGAAGTTCTGACGAAATCTAGTCGCTGGGATTAAACTGCGTCTCAAGTATTGTCGGATCCACGATCAGGTTTTCCTTGTACTCACCGGTATCGAGAAGGGCAAAGCCCAAAAAGATTCCAAGGAAAAGAAATGACCCGACGAGAATGATGGCATTGAAGGGTCTATCCCACCTCAAGTGCATGAAATACAACGAGACCAAAATGGCTTTAATGGTTGCGACACCCATTGCCACGATGATGTTCAGGGACCCTAAGTCGATGTAAGAAACTCCTACGGTGATCCATGTTAAAAACAAGAGAGCCGTCAGAATTGTCATCATTAGAACCGTAGGGGTCATATGACCCACAACCGGATGAGGATCCTTGGTTCCTTTAGTCATCTTCCCCACCACAAGAGTGACAAGGAGACTTAAAAAGGCTGCCGACAGGATGAGCCAGTCGACGTTATTCAGAAGTTTTTCAACGATGCTCATGATGCCTCCTATTCCACAAGGTAAAGCAAGGGAAAGAGGTAAATCCAAATCAGATCCACCAAGTGCCAGTACAAACCACCCAAGTCCACCGGGGTGAAGAATTCAGGACCGATACGGCCCTTCGCTACCAGCACCATCAACCAGACCATGACGGCCATGCCGATCAACACGTGAATCCCATGGAGTCCCGTTAAACAGAAGTAGATACTGAAGAACACATGAGCATTGGGTGGCCTGGCCGATTTCGGCAGTTCCGCAGGGGGGATATATAACCCCTCGCCTTCCGGATGACCGCTCTGCTTTTCGATCTCCATGTCGATTTCATCCTGATTGATAGCCCGTCCTCCGGGAGCCATCGCTGGAGTTTTGACCTGCCCCTTCGCCTTGGGCTCAATCAACACCACTTCTGCAAGTGGACGAGAGATATCGGTCTTTTGTGCAACCACATTGAGTTCGAGGAGATCCCTCTCCGCCTCTGCCGTTGTAACAGTGGCGTATGAGAAACTCTGGCCTGGGAAGAGTCCCTCATGGAATTTTTTCGAGTACTCAATGTACTTGATTCCCATGAAGCCCAATCCGCATACGAATGTGATGGATAGAAAAAACAGAATTCTGTTTTTACGACCCAGCTGCGCTTCACGAACGGCGAGAGCCATCGTCAAGGAAGAGAACAGCAAGACCATCGTATTCGTGGCTCCCCATCTCTTGTCGAGGAACTGGTGTCCCCATTCAAAGAGCTCGGGATGGTTCGCCTTGTAAACAGTGTAGAAACAGAACAATCCCCCGAAGAGAAGAACCTCGGTTGCCAGAAATAGCCACATTCCGAGCTTACCTGCTTCGAATTGTTGCTGAAGACTGTCAAAGTGGTGCGCGAGATGAGGAGAGTGGCCATGGCCATGCCCATCACCGTGTTCACCGGCAGCTTCTTCGGGTTTTTCCTGATGCGCGTCGCCGCTCATCTTATCTCCCATCTTCAGGCCAAGCCTTTAGAGCTCTGGCTGGAGTAGTTCCCGGTTACGGGATCATAGTCGAATTGATCGAGTTCGTATGGATCTGTCGCAGAAGGAACCCCGTGGAAGTTTTCCAGAGGAGGTGGCGACGGTGTATGCCACTCAAGACTGTTTCCACCCCATGGATTCATCGGAGCTTTCTTGCCCGATACCAGCGATTGGATCAGATAGAAAGCTGTCAGGAAGAATCCCGCAGCCATCACGTATGAACCAATCGTCGAAAGTTGGTGGTAGATTTGAAACTTGTCTTCATATGTGTAGTAACGACGAGGCATACCCAGTGAGCCCATGACAAACTGCGGAATGAACGTCAAATTGAATCCAATGAATACAAGCATGCACGCGATGCGGCCCCAGAATTCATTGAACATGCGACCCGTCATTTTTGGCCACCAATGGTGAAGTCCCCCAACAAACGCGATCAAGGCACTTCCCATCATGACGTAATGAAAGTGTGCGACCACGAAGTAGGTGTCGTGCAGATGGGTATCAATACTCAATACGCCTAGGAACAAACCTGTCAATCCGCCGATGGTGAATAGGAATATAAAGGCGATACCGTAAAGCATTGATGTGTTGAGATTGATGGACCCTTTGTACATCGTTGCTATCCAGTTGAAGACCTTGATCGCGGAAGGGATTCCCACAGAGAAGGTAATACCACTGAAGATGATGTTCATCATAGTGGACTGACCACTCGTGAACATGTGGTGACCCCAAACGATGAAGGAGAAGATAGCAATCGCAACTGACGAGTATGCGATGTAACGGTATCCAAAGATTCTTTTGTGACTATGAACCGCGATGATTTCACTGATCACTCCCATGGCGGGGATAATCATGATGTAGACCGCGGGGTGACTGTAGAACCAAAAGAAGTGCTGGTAGAGAACCGGGTCTCCTCCGTTTTGCGGATCGAAGATTCCAATTCCAAGGGTTCTCTCAAGAATCAAAAGCAGAAGCGTGATTCCAAGAACCGGAGTGGCCAAGACCTGAATGACAGCCGTTGAATAGGTCGCCCACAGGAACAAAGGCATGTTGAACCAAGTCATCCCCTTGGGTCGCATCTTGTGAATCGTCACAATGAAGTTGAGACCCGTGAAGATACTCGAGAAACCCAATATGAAGACGCCGACGACAGCAGGAATAACCGCTGTTGGCGAACTCGTACTGTATGGAGTGTAAAAGGTCCAACCCGTGTCCACGCCGCCACTGAAGAGCACGTAGACAAAGAAAGCTGCCCCGGACACCCAGAGATAGAATGATCCAAGGTTCAATCGTGGGAATGCCACGTCCTTCGCCCCCAATAGGAGCGGCAGGACAAAGTTTCCAAGTGCAGCGGGCACTCCTGGAATGATGACCAGAAACACCATGATCGCACCGTGGGTTGTAAACCACTGGTTGTACAGATCCGCCTGCGCCCCTGCATCACTTCCGGCAAACAGCGGCGTGATCAGCGGGATGGGAGAAAATAGTTCAGTTCTTACAAGAAGAGCGAACACTCCTCCAAGAAGAAACATCGACAGGACTCCCACCAGATACATCAAGCCAATACGCTTGTGATCAAGAGTGAACATCCAGGACGTCAACGTGTTCGTAACCGTCAGGTAACTGGGTCCGGAAATCTTCGTCTCATGAGAAGTCTGCTCGACTTCCTGAGAAGAGAGATCGGATCCAGTAGAGGCCTTTCGTCGGGATTCATTATTGCGCTCCTTACTACCTGAGGCTCTTGATGAACTCAGTGACCCAAAGGATCTCTTTGTCCGTCAACTTGACCACTGGCATCTGCCCGGTGTAACCGTCAGATATTTTTTTCATCGGATAGCGAATCGATTCTTCAATGTAACTCTCGTCGGCAATAGCACTCCCTAGAGTGCCATTCTCCGTGTACTTCCTCTCGCTACCAAAGAGGCCTTTCCACGTCGGGCCAGTTTTATTGGCGCCATCCAGACTGTGACAACTGACGCAGCCTTTTCGCTTCCATACGATTTCGCCCAATTCGGGAAATGGGAGAGCCTCGTCATAGGATGCCGCCACTGCTAACCACTTGTCGAAGTCTTCTTGGGAAGGGTGCACCACGACCTTGCTGTGCATCGCTGAGTGCCCCTGACCGCAATATTCTGAACAATATAGTGAGTACACTCCAGGTTCAGTGGCTTCGAACCACAACTGGCCAATACGTCCAGGTACGCAGTCTTTTTTCACCCGGAATGCCGGAATGAAAAGGGAATGCAGAACGTCGGCGGCAAGTACATTCACCTGAACCGGTGTATTGACGGGAACATGAAGTCCCGCCTTTTCGAGTACTTTGGCTTCGCGCTCAGCAGCTTGTTCAGCAGTCAAATCACCCGTGCGTAATGCATTACGGATCTCGTTGAAATCTTCCGAAGCACCAGAAACGACAGTACCACTCGCAGGGTAGGAGAAATTCCATGACCACTTCGCAGCCTCTGCTGTGATGACCATCGCGTTCGAAGGAGGTGTCGCCATGGCGACATAGCCCTTGTAGCCGTACCAGAACATCATCAGCGAAAGAATCACCGGGATACCCGTCCAGGCGATCTCAAGAATCAGATTGTGATCATTCTGACTCGTGGCTTTCTGTCCTTCTGGAGCACTAAACTTCCACATGAAGATAATGAGAAGCGCAGTGATCAGGACGAGAAAGAAGATGGAAACCCAATAGACGAAGTAAAAGTCGCCGTCTACGGTTGGAGCAAAGTTGGAGACGGACTCCGGAAGCCAAAAGGATGGTCCGGTTTGTGTCGCCAAGCTTTGGAAACTTGAAGTGAGGAAATGCATCATGATGCCTGCTCTCTCTGAGAGTCACTGGAGTCGTTTTCAACCTCTTCAGGAATTGCTCGCATGACTAAAACCGCCCCGTCCTTTTGAGGACTAGCAAAAAGCCCCCCAAACCCATTACCGTTACGAGCCCGCCGAGTCGCATGACCAAGAGTGCCGTTGGACCGTATCTCGCCTTACTGGGATCGTAAACAAAACAGGTCAATATAATCTGATCTGCCCAAGTCCCCACTTTACCGCTGGAGGCTTCGACAAGTGCAAGTCGAAGAGTCTGTGGATCAAATTCGATCCCTTGAAGAGTTCGTGTCAGTTTCCCCTCAGGAGAAAGGATGAATGCCCCTGCTCCATGAGCGTACTCTTGGTTGTAGTCGTTCCATTGATAGTCAAATCCGACGCTATCAGCGATCAGTCGTAAGTTGCTCTCAGCGCCTGTGAGGAAGTTCCAGCCTTCTGCGGATTGATCGGTACTCACGCCCGTCAACTCGGCTTCTTCTTTAAAGACGTCGACGAGAGCCCGCTTTCTGTTGCGAGCGTCGAGGGCGCTGTCTCTGGGGTCGATACTCATCGTCACAACTTTGTAGTCGACACCCAGCGTCAATCCACACTCTGCCATCGACTTGATCATATTTTCTACGACAAGATTGCAGAGCATCGGGCAACTGAAATATATCGGATTGAAAATAACGGGTAATCCGGTTTTGAAAACCTCACCCAGTGGAACACGCTTACCATTTGCAAGGCGCACTTCCTGATCCAACGGAACGGTGTTCCCTAAGCGATCAGTAATCGTAATTCCTTCAATGGATTTCAAAACAGGATCGTGTTCCTGCTTGTTCAATTCTCCAGGTGGCACAGATGGCGCTTGGCCAAAAACGAATCCACTAGAGAAGATCGCGAGTAAAAGAGCCACCTTGGGAATTTGAAAACAATCTACGAGGCCCGAGCAAAGCTGCGCAATGCAGTGCCCTGCCGGGAGTTGCTGTCTCTTTACCAGAAGTGATCTCTTTTGCATGAGTTTCATGTCCGATCAGTTCCCGGAAGTCCCGAATCGCTTCAGGACTTCTTCCTTACCCTGTTGTATCGGAATAGAGACGCGATTGTTGTCTCTATCCGTCCAGGAGTAGTTTTTCAGTTGAGAATTCTGGAGGCCTTGAACTTCTTCCAGCTCACGGCTTTGGTAGCGATTTCTTTCCTCAAGCACAGAGGCTTCTTCTACACCGGTCAGGAATACCAATAAGTATGCACTCACAACAAAAATGATAGTGAACACTATTCCGCCGTACCACGTTGGAATAGCACTCGGATCATCTCCGGCACCTTCGAGTAAATGGGCGTCGTCCGCTGATTTATTTTCGTTCAACTTGAACTCCCTTCTATGCATTCTCGAATGCCAGAGATTCCGGCATTCTGGGATCTTTTTCCGCAATCAGTGAGTGCCCTCTGAGTGAGAGCGCAAGACCGATCAAGAAAAGACCGAGGAAACCAATCGGAATAGTGATGTCGACCATCGTGAAGGGGAATTCTTCCCCACCGTTGATTTGTGGCATCACCAAGTAATACATGTCCGCCCATTGCATGATCAGTACCCAAATGGCAGCAACAGCCAGAATTGGGCGACTACGCTTGACATGCTTGGACATGATGAACAGGAATGGGATCAAGAATCGACCAATGATCAATAACCAGCCCCATGAACCCCACAGCATGTTCTCTTGTCTCCGTAAGAACCAAGCCGTCTCCTCTGGAATGTTGGCATACCAGTAGAGCATGTATTGGCTAAATGCGATGTAGGCCCAGAAAACGGTAAAGGCGAACATCATCTTTCCAATATCTTGCATGTGTTCGTCGCTGACAGCTCTGGTCAATCTGCCATTCGCTTGCAGCCAGATCACGATCAGTGCGAGGAATGCATGGAACGACAAAACGCTACCCCCGAAAAGGTACACTCCGAAAATGGTACTGAACCAATGCGCATCCAGACTCATCAGAATGTCGTAAGCGGCAAAGGTGATACTCATGGCAAACAAAATCAGACCCAGCGGACTGAAGTGCGCCATTCGAGTCGTTCTCTTTAGATCGCCATCTGCATCCTGCTGTACCGAGTTTTTGTGGTACCAAAAAGAAATACCGATCCAAATCAAAAAGTAGATCGCCATGCGAATCAGGAAAAAGTCGTAGTTCAGATAAGCTTCCTTCACCGCGATAATCGAGTCGCCGGGATCGGGATGAATCCACTTATAGAGTTTGCCCATTTGCCCCGGCATAAGAGTCGGGATAAACAACAGCCCCATCAAAACAAAGTTACGGGAAACCGCTTCGGCTAATCTTCGCACCACCGTGCTCCAAGACGCCATCGTCACATGGTGAATCAGGACGAAGAAGATCGCTCCGAGACAGATGGCCAACAACCAAGATGCGCTGACGAGGTATGGATGCCAGACAGACCAGGTTGAAACGTAACCGTGGGCCATACCGTGATCGCCACCGGAGTGGTCAGCAGAATGGTCAGCGGAGTGCGTGGGATCTGAAGAGTGGGCAGCTCCCCCTGCAGCATGGGGCTCTGAGTGACTATCGAAAGCACCTTCAAGATTTCCAAGAAGTAGTGTGCCTATCAATCCCAGAACAGCGAGAACGGCACCGAATCCGATCAACTGGCCGGAAAGTCCGCCCAAGCTGCGATTTTCGGTACTCAGATCTATGGTTTGCTTGTGTCCCATATCGATCACCTTCCCTCTTCAGGGGTGGCCGTGGAGCCGTCCTCGGAAGAGGAAGGTTTCTCCATGGACTCTAGCCGTTGCTTTTCCTCTGCGGGAATCTCAGCAACGTCAACAGACTGGCTGAACTGCAAGGCTTTGACATACGCCACGATGGCCCAACGATCTTCGACCGGGATCTGAGATCGATAACCCGGCATCGTATTGATGCCATATCCAATGATGTTGAAGAGCTCTCCAATCGGATGGGCGAGACCCTTTTCCGAAGAAAGATCTGTCACAAGCCATGCACCGTAATCCGATACGGCTGTACGACGAGGTACGAGTCCATCCCCATGTCCAGAAATACCGTGACAGGGTGTGCAATAGATTCCGAAACGCTCTTCGCCTCTGGCTAACAGATCTGCATTGACCTTGACCTGAGAAGGGAACGTCGTTGCCCAGTCATCGCCATTGGTGCCCCAATTGTAATGTTTATCAGCATTCAGTTCACCGCGTGCAACAGTACCGGGAACGGGCAATCTCATCGCACGGTTGTCCCTATAGAAGGAATTCGCAGACTGAGTTTTAAACTTCTGTTGTTGGTCCATGTCCAGAAACACATGGATTCTAGGAGTCCTCGATGTGCTGTATCGAGCTTTCGCCACGAGTACTGGTGGGATGAGTAGGAACATGTTGACCAATATGATTGATCCAATGATCCAGCCCGGAACTTGTGTGTCCTTGATAGGAAGAGTCATTTGGCTACTCCTCGATCACTTCAATGGCGTTCGCCCCGATTCCACGTAGGAATCGAGCATTTGAATCTGCGTCAAATCTGCGATCGCGGGCTTCGATACTGATGAAAAATCTGTCGGCCGTGGCCCTACGGAAACGGTCACTCCGAAACAACGGATTGAACATTCTCGGCAAGCCGTTGAGAGCAAGCATTCCGCCAAAAGCACCGAACGCACTCAAAAGAATGGTCAATTCGAACGCCACTGGAATACTGGCAGGGATACTGAAAAATGGCTTACCACTGATCAGGAACGGATAACTGATTCCGTTCATCCAACCCTGCATCAACAGTCCTCCACAGAACCCCGTAAATCCCCCACCGAGCACGATCCAGGGAAGAATCGTCGGACGGATTCCCATCGCCCCATCAAGGCCATGAACGGGATACGGAGTATGGCAATCCCAACGTTTGAATCCTTCGTCTCTGACTTTTTCTGCAGCAGACATCAGTTGGTCGGCAGTCTCAAACTCGGCAATCAACACCACTGGCTTAGGATCCACCGAACCTTCGGCGGTAATGGTGTCAAAAGCGGGTTCATGGGTCTTTGGTTCACTCATCATTGACTCCTATGATCCAGCAGCCGGTGAAGGAGCGGATTCCGCATCTCCACTTTCGACAGGCTTTTCCGAGGGGGTTGAGTGAGCGGCATCTGCAATCACTCCCTTCACTTCACTCATTGCTATGAATGGGAGGAAGCGACAGAAGAGTGCAAACAACGTAAAGAACAATCCAAATGCGCCGATCATGATGCCGACGTCTGCCAGCTTGGGAGTGTAATAATCCCACGCAGCAGGAGTATAATCGTTCGCAAGACTGGTGACCGTGATCACGAATCTCTCGAACCACATACCAATGTTGACGAAGATGCTCACGACAAACATGATCCAGATATTAGTTCGAGCTTTCTTGAACCAGAAAATCTGGGGAGAGATCACGTTGCAGGAAACCATGATCCAGTATGCCCAAGCGTATTGGCCAAATGCACGGTTCATGAATGCGAACTTTTCAACTTTAACTCCGCCATACCAGGCCATGAAAAATTCCTGCGCGTATGCGTAACCGACCAGCATTCCCGTCAGCATGATGACTTTATTCATATTCTCCAGGTGACGGAGAGTAATGATCTCTTTCAGACCAAACAGCTGTCGTGCAGGCACGAGCAAGGTCACCACCATGGCAAATCCACTGAAGATAGCACCCGCAACGAAGTACGGTGGGAAGATCGTCGTATGCCAACCAGCAACCTGTGAAACGGCGAAGTCGAAAGACACGACCGAGTGCACTGAAAGAACCAGCGGTGTCGCCAAGGATGCCAACAGAAGGTAGGAACGCTCGTAAACATGCCACTGCCGGTTTGACCCAGTCCAACCCATGGAGAGCGCACCGTAAGCAAGACGTCGTATCCAATTGTTAGCACGATCTCTCACTGTGGCCAAATCTGGAACCATTCCCATGTACCAGAAGAGCAACGAAACCGTGAAGTACGTTCCTACAGCGAATACGTCCCAGAGCAATGGACTACGGAAGTTAGGCCAAAGTTCCATCTGGTTTGGCAACGGAAACATCCAGTATGCAAACCATGCTCGACCCACGTGGATTCCGGGGAACAATCCCGCACACATGACGGCGAAAATAGTCATCGCTTCTGCAGCCCTATTGATCGAAGTTCGCCATTTTTGACGGAACAAGAACAAGATGGCTGAGATCAGCGTACCTGCGTGACCAATGCCCACCCAGAACACGAAGTTGACGATAGCGTATCCCCAGCCCACAGGGTTATTGACCCCCCAGACTCCCACTCCCCAAAAGATAAGGAACGGAACGAAAACACCGAGAAGTCCCAATACTGAAAGCGAAAGAAGGAAGAACATGACCCAACCAAATGTGGGTTTGTCTTCGAGAATCCCGCAAACTTTATCCGTGATCGTAGTGTTGTCATTCTCTCCAGTAATCCAAGGCTGACGCTCTACAGGAGAATACGACGTGTTGTCGATCTCCTGGCTCTGAGCATTGCCGAGAATCTCGGGTCGAATGAAGGGAATCTTTTCGAGGAGATGCTTCATCGTCTAGCCCTCCTTCTTCTCACCGGAATCATCACCTTCTGGCGACATTTCTCCGGGATTTTTGAGCTGGGCCAAATAACTTGTCCGCGGACGAACGTTGAGTTCCGCCAACATCTTGTAAGACCGGTGCGACTTCTGTGTCATGGCTACTTGGCTTTCTGGATCAGAAAGGTCTCCAAATGATATGGCACTGGTCGGACAGGTCTGAGCACAAGCAGGAACGACGTCTCCATCTTTGAGATCACGTCGATCATTGTGTGCCGAAATCTTAGCTTTATTGATGCGCTGAACACAGTATGTGCACTTCTCCATAACCCCTCGACCACGGATTGTCACCGTGGGGTTATAGCCCATTTGCTCTGTCTTACTGGGTTCATGAGTGTTGTTGTAGTAGTTGAAACGGCGAACCTTATATGGACAGTTGTTACTGCAGTATCGGGTTCCGATACAGCGGTTGTAGACCATGTCATTCAGGCCCTCTTCGTTGTGCACAGTAGCAGCAACGGGACAGACCTGTTCACACGGTGCATTTTCGCACTGATTACAGGTCATCGGCTGGTGAATCATTTCCGGATTCTCAACATCTTCACCACGGAAGTAGCGATCGATACGCATCCAGTGCATTTCACGTCCGGTTGCCACCTCGTCTTTACCGACAACAGAAATGTTATTCTCTGCTTGGCAGGCGATGACACAAGCACTGCATCCGGTACAGACATTCAAATCAATCGACATCGCCCACTTGTGTGACTTGTATTCATGATCAGGGAAGAGGCTCTTCAACGGAGGATGATGCGGCCCCGCGTCTTTAACAGCCTGCCCCACCTCTGAAAGGTCTGGAGAAAAACCGGTCTCAACAGTACGGGCAAACTCACCCACCCTGTCCAATTCGGCTTCACGCTGGAGATCGCCCATGAAGGCTTCAGGACGAATCGGATTATGGTCCTGAGTCGTGGCGAGAACATACTCTCCATCGCCTCTGGAAACTGTGACCGAAGCGAATCCTTGCTTCACAGCATTTTCTGACCGCAGCTTGTAGGTATCAAAACCAACGCCATCTGCAATCTGGTAAATCATCGGTTTTCTGGAAAGACGCCCTGCAGCACGATCGGCCAGCAATCGTCCGTATCCCAGCGAGACGGCAATGGTTTGTTCGTTTTGTCCAGGCAGCACGAAGGCAGGCATTTGAAGGTCTATTCCCTCTACCACCAGCTTCAGCATGTCACCGTTCTTCACTCCGAGGCTATTTGCTTTCTTCGGAGAAACGATGGCGCAGTTATCCCAGGTGACCTTTGTCATGGGATCCGGGAGTTCCTGAAGCCAACCATTATTGGCATATCGACCATCAAAGAGTGAATGGTCTTGAAGGAAAACGATTTCGTCTCCGCCTGGGGATTGAATGGCTCGCTGAAGCCCAGCACCCCAACCACCTTTAATCGCACCGGGAGCCTTGTCGACAGTATTCGACGTCCCCCCGATGAATCCATCATGAATCCACTTCCTCCACGATTCCTCGAAATCGTAATCGGCATTACCTGAAAGAATCTCTCGGGTAATGTTGTAATCAGAACGAGGAGAATCCTCGATCAGGATACTCATGAACTCGACGGAACTACGCCCAGCATAAAGAGGTTCGATCAAGGGTTGCTGAAGCGTAATCGTTCCATCCCAGGAACGACAGGCACCCCATTGCTCAAGGAAGTGGGTGGTATTCATATGCCACGCACATGCTTTCCCAGTTTCATCCTTGTACTCGCCCAAATGGATCGACGAAGGCACTTCACTGATCAGTGTCTTCCAAGTTTCGCCACTCATCTTCGGAGCGTCGTAAACAGGGTTCGCACCTAGAATAATCAAATGCTCCAACTCGCCGGACTTGATCCTTGTTGCGAGTAGTTCGAGATCTTCCAAGTGAGAAGGACGTGATGGGTATCTCACCTCTGCATACTCAAGAGGCTTACCACTCCCGACAGCACCCAAGCCCGACACATTGATCGCGTGAACCAATGCATGCACCTCAGGCGGCTGACGATCCCCCGCCATCACCAGAGCGTTGCCACCCTGAGATTTGAGGTCCGCGGCCATTTTAAGGATTCGATCATCTGGGACTCCAGCGGAGGCCACGACATTGGCAATATCAGAAGGGAGATCCACTTCGAGAGCTTTGGCCAGTTGGGCCACCATTCTCGGGATATCCGAAGATTTTGCCGTGATGTGAATGTCTGCAGCACCGCCAGTGATGGAGTAGGAACTCTCGACAACATAAACCCTGCTGATGCTGGCCTCGTCGTCATCCGCCGAAAGTCTCATGGCTGCCCAGCCGGCACTATGAGACAAATTGGCGGGGTGAGTCATCAAAGGATCGGCGTCGAAACAGGCGAGTACTTTTGCTTTAGAAAGATCCGCGACAGGTCTCTGAGGCGAACCGAAAGCCTGCCCCGTACCCAGTCTTTCCGAATCCCTGTTCAAGGGCGCCCATTCATGCCAACTACCACTCTTGAACTGGCGCATGAATTTCTTGCGCATTCCATCGAGCGGCAGTGACGATGTGGGAGCCGCCAACATAGCAATCTTAGTTGCGGATTTGACTTCGCTCAACTTGAGCATCGCTTCGTCCCATGTCGCATTAATGCTCTTACCATCTACCATTTGAGATGGTTGCTTACTGCGACCGGGGTCATAGAGGTTTAGCACGCTGGCTTGCATCTGAGACGTTGCCGTCCCGCTGCATGCCGGATGATCGCCATTGCCATCCACTCGGATGGGTCGACCATCAAAACTCGTGACTAAAACTCCTTCCGCCACTTCCTGCTGTTCCCAACACGAAGCGTAAGCTTCAGGAACGCCAGGGATTTGACCTTCAGGACGACTGGTGTGTGGCAAGATCGCCTCACGCGGCCAGCGACATCCGGCAAGTCCCCCAGCGAGAGCCACGGAGGCTCCCATGACCTTGAGGAAGTGACGCCTCGAGGTGGAGTTGAATAATTCTGGAGCATGGTTCGGGAATTCTTTGTGAACCAACTCGCGAAATTCGGGGGTATCAGCGTAATCTTCAAGACTACGCCAAAGTGTTTTCCCCGAGCCATTTTCGATCATTTTGTTTATCGATGACATGTGGAACAGTTCGTCAGGAGGGTCATTCTAACAGTCGGCTCACCGTCTGCGTCGTACAACCCCAGGCCCTTCAAGATTTCGATCCCTTGCACTTCTTTTTCTTCCTGGGTCCGATCAAGCCCCCAGTCCAGATCTGTAACTTTGTCAGCAGGTCGCACTCGCCCCACAGGGTTGCGGTGACAATCGAGACACCAACCCATACTGAGAGGTGCAACTTGTTCAACCTCTACCATACGATCCACGCGACCATGACACTCAACACAAGACACTCCGCGTGTCACATGAGCACTGTGATTGAAATACACATGATCAGGAAGATCGTGCACCTTAATCCACTCGACCGGTAAACCGGTTTCAAACGAATGACGAATGGGCTTCAGCTTATTGCTGGTCGGTGCAACATTCTGATGGCAATTCATGCAGGTCGCTGTTGGAGGAACAGCCGCGAAGCCTGTCTTCTCAACAGTGTTGTGACAGTACCTGCAATCCATCCCCAATTCACCGACATGCAATTCATGACTGTAGGGAACTGGTTGCTCAGGCATATATCCTGCATTGAGTGTTTTTGGTGAAGCACCAAAGTAAATCATCAGGACAACATACAGTCCGGAGACACCGGCACCTGCACCTATCAATTTGATAAGAGTATCCACCCAGGGAGGGAAGATGGGGGATCGCATCGTGGTCACGCTTTTCCTCCTGCCCGACTGACTTCTGGGTTCTGCCTTACCCAACATCAATCGCTGCGAAAATGTCTTATGGCGCATCCAGTCTGGAAAAAATTCCAACCCGCTTGTCCCCGAAACCCCCGGAGCACGGATACGACTGCCGCATGCACTTGTCAGGCTAGCAACAGAGAAGAACTAGGCAAACGATCTCACCTATTAATCAGGAAGTTTTTCGAATAGTAGAACTGGCCCCCGATAGCCCTTTTTCGGATATCAATCCTTCATGGTAGGTCCAGCTCAGCAGAAGTCCGGCCAGTGTCAGCAAGATGGCTCCTAGAGATTGGTGCGCCGTGGCCACCAATGCCTCTTCAATTCCACTGGAAGCCACCCGGACTGTGGATCCTGTGACCGCCAATGCATAAAAGCCTAAAGTGACCTGAACAGCGGCGATAACACCCAACCAAACGCCTATTTTGACTCTTGGAGCGGGCATTCCGGCCTGGGAGCAACGCGCACTCACAAGAAAGACGAGACCCAAAACCACGAATGCTCCCACGATATGCGGGATCATCCAATCCCTCGAAATATGTCGAGAGAGAGCCCCTAGCGTCAGCTGACTGGTCAATCCCGCCAATAGCAAGAATGACCAGAATCTCTCATTTCTGGGGATATGGCCTTCGACGGGGTTATTCCAGACCTTTGAGGTCAAGAGCCACAAGACCGCTGTCAGGGCGAGAAACAACTGACCGTCGACTCCGTGGAAAACTCTCAAGGCTAGACTCAAGCCAGATTCCTGCACTTGAGCCACTTGCCCCTCCACGACGATGGCAGACTCGACCTCTGTCACGCGTCCTCCCCCGAGAATCCCCTGAAAGATGACCTGAATGACGGCGAGACTGGCCAAAATTCGTAGGTTTTTCGGGGATCGGAACAAGAATACGCAGACCCCAAACGAGAGGGTCACCAGACCCACGAGAGTCCCATACAATCGGTGAGCATGTTCGTAGTAAATCCCTCCAGTCATTCGAGATAGAGGCAATAGGAACATGTTTTCACCAAAGGAAGCGGGCCAATCAGGAACCGCCATTCCCGCTTCTTCACTCGTCACCAATCCGCCGATGGCAATCATCACCATACTGGCGACGAAGGTAGAGGCTCCTAGCCAACGCAACCCTTCTCCCCTCGAACAGATTTCAACTTCTAATTTTTGAGAACTGACGGTCCATGCGCCAAGCGTCGACAGAAGGCAGAGGGAGGTAAATAATCCGGTCAGGGCCATCACCGTCCGGCGAGCATCGGATAAATCCTCCGCCAAAAATGAGCCGAGAACCAATAAATCAAAGGTTCCTGCCACAAGAGCCGCATACAGAGCACAAGCCAGATGTCGAGGATGCCGACGCGCTGCCTGGCGGCCGCCCCAGACCATGATGACGGCCAAAACCCCAAATAACAAAGCGGGATGTGCCTGTATAAAGGGCAAACGGGCAATAAATCCCGAGGTCCACATGGCCACTGCAGTGGCCACACCGACGGGAAACGCCGCTTCAAAGAGGCTGGAAGGTGCTCTCCGGTACTCCAAGGTATCTCTCGACATGACCAACGACCTCCCTCTAAACAGCCAAATTTGGCTGTTTCTGTCCAAAATACAATAAGGACCCTCAGGTGCGGCTTTCTTTTCTTTCAGAACCACAGTTCATCTAAGGAGTTGTTGTAGGGAGAGGCAAGGGAAAGCACCGTAGGAAAAAGATGTGACGAACACTTCAATACACCCCTGATAAGTGAGAAGATAGAAGAGTTAGAAAATATGAGACGGCAAGTATTTGACTTTTGGAATACACCCAGTGTTTTCAAATAATGTGATCTGTTTGTCGGTTGAAGAACCCTCTAGTGGGTACCTATTGAGTGCATCATCAGTTAATCATGTGCGAATCTCATGATATGGCTCTGTAATTTGTCATAAACCCTTGGGTTATTTTAGGACCCAAGGAATTTTGAAGCCCGCTTGAAAGGAATGGACCGTGCCAAAGTTTTTTGGACTCAGTCTAGTAGTTTTGTGCTTGGTAACCTCGGTTGCGATTGCTCAAAACCCGGACGTTATAGTTGGAGATTTGCCTGATACCAACTCGTATGGAACGAGTGCTGGAACAGGTATTTACGCCTACTCCATCGCGACAACCTCATGCAATATCGGGTCGGCGAATCTGGACTGGATCGCAAGTAGCAATCAGCATCCAGTGATCGCTCAGGATATGTTCCGTCTCCATGATGGTCGCTTTGTTCAAATCGGATCCTCTTGGCTCAAGCATGGATTCTGTGCTCTCCAAAACACCGGGCTTTGCACCGGTTGTGGCGGCGGCGGAGGTTGTCTTTCTTTCTTGACTCCGGGTTGTGCCGATCCATACTCCGCAGGCCTCAATGGAAGCCAATCAAATCTTGTACCTCGTTCACAGGTCAATGCCTTCACAGGCTTCTTCCCATTCCCTTACGCTGCTCCTCCATGCCCTCCTAGTGAAAGCACCATCTGCCGCCGCTTGCAGGTGCACGAAGACGACATCACGACAGCTCTCCACCCGGGAGCTCTCTTCTTTGTCAGTGGTCAGTACGTAGCACTCGATGACTCGATCGCGGGGAACCAAGCCAACAACGCTTCATACCGTAGAGTCAATGTCGGCCAGACTGGTACCCGAGCATTGAGCTTCGTGGGTGGAACAGAAATGATGTCCCCTCCGATTCAGGCATGGCAAGATTTCCAGCCTTCCGTCAATTTGGTGGATATTCAGATTGCGAATGAAGGTCTCTTCATTGCTGGATACGACGTCATTGATAATGGAAACGGCACATGGAACTACGAGTACGCAGTCTACAACATGTACTCCGATCGTTCTGCCGACAGTTTCTTTGTTCCGGTTCCTGCCGGTGCAACTTTGTCCAATGTCGGATTCCATGACGTCACTTGGCATAGTGGAGAACCCTTCTCCGACGTGGACTGGACCGTGACTCAGCAGTCGGGCGTAGGAATCACTTGGAGCACCGACAGTTTTGCAACTGATCCGAACGCCAATGCGCTTCGCTGGTCAATGTTGTTCAACTTCCACTTCACATGTGACGCTCCACCCGCAGACAACACTGCCAGCTTAGGCTTGTTTAAGCCCGGCAACGTTGGCGATCCAGACGAGATGGGCTTCACTGTCTCTGCACCTTCCGGAAACTTCATTCCAGGAGTTCAAAACTTGGCCTGTGATTCCGGCAGCATGGCTTCTCCTCTGGTTAACTTGAGCTGGAGTAACGGAGATACCTACGACAACATTCTTGTTTCTCGTGGAGGAACACAGATTGCAAGTCTTGCCGGTTCTTCGACTTCATACACTGATTCTGCAGCTGTGTTCGGGAACACCACCTACACCGTTCAGGGAGTTCAGGGAAGTGTCAACACCGCGCAGGTCACTTGCGACAGCGCGATTACACCTTTGGGACAAAGTGGATTCACCTGCGCCCAAGCTGATCCTGATTTCAGCGACGTGACTCTGAACTGGACCAATGGGATGATGTACGACGAGATTCGTATTCAGCGCAATGGATCAGAAATCGGCGTCTTGGGAGGAGCGACCACAAGTTACTCCGACACAGGTGCAACATTGGGTCCTCAGGCTTACACAGTTGAAGCCATCGTGGGTGGCATATCCGCTGGAATTTCTGAGTGCAACGTGACAGTTCTTGCACCTCCACCGCTGGGTTACACCGTCACGGCAAATGATGCCAGCGGTTCATACGACTCCGCCTCAGGTTCCGGAACCGCCACAATGATTCTTTCTGGTATTGAATCTTCAGCGAACACAGGCTATCCCAACTCAGTAACGGGCTTCTCTTTGGGCCTCAGTTTCGATGCGAATCTTTTGATCGCCACAGGAACCGACCCCAGTGTCATTGGTATTCCGGTCGATTTCTTCGACGGTCAACAAGCCCCCGGAGTTGTTACCGTGGGTTGCGTGGTCAGCTTCCTCGGAACCGCCACGCTTCAGTTGGACAACGAGATGAACCTCGCCGCCATTGAATTCGACACGAACCCTGGTGGATTCACAGGCAGCACAGGGCCAGTCTCCACAGACGTTTCCTTCCAAAATGGGGTGAATGCCGGATCTCTTCCGGTTGATAACCTGATCGTGGTTGGAAGTGCTCCTATGCCTCCAACATTCGTGCATGGAGTCGTCACACTGGACTCTTCTGGGATTGTCTTCGTAAGAGGAGACGTCAATTCCGATAGTGCCATCAACATTGCGGATGCGGTTGCCGCATTGAACTACCTGTTCAACGGTGGATCCGTCTCCTGTATTGACTCTGTCGATAGTAATGACGACGGAAGCGCCAATGTCGCAGACGGTGTGTTCTTGCTCGGATTCCTCTTCAGTGGAGGACCAGCACCCACTGCTCCCATCACTTGTGGAGCAGACCCGACTGCGGATAGCCTTGACTGTCTGTCATTCAGTGCTTGTCCCTGATACTTCTTGATCAAAGTATCTTCGGGGCGTGCGGGAATATCCCGCACGCCCCGTTTTTTTTGACAAAAAAAATGGTGATCCTGCGGACGAAAAGTACCCAGAGATGAGATGGCGGACTTTGCCGACTTCATTCATGGCTGAAGGGTCTGATCACCGGGTGGACAAACAACTAAACTTCAGTGTCGAGCCAACGACGACGAAGAACAATCCACACACACAAACCGGATCGAACGACCCAGTCGAGAACTGTCGCGATCCATACCCCTTGTAATCCCATTGCTGGAACTCCTAGCCCTCCATAGGCCAGCCACCATGCGAATGGAACCCGGAATCCCCATGACCCCAGAGCAGTAATCCACATCACTGGAATATTTGCTCCGGCTCCTCGCAGGCTTCCGGTCAAGGTTTCTGTCAGCATCAAGAATGGAACCTCGCATGCACCGATCAATAAACACATCGCAGCAAGCTGACCCGTCTCATTTCTCAGTTCAAAAAACCCCACCAGATCTCCTGGGAAAAAGAACAATAAGAAAATGACAGGAGTAATGCATATTTGCGCCAGAAGACTACTTCTCCATGCACTCCGGAGAGCCGCCTTCTTTTGTCCGCAACCCAGTAATCGACCTGAAACACTGGCAGCTGCCGCTTGAAATCCGTGTGCCGGCAAAAAGGCCAGTGACTGAATGGCAATGGCAGCCCGATGAGCAGCCATCGACATGGCGTCCAATTGGAATATGGCAAACTGATATACGACAAATCCGGAGTGGAACAGAACAGCCGCACCCAATGCCGGAATACTCAACTTAATGATCTGACGAGCTTGACCTCGATGAAATGAGAGTGCACCCGGTGTTCGCAGACTCAATCGCTGACCACGCCTGTAGAACAATACACCAAGAATAAGGACCACTTCTACGAGAGGAGCCAGGCCTGTCGCTAATCCAACGCCTTCGATTCCCATTTTCGGGAATCCCCACAAACCATAAAGGAAGATCGCATTTCCCAGAATATTCACGAGGTTACTGACCACCCCACCCATGACAGGTAGCAATGATTCTCCAGCACCTCGGGTTGTCGATTCCAGAGTGACCGCAATCGCACGAAGAGGAAAGAGAAGAAGGAACCAAGTCAAATACCCGCTCGACTCCGATAGAATTAGAGATCGAGATTCGCTGTCTTCCACACCCAGTTGGGAGCCTAACCAAGAGAGCCCTATATCCCTGCCGGCAATGCAGAGAAGCGAAACAATCGACCCTAATCCCAATGCCAAGACAATCGAAGAATACATACCCTGACTTGCCAAGAGTGGCTGACCTTCGCCACTGCGTCGAGCGACCACAGCACCGGCACCTATCGCTGTTACGGTAAATATCGTCGTCAGAGACCAACACAATGGCGAAACCAAATTGAGCGAAGCGAGGGACTCGTCTCCCCCCCCTAAAGCATCCGAAACCATGCGGGTATCCACAAGAAATTGGAGTGTATGAAGTAAGTATTGAAGGATTGCAGGAATGGCAAGACGAAGGATCTCTTTGTCCATCGCCCATCCCTGTAACCCTGTTCTCAGATCTTCACCCGGAAGCGGTCTCGAACTCATGAATCCCGTTCTAGGTTTTCCAACACTCGTCGAACCCGACTCGATTCGACAGTGTCTACGATGACATTCCCAGGATTGACGGGGAGAACCCAGCGGAGTTGACCCCCTCTGGTTTTTTTATCGGAATGCAACGCCTTCAGCACTTGATCGATATCGAGCGGCCCCATATTCGTCGGAAGCCCCACCTTCTGAAGGAGCTGAATCAGTCGGGGAACATGCTCGTCACTTCCCACTCCACACTCCTTGGCAAGCCTTGCCGAGAACACCATTCCTATAGAAACGGCAGAACCATGAGGTAGAAAAGATCCATTCCTGATCGCTTCCATCTCAAGTGCATGGGCCAAAGTATGACCCAAATTGAGAATCTCTCTGCGTCCGGATTCATGCAAATCTTCATTCACAATCGAAACTTTTACAGACATCGCTGATCGCAACACTTCAGGGCTCGGGATCAGATCCTCAGAGATCGCATCGGCATCATTCTCTAATTGGTGTAGAAGCGGAGTGTCACTCAGCCATGCAGCCTTGATCAA
The DNA here is from genome assembly GCA_009937185.1 of Planctomycetia bacterium. GTDB lineage: Bacteria > Planctomycetota > UBA8108 > UBA1146 > UBA1146 > UBA12191. The sequence goes on from JAACCY010000113.1 coordinate 25,724, forward strand.
TTCTGCCCAACCCTGCCTTCGCTCTTCCAGAGGAAGAGTCGCCAGGAGGGAACGATCCACAATCACTTGTTCAGGAAGATGGAACGATCCTATTCGATTTTTGACACCCCCCTGATGCACTGCGGTCTTGCCGCCAATGTGTGCATCGACCATCGCTAACAAAGTTGTGGGAATAGCCAACCATGGTGTACCACGATGCCAAACTGAGGCGGCAAACCCTACCGCATCTCCCAGACTGCCACCTCCCATGACAACGACTCGACCAGCCCGATCTAGTGACGCTTGGCCCATCACCTCAATGATGTTCTGCCACCCTTTCGGGTCTTTTAATCCTTCTCCACCTTGCAAGTTCTCCATTTTGAAAGGAATCCCCCGCTCTTCGCAGGTCGCTTGTAGAGGAGTGGAGCAATGCTCAGGGATTTTATTATCCCTAAAAACCAGAACAGAAGTCACACCATTGGGTAACCAAAGATCGAAGTCATGAAGAGACTGCATGTGAATCTTGCAGTCACCTGTTGAGGATTGGATCAATAGTGGATTCAAACTCATTTATCATCTTCCCTATGGGGTGCATGACCACGTGGATCCTTTTCCTCGGATCCTCCACTCTCAGAGGACGTTAACCCAGATTCTTCACTCTCCGTTGAATCCTTATGATCAGAAGGGCGACTCCCATCCTTTCGAGGATTCGATTTTTTTCGGAGAGGTCTTCGTGCGATGGATCGGGAGTAAAAAATAGCTCCCATAATCAGAGTGAAGCCTCCGATGGCAGAAAGAATCCAGAATGAGTTCTGCGACCACTTCGAGCGCTGAGAAAAAGGGTTCTCATAAGGATCCAACCTTCCACATACCCACTCGGGAACCATTCCAAATCGTCCCTTCGTATCTTCGTATGTGTAAAGCCTAAAAAAGTCTCCTGTGACAAGCACGTCTGTTCCTCTAGGTAGATTTCGGGGCTTGGAGATAAAGTTAACTCTGTGTAATCGACCAGACCTATCCGATCCAAAAGCTTCCCAAACTCGAGTGAGATTAGACTTATTTGGGGGCAACAATCTCACTCGGGGATTCTCAATCAAGGAGATGACGAACAAAAACCTTTGCCCTCTTAACTCTTTAGATCTCTCCGCAAGCTCTGGGACCGCCGGGGGTTCAGTGATTTCAGAGGGTGCCCAATCACTTCTCCACCGGTGAAGCAGATAGTAAAGCCCCGCCATTTCGTCAGGCCCTTCGAGAAGAGCCTCTCCATCACGGACAAGGTCCAGCAATGCAGGATTCTCCCGGAATGGCTCTGGACTCGCGGGTTCGCTAATCTCTGGCAGTGATACAGGAGCAGGAGCCTCACCTTGAGAATTGCTCAGGTTATCCGGAACGACATCCGCTGAAGGGACCGAAGAGCCCTGAATCACTTCCGCAGGATACACAGGGGTCGTGGCTGAATCGGTATCTGTTTTTTGGGCGGACCAAACTGTCAATACGAGTGCGATCAACAGCACGATAGAACCGAGAATACGAAATCTCTCCCTATTGGAGAGACCTACCCTCTCGGGGCGATATTTTTTGGGGCCAAAGTAAACCATGCCCATAGCATAACAGGCAATCTTGCTCAGGTCAGCGAAACACCACTTCCCGGTATCCTTTCGAGAATAGACCTTGCGGCCTTTTCACTGGCACCTGGGTGAAATTTTTCCTTCCTCAATTCGACCAGTCTTGCGACCTGCTCACTCGCCGCCTGATCGTCTAAAAGAGGTCTCGCTAAACGGGCCACTGCAGCGCCATCTCCAGGCTCAATCAATCGCTCAGGCACGACCGCTTCACCCGCAAATAAATTGACCAGCGAAAAGAATGGAGCAACACCCATCAAAGAATACATCGACCTCTGTAATTCATTCGCCGGATACGCCACCACCATAGGGACACCATGCCATGCGGTCTCCAGAGTGGCTGTTCCAGAGCACACGATAGCCAGGCGAGCCCTCGCCTGAAGAGCACGAGATTCTCCGACGTAAACATGAATGTCAGAATCTCCGGCTCTGATCTCATCGATCAATGGCCGCAATTCTTCCCTCTGGCAAGAGACCCATATTTCAAGGTCAGGACGATCTTGTTTCAATTCACGTGCTGCGCTTATCAAAGCAGGTAATCCATTTTGAAGTTCTTGTCTGCGACTCCCTGGCAAAAGAGCCAAAATAGGTGCGTCACCGTCACGAGGAATCTCCGCCATCTCTCCGGCATCGGAAAGATGGTCAAACACAGGATTTCCAACATGACGGACATCCGGGTGGAAGGGCGCATAAAGTTGCTCTTCAAAAGGAATGACCACCAACAATTGATCCGCACACCTTGCGATACGCTTAATACGCCAAGGAGCCCACGCCCAGACTTGGGGGCAAATGTAGTAGGTGACCGGAATCCCCATACGCCGAGCGATCGCCGCCAAATTTCCATGAAGACCCGGATAGTCGATGACCACGAGGTGATCAGGGGGAGAACTGAGCAACTCCTCCACGAATCTTGCAGAATGATCGAGGATAGAACCCATTTGAGCGATCACGGGCAACCAGCCCATCACTGCTTTGTCGGTTCTGTCAGCCCTTAAAGTCGCTCCCGACTTTGCAAGATGATGCCCCCCGATCGCGTCGACTTGGAGATCTGGACTGAGTTTCAGGCACTCCTTAACGAGTCGTGCCCCATGAAGATCGCCAGAAGGTTCTCCCGCACAAACAAGAATCCTAGGCACTGTCCAATTCCAATCGCGAGCGAACCTGCTCAATAAAACGATTCAGAATAAAATGCCCCAACGGTTCTTCTCGATTCAATTCCGGATGCCACTGAATACCAATGATGCGTTCCGCTGAATCGCAACAGGCTGCAATGATTCCATCTGAGGTACTGGCCAAAATTCTCCAGTCTGTCGGCAACGTTGCAACAGATTGATGATGACTGGAATTCACTTCAAAGCTTCCAGGGGGTAATCCTCCCCCATGAAATCCCTGCCATTGAACAATATGACTGGGCAAATCACCTTTTCCCATTCTTCGATGCTGAATCGGATCTTTGACGTCACTTTCGATATCTCCATAAATGGTTCCACCTGCTGCCAAGCAGAGCGCTTGCAATCCACCGCATACTCCAAGGACTGGAAGGTCGCTCTTTATCAGCCACCTCGCCCAATTTAAATCGGTTTCTTCCCTCCTGGGATGCACTTCAAGATACCGATCGGGGATTTCTCCAGAAGCGGGAAGAGAACATTTGTAGTCATCTCCGCCGATGAGAAAAAAGCCATCCAGACCGGAAGCCACTTCTTGAGGGAGCACTCCGGGAGGAAAGATCACGGGGACCCCTCCATGCTGGATGATCAGGTCACTATAGAGGATGTTCATTCGAGTCACGGTACGACCCGAATCCTCCACGAAGACGTCGGTGTTGAATCCGATTTTTGGTTTCATGACTTCTCCCTGGAAATCCTCTTCGAATTGCTGATATCCAGATGCTGTGACATGGACAGACCTTCGTCAATGCCGCATCGTTGATGTGGCGAAGAAAGACTGGAGAAAGAACCCCGATGATCGATATTCCTCCACCACCCGAGAATCCCCACGAATTGGAATCCTGGCTGGCTTCCTTTACGAACTGGGAGAAACAACTCCCTTTGGGTAAGGAAAAGCGAGAACTGGGGCCGACACGCTGTCGTCTGTTGCTGGATCGAGCGCAACTGGACACCCGGGGAACTCGTGTGATTCAGATTGCAGGGTCCAAAGGAAAAGGCTCGACCGTACTCTGGCTCGAAACACTGCTTTCTGAAAGAGGGCTCAGTGTAGGTGCCACGACTTCGCCACATCTCCATTCTTTGGAAGAACGCATCCGAATCCAGCAACAACCCATCCCCTTTCAACGCCTTCTCAAGGCACTGAAAACTCTCTATCCAGCCCTGCTTGCTGGACAAAGCCTAGGAGATCCAACTCCTACATTTTTCGATCTCTGGACAGTTTTATTCATCCAACTGGCACTCGAAGAAAAATGTGAAGTCATATTGCTGGAAGTAGGTCTGGGAGGTCCTCTCGATTCAACGACGGCCATCCCCCATGACGTGGGAGTTTTAACGACCGTAGATCTGGAACACCGTGACTTATTGGGAGACACGATCGAAGAAATCGCCGCGGAAAAATCAAAAATCTCCCGCTCTGGCTTCCCCTTTGTCATATCGCACGGGCAACATCAAAAGATCGCCCTCGAAACAGCCAAAGAAAGACGAGCCCTACCGATTTTGGCGAAGCTGGATTCTCGAATCCCTGACTCGGTCCCCACACACCAAAAAATAAATGCTTCAGCGGCATTGGCCGCTCTCGAAGTAGGAGACATTTATCAAGCCTGGTCGAAGGAAGAAGTACAGCAGGCTTGGGATCTTTTGGAGCTACCTGGAAGACTTGAAATCATTCCCGGAGATCCACCTCTCCTGCTCGATGGTGCCCATACTCCCGCTTCCATGGCTGCATTTTCTGAAGCCTTTCAGAAGCACAGGAAATCGGGTGATAAAGGAGCCAGTGCCAAAGGAGCTATCGTCCTCGGAATGCTCTCCGACAAAGAACCCCTATTGACGCTCCAACCCCTCTTAGACCTCGAACCTTTTCCAGATATCTGCACACTCACAGTCCCGACAAAACGAGGTCTCAGCGCTGAGGAACTCGCAGAAGTGCTGAAATCCATGCTCAATAACCAAATCGCACATCATTCCATCCACATCGCGAAAGACCCCGAATCTGCGCAGGAATGGTTAATTAAAAAAGCCGCAATCGGCGAACCGATTGCGGCCACAGGTTCTATGTACTTAGCCGGACTCGTCAGAAACTCTTGGCTCGACAGAAATCAAGCTTAAGAAGTCGGTGACGGAGCGTCTGCTTCCTTGGGTGCCTCAGAAGGAATGATTTTGTACCGAAGAGTGTTTTCGAACACTTCAGCTTCCAGCAATGTTCCTTTTTCGATTTTCCCTCGAAGCAATTCCTCAGCGAGAGGATCTTCGACAAACTTTTGAATCGATCGACGCAATGGCCGAGCACCAAAGTCTGGGTTGTAACCTTCATCGATGAGGAAATCTTTCGCCGCTTCTGGAAGACTCAACTCAATTCCTTGCTCTTGAAGTCGTCCAAGGACCTGCTTCATTTCAATGTCTATGATTTCATCGAGATCAGTTCTGCTCAAAGGCTCAAAGAAGACCGTATCGTCAAGACGGTTAAGGAATTCGGGACGGAAGAACTTTTCAACTTCGCCCATCACTTCTTTGCTCATTTGATCAGAAGTTCGACCCTCTTCCATGTTACGGAATCCAAGAGAGCTTTGATTCTTGATCAAGTCGGCACCAATATTCGAGGTCATGATCAATACGACATTTCTGAAGTCGATCACTCGCCCGAAGGAATCCGTAATGTGACCTTCCTCCATCACCTGCAACAACATATTGAAGACGTCAGAGTGAGCTTTCTCGACTTCGTCAAGCAAGACGACGGAGTAGGGACGACGACGAATCTTTTCCGTCAACTGTCCACCCTCTTCGTATCCCACATAACCTGGAGGAGCTCCAACAAGCCGGGAAACATTATGCTTCTCCATGAACTCGGACATATCCACCTGGATCAGTGCGTCTTCCTCACCGAAGAGAAACTTTGCAAGGCTCTTGGCGAGCAGGGTTTTACCCACTCCAGTCGGTCCAAGGAAAAGGAAAGAACCTACAGGTCTTCTCGGATCCTTAAGGCCACTGCGACTTCTTCTGACAGCACGACTGATTCGTTCAATTGCCGCGTGTTGAGAGACCACTGAATCATGCAGCTCGTCTTCCATTTTGAGAAGACGATTCGCTTCTCCGCTATCGATCCGAGTCAGAGGGATTCCAGTCATCTTAGCGACGGTATCGGCAATGATCTCATCGTCGACAATTCCACGAGTGGAATCCGCTTTTTCTTTCCAAGCCTCTAGCTCTTCTTCTCTTTGCTTTTTGAGTCGACTGGCTTCATCTCTGAGATTAGCTGCTCTTTCGAAATCCTGCTGTGCCACGGAAGCTTCCTTCTCACGGTCCAACTCTAGAATTTCCTCGTCGAGGATTTTCAAATCAGGGGGCCTGGTCGACTGCTTGAGGCGGACACGAGATCCAGCCTCATCGATCACATCGATAGCCTTGTCGGGCAGAAATCTTCCATTGATATAACGGACAGCCATATCGACGGCAGATTCCAGAGCGAGATCTGTGTACTCCACGCGGTGATGGGCTTCGTATTTATCACGCAACCCTTTGAGTATCTCAACGGATTGATCACGAGTAGGAGGATTCACGATGATGCTTTGAAACCTTCGCTCCAGAGCACCGTCTTTCTCGATATGCTTTCGGTATTCGTCCAGAGTGGTGGCTCCGATACATTGGATCTCACCTCTAGAGAGTGCCGGCTTCAAAACGTTGGAAGCATCGATGGCACCTTCTGCTCCACCTGCTCCTACGAGGGTGTGCAGTTCGTCGATAAACAGGATCACATTTTTAACCCGGCTGACTTCTGTCATCACCGCTTTGATCCGCTCCTCGAACTGACCTCGATACTTTGTCCCGGCAACCATCAAGGCCAGATCCAAAACAACGATGCGTTGATTTCTCAGGATCTCCGGGACTTCTCCCGAGTCAATCTCCTGAGCCAATCCCTCAACAATGGCACTTTTTCCAACTCCGGGTTCCCCCAGGAGCACTGGATTGTTTTTAGTTCTACGCGCGAGGATTTGCATCACGCGTTCGATTTCGTCTTCTCTGCCAATCACTGGATCAAGAGAAGCAGAACGTGCCATCTCTGTCAGATCACGACCGAAAGAATCCAGCGCTGGAGTTTTAGAGTTTCTCGATTTTTGGCCGATAGGCTTTGCTTCCGGCTCGACATCTTCCATCTCTGAATCACCCACATCTGCGCCCAGTATTTCAAGAACCTCAGATCGGACATCTTCTAATCGAAGACCCAAGTCTTTGAGAACTGTGGCTGCAACACCTTGCTCTTCACGGATCAAACCGAGAAGAAGATGCTCAGTACCGATGTAGTTGTGACGTAGTTCCTTCGCGGCTTCCTGGCAAAGTTCTAGGACTCTTTTTGCGCGAGGCGTAAATGGGAGTTGCCCCATATGAATCATGGCATGACCCGTTTGTACCTGACGCTCAATCTCAGCACGGATCTTGCCCGAGTCGACATCGAGATTCTTCAATACATTGGCGGCGACACCACTGCCCTCTTGAACGAGGCCAAGAAGGATATGCTCCGTGCCAATAAAATCATGATTAAACCTGTGCGCCTCTTTGCGGGCCAAAGCCATCACCTTGCGAGCACGGTCTGTGAAGCGGTCAAACATGTTTATTTCCTCAAAAGGATCCCTCATGGATCCGTATGGAGCCTTGTAGGCCCCCATTCCCCTGTCAGTATCCCTACGCTCTGCGATCACATTCCTGACACCTTGGTATCTCACTCAGTACCAGGACTTCGATCCTTACTCATAGAGGACGACTCAGACTTCCAATCGGTTCCCGTTTTGAAAATTCCGAAGTCCCCTCAACTCATTATCGAGACATGAGACATAATAACCGAAGAATTCACGAAAAGGTCAAGAAGACGAGAATCCTTCTCCAGACGTATCGCCCAGAATACTCCTCAAGAGATCTGCCCTTTTCCGATCACGATCTTCAGTGGTGAGCGGTTCCCCGACAAGGCTCTGTAGATGCCCTGGCTGACTGTGCAAGAACATACGATTGATCTGATTCATGCTGACATCATCCAGAAATCCCATCGCCACCCCGAGACGTACCAATGACAAACGCTCCAAAGCTTCTTTGCTCGTAATGACACGAGCATGAGAAAGTATTCCGAAAGCTCGACCAATTCGGTCTTCGATACGCTCTCGGCGGCGTTCCAACAATTCGTCTCTCAATTTGCGTTCATACACAATGATGTTTGGCAGGACCGAGGCGATATTTTCGAGTACCTGTTCTTCAGAAAGTCCCAGAGTTCGCTGATTTGACATCTGGAAAAAGTCTCCTTGAGCCTCGGTACCCTCTCCGAAGAGTCCTCTCACAGCCAGATGGATTTTTGTCGCAGCGCGAGTCATCTCTTCTATCTGACCCGTGATCACCATCGCCGGAAGGTGGAGCATGACGGAAGCTCTCAATCCCGTCCCAACATTTGTGGGACAGGCTGTCAGGTATCCATATTTGCTATGGAAAGCGAACTGGAGATCTTCTTCGAGGGATCTCTCAAGAGGACACATCTGAGACCAGGCTTCTTCGAGTTGATACCCCGACTTCATGACCTGTAATCGCAAATGGTCTTCTTCGTTCCCCATCACGGAAAAGGATTCCGCTTCATCGAAAGCGACTAATCGGGAACCGGATCCCGTGGCCAAGTCATGGCTCACAAGATGACGTTCAACGAGTACCTGACGCTCGACGACGTCTTTCTTCTCTAGTTCCATTACATGCAATGGCAACCCACCATCGAGTCGTTGAAGAGCGGTTTCAATCCGCTCAGAAACAGCTTTTGATTGGTCTTCAGTGGAAACAGAAGTAAAGGGAGAGTTCGCCAGATTCCTGGCCAATCGAACCCGACTTGAAATCACAAGATCGGCATCCGGCCCCGTTCCTTGTAACCATTCCCCGATGTTAGTTTTGAAGTTATCGAGGCTCATGATCCACTCTCCAGAATTCTTAGTTGATCACGTATGGCGGCAGCTTGTTCAAAGTCTTCATCACTCACAGCATGAGTTAATGACTCGCGAAGTCTTTCGACTTCAAGGCTTTGAACCATCTGTTCATGATACCTAGCCGGTGATCTTCCCTTGTGCTGGTCGGCGGCATGGATCTTTTCAAACAAGTCATCGAGAGATCCACTAAAGAGGTCGTAGTCACGGGAGCAGCCAAACTTTCCTTCTTTGCGAAAGTTGGAATAACTCATTCCGCAGTCGGGGCAATCCCCCAATCCTTCCGGTGAATTTGCCGTCTCAGATTTCTCCTGCGGCGACGCGTAAAACTCCGGGACAGTAAGATTTTTAAAGTTTTGCAACTGCGCTTGAATCGACACTCCATGGGATTGAGCACAATCCCGACAAAGGTGATATTCACGCTTGGTGTTATTGACGATATCGGTGAGGTGGACGGAGACCTCATTTTTCTGGCACTTTTCGCAGATCATGATGTAGTTGGACTCCTTTGGAGAGAGGATTCTCGAGTTTCCTCTCCTGCTCTCAATATCGACACTTAGGGCGAAAGTCTCCAGACATCTTTGGGTAGTTTCTCCAGTTCATGACGGATAATCGGTAATTTCTGAGCTAAATGTGGATCCGATCCGATCTGTTGGAGCAATTCTTGAAGATCTCTCAAATCGTCAATATCGTTGACCGGCTCCAGCAACCGTGGACTTTTCCCGAGCGATTCGAGTTTTATCTTCAAATCTTTGAAGGAAATCGAGTCCGCCGAGCGAAAGGCTCCTAAAACGAGATGAGCCAGATTTGAATCTCCCCCGGGCAACCCCAATAGACAGAATCCACCATCTGAAGAAGCCTGAAGAACCGTCTCTCCGCTGTTCACATGATCAAAAGCCGCCTGAATGTCACATTCTTTCTGTGCTGGAGCATCGGAGCCGACCAACACCACTCCATTCTTTGCAGAGCACAACGCATCGGTCATAGAGATGCATAATCGTTGCCCTAGTGATCCAGAGCCCTGATCTCTGTAATACCAACGCTGCCCATCGGATCGGCTATCCCGCCCCTCAATTCGCGCCTTCACCGACAAAGAGTGGGTTTCCGTCGTCGATAAATATGGAAAAAAAAGAGAAGCGTCCTCACGGTCCCCGCAAAATATCCGTAAAGCCTTTATTGATGACAAGTTAGAAACCCTATCGACGAGCATCGCAGCCGCGAAACGACTGGCAATCTCAGATCCGAGATCTAATGCAAGGCGGGTTTTGA
>JAACCY010000114.1 GCA_009937185.1 Planctomycetia bacterium
GCGCGCTCGGCACAGCCGGCGATGAGCGCAGCGCAAACAGTCAACATTAGTTGTGTTGAACTTTTCACGGCTACCGTCAGATCATCAAGAGTCCCGCAGGCGATCGTCTATGGCGTCGAAGAGATCGGCGGCGATGTCCAATCCAAACTCTCTGTCGAGTTCGCGGATACCGGTAGGGCTCGTCACGTTGATCTCCAATGGGTTTATCATTTTTATCATTCATTGAAAGCAACCTTTTCTATTGCTTAGAAGTTCTAGAATTCGTGTCCCGGTGAGCGCTGTAGGGTCGAGTCTTTTTGTCGGCTGAGGCCATGCTTCAATGTCTCCACAGAATTCCAGAGCATATCCGGCTTCGATGAGACGTTGAATAGTAATAATGTGGTAAGACTCCATGGCTTCGGTGTCTGTTGTGACAAGTAATGCCTTTCCAGAAATGGCTGCTTCGCAACACATTGAAAGGCTGTCACCTGTGCAAATGATCAAATCTGCTTCTGCTAAGATTTTGAAATAAGTGGTGGGGTCCGAGTCTTGCCAGTCAATGAAAGCATTTTCGAAGGGTGCTATTTCTTTGCGGAAGGCGGCGAGTGAATCAGCTGGGGTTCTTCTGCTATTGGTAACAATAATCTTTGCATCGAGTTTCCTTGCTCGTCGAGAAATCCGAGTTCCTAATCGCTGTGCATATTCAGGAGTGAAACCGTCACAGTAGCGAGTATTCCCACCCATTAAGAACGCAATTTTTTTACCTTCAACTGGAGTTGGAGGAGCGATCTTGGCGATTTTTTCGGGGCGAAGTCTGTGGGGGACTCCGAGTAAAGTGAGGACATGTGTTCCTGTGAGCTCATCATGAGGAGGGCCTACTACGAGGTCATAATCATGAATCCGCTGATCCAGTTGGTCTGGCAGAATTGAAGCCAAGAAAATTGTGAGCGGTTGTTTCATACTTTTGGCGAGATCGAGAACCAGTTCAGTCGTATCTTCACCTGTTCCGCCAATCAATATATCTGCATTGAGTGAGGCCTGATCTTTTTCTTTTTGAAGAAGGTACTTTCGAGCCTCCTCAATCGAGATTTTTTGAATAGCCCCGCCTAGCCATTCTGCGACTCCCATTCGTGCGTTGTGTTCACCTGTATAATCACTGTCGAGGACGATGCAGGAGGGCTTTAAATCATTCATTACATCGCCGCTCGAAGATCTTTTTCGATGGTTTTTGCGACCAGTGCACCATTCGCGAGTGCTGTCACAACTGCTGCCGGCCCGGAGGGCAATAGATCTCCTGCACAATAGACACCGGTACTAGACCAGCGGCCAAAAGTATCACAGATAGGGTATCTGTTACCGTCGAGATTCAGTTCATGATTCTTGACAAAGGAGCTCATGGAAGTCCAATCAGGTTCAAATCCAGTACGAAGATAGATTTTGTCGACGAGTATGGATTTTATTTCTGAACCAGTTTTTAAGTCAACTTTTACGGCATCTTCCTCGACGCTTGCTCCCACCATTTTGCCTAGAAGAGAATCTATCCGGCATTCGGATGTTAGATGCTTGATGGTTGCCTGAATAGAACTCTGAGCTTTTGGGACAGATCTACATGCGAGGGTGACCCGTGCTCCTGATTCAACAAGGTCCGCAACTGTGAAAAAAGCGTTATCCGCACCGCCAATGACAAGCGATCGCTCCCCTTTGTGAGACTCTCTGCCAGTAAGATGTCCAAGAGGATCCGTATCGATATAGTCATCGAATTCGGTGGGTAATAGGAAGTCGAAATAATCTCTTCCTCGTGGTTTTAGGCCAGTGGCAACAACAATAGCAGCGGCATCGGATGACCAAGATGTTGTTGCTGTTTCTGCTTCGACCTGAAATGAATAATCCGAACTTCTATTTACTCCAATAGATTTAACAGAAGTTACTTGAGGAATGCTGAGATCTTGTGAGTGCGATTCCAATTCTTCGGCAATATCAAGACTCGTGAGGTTTTGCCGACCCGCGATCCACCGATTGGGACGATCAATAGTGCTTGGGGTCCCCCCTAGGCGAGGTCGAGATTCAAGAATCGTCGGTTCCAGGCCCAGATTCTTGCACCAAAGTGCACATGAAACGCCTGCAGGACCTCCACCGATAATGATGACTGGGAGTGCATTGTGTGAAAGAAGTGGTATCTCACTCATGGGGAATCAATCGCGTGATGAGGATGGTGTGATCACTCTTTTTGACGGAAGACATGCTTGGTCTACTTTCCGGAAGTATCTGCCAATATGGATGGTTACCGGGATCCTAAGAGATGCTCAATCACTAACTGATCGAGTCGCTCCCAGCCCAATCCTATCGATCCCAATAGATCTGCATCCAGATGTAGTGCGCGTAATTTTTTCACATGATCTCTGGAGTACTTTTTAATCAAGGGATCAATCTCTGGATCATGAATTTCGGCAATCAGTTGTTGGACTTCGGGGTCTGAATCGAACGCGATAGCTTTTTCTTTAAGGATTTTGTAGGTACGCATGCAACCTCTGGCGAATTCCCAAACTCCATCAAGATCTTCAGTTCTGTAGGCATGGGCGTCGAAATGCCGTGAGCCTTCCCAGCGATCGCCGTCGGCTGTGCCTTCCAGAAGACGGACTAAGTGGAATGCCTGTTTAGGATCTTCAGCTCCAAATCTGAAATCCTGATCGTAACGGCCAATCTTTTGACTATTGAGATCGATATGGAACAGTTTTCCGGCTTCCATCGCTTGGCCTACGCCATGAACAAATGAAAGTCCTGCCATTGTTTCATGTGCGACTTCTGGATTTACGCCCACCATTTCGGAGTGCTGTAGTGTCTCAATGAAATGAAGCATATGGCCGGTTGTGGGGAAATAGATGTCTCCACGTGGTTCATTTGGTTTTGCTTCTAAGGCGAACTTCAAATCGTATTTTTGATCGATGACATATTCACAAAGGAAATTCATTCCCTCTCGAATCCGTTGAATAGCAGTTCTTGGATCTCTGCAAGCTTCGACCTCAGTTCCTTCTCTACCACCCCAGAATACGTAATTCTTCGCTCCAAGTTCGACACCCAAATCGATCGCGTCCATCGTTTTTCGTATCGCAAAAGCTCTCACCTGGGGATTATTGGAGGTGAATGCGCCATCCTTGAAAATGGGATGACTGAAGAGGTTTGTCGTTGCCATAGGGACTTGAATCCCACTTTCTTCACAGGCTTTTTTGAATTCACTGACGATTCGGTCTCGCTCTGTTGGCGTTGCGTCAAAGGGGACGAGGTCATTGTCGTGTAGATTGACTCCCCAAGCTCCGATCTCGCCGAGTTTTCGTACGATCTCGCAGGGGTCTTGTTTTGGACGAACTGCCGGACCAAATGGATCTGCACCTGGATTGCCAACAGTCCAAAGGCCGAAAGTGAATCGATCCTCAGGTGTGGGTGCATATGCGTCGTTCATTAAATTTCTCTCCCAGGCACGTCTACCCAGCAGTTCTCTTTGCTGGACTCCAAAGCGGCGCCAATAAATTGAATTCCCCTGACACCGTCTGTGATGCCTGGAAAGGGTAATTCAAGAGCGGATTTCTTCCCTCTCACCCCATTTGCGAAAGCGTGATATATGTTTGCAAAAGCTTCCAAATATCCTTCCGGATGACCAGCAGGAGTTCTTGTTAGACTTGCGGATGCTTCACCGGCAGCACTGGTTGCTGTGCGGACAGTTTTCACTGCACCATCTTCTTCAGTCACCATTAAATCGTTGGGGTGTTCTTGATCCCATTCGATAGCTCCACGGGTACCGAATACTCGGATTTTAAGACCATTTTCTCGGCCATAGCACACTTGGCTTGAGCACAATGTACCTGTGGCTCCTCCTGATAATTTAAAGAGGATCATGTCGTCATCGTCGAGAGCTCTGCCATCCACAAAGGTGTCAAGTATGGCAAAGAGGGAGGTCATTTGGTCACCCGTGATAAATTCGAGCAATTGGTGAGCATGAGTACCGATGTCGCCGAGTGCGCCTACCGGTCCTGACCGTTGAGGATCTGTTCTCCAGTCCGCCTGCTTTTGTCCAGATTCTTCGAGTTTGTCTGAGAGCCAGCCTTGCAGATATTCAACGTAGACTTTTCGCACGGTCCCGATTTGTCCTGAGGTTACTCGCTCTCGCGCTTCTCTGACCATGGGTGAAGCGGAGTAGTTATGCGTTAGGGCAAAGATTTTTCCAGTTTCGGTGACAGTCTTTTGTAGATCGAGAGCTTCATCCAGTGATATGCACAGAGGTTTGTCACAGATCACATGAAAGCCGGCCTTCATGGCAGCGGTTGCTGGGCCGTGATGTACATGATTTGGTGTCACAATACTGACGGCTTCAATTCTATCCGCTTCAGGAAGCTCTGACTCCTGAGCGATCATTTGTTCCCAAGAGTCGTAACACCGGGCAGGATCGATGCTGAGTTCTTCGCCTGTTTGCCGAGTATTTTCGGGATCTCTTCCAAAGCAGCCTGCGACCAGATCGAACTGGTCATCCATTCTTAAGGCGATTCTGTGTACTGCGCCGATAAAAGCGCCCTGACCGCCACCCACCATTCCAATTCTGACGCGATGAGACATCGAACTCCTACCCGTCCAGACCCAGAATTTTACGATTTGCTGAAGGGTCACTTCCTCCGGCAAAGTCGTCAAATGAACTGTCGGTAACAGAGATAATATGATTTGCCACGAACTCTGCGGCTTTTGCCGCTCCGGCTGATTTGTCTTCGTAGGGGCATTCCCATTCGACAACTGCCCAGCCGTCAAAACCATGACGAGTCAAAGCTGTGAAGATGCCCTGGAAGTCGATGGCTCCATCGCCGGGTGTTCTGAATCTGCCGGGGCGATCTTTCCAGTCTTGATATCCACCGTAAACTCCGCTTCTGCCGGAGCGAACGAGCTCCGCGTCCTTCACATGAAAAGCAGTGATGCGTTCGTGATAAATATCGATGAAGTCAATGTAGTCAAGAGCCATCAACTCGAAGTGGCTAGGATCATAGTTGATACAAGCACGTGAATGGTCTTTGACGCCCTCTAGGAACATTTCAAAGGATGCTCCATCGTGAAGATCTTCCCCCGGATGGATTTCGAAAGCACAGTTCACTCCGCATTCTTCTGCATAATTCAGAATCGGATTCCAACGGAGAGATAGCTCTTTAAAAGCTTCCTCAATAAGGCCAGCAGGGCGCTGGGGCCAAGGGTATACGTAAGGCCAAGCGAGGGCTCCGCTAAAGGTGACCATGGAATCCAAGCCTAAATGTTGGCTCGCTTTCAGACAATTCTTGACCTGTTGGATCGCCCATTCCGTTCGCTCAGCAGGTTTTCCTTGTACCGATTCATCCGCGAATCCATCGAACATGGCATCGTAGGCAGGGTGAACTGCTACGAGCTGTCCTTGCAAGTGAGTGGACAGTTCGGTGACCGATAGCCCTGCAGATTCAATCTTGCCTTTCCA
>JAACCY010000115.1 GCA_009937185.1 Planctomycetia bacterium
CTCTTATGGATTCACCATGTGGATGGCAGGGGGCGGTGTGAAGGGTGGAACCAGCATCGGCAGCACCGATGAACTGGGAGCTGAAGCCGTCGAAAAACCCCTTCACGTCAAAAACCTTCATGCCACCGTTCTGCAACTGATGGGTCTAGACCCCAACCGTTTGAGCTATTTCCATGCCGGATTGGAAGAAAAATTGGTAGGCGTAGAGGGAGCACAGCCTATTTGGGATGCTATCGCCTGATCACTGCTCGATAAGTCACCTCCTTGACGTTATTCTCGAGATATATCCGAGGAGGTACTGCGGTGTATTCAGATCAAGAGAATTACGCAAAATCCAAGAACACAAAGTCGCAGGGAAATGCGATTTTAGATATCAGTTCTTGCTACACAATCCCTTGTACCAGTCTGATGGGGTTTCTCCTTTTCATACTTCTTCCATCGGTGGCATGGGGACAGTTCAACCCGACTTCTTCAACAACCTTTGACAATCTAGAGGCAGGACTTCCTTCCGGTTTTTCTCAACAAGCCTTCTTCGCAGAAGGTGATGAAGGACCATCCAGTCTCGTGGTCACTTTTGATCGAGGCTCATTCTCCTTTAACGGATATTCTCCGGGACAACTCGTCGGAGGCCTTGTCGTTGACCTGTTTGTCCCCTCTCCGATTCTCACTGTTGAAGGTTTAATCATCGCTGAAGTTCAAGTGATTTCGGTAGGCCCTAATAGCTTGACTGCGAATGCAGTGGTGACAGAAGTCACCGGGAATGTGATTCCTGGCCTAGCGTTTCTTGGAATTCCGGATCCGACAGGGGCGACGGCATTCAATGTTCTTTACACCGATCTTCCAGGAGATTCGGGTGCTGTCATGAACGTTTCGGATGCAGGCTCGCTGCCATTGAGCGGCGCACTGGGATTCAATGTCCCTCTGACATGGAACACTCCTGCAATATTGACTCATTCTCCATTTGGAGGTGAACTCACCGTAGAAACAACGCTGACATCTTCCAGTGGTGCAACGGTCATCTTGCCAGAAAGCTTCTCTCTATCTGGAGGGATTGCTCCCCCGCAGCCGGTCACCGCTTTGAACTGCAATACCGCAGCAGAATCGGTGCAACTCAGTTGGCAAAACTCAGGACCCTACGATTCGATCGACATTTTCCGAAATGGATCCCTCAGGGCGACCATCGTGGGAGATGCCACAGGGTTCTTGGATACCAGTCCGGAACCTGGACTTAATCAATATGAAGTAAAAGGAGTCCTGTTTGGACTCCCCTCGACAGGAACCTCATGCTCCACTGAGGTTTCCGTACCGCTCAATCTAGTCGGACTACCCACTCTGGATGCAGCCCCTGCGAATCCGTTAAATCTGGATATCACGGCGTCACTGGAACTTCCAACGGAAGGGTTTTCCCTTCCCATCACCTACGACCCTCTTCTCTTCCGATTTGACGGCGCCACCATCGACCAATCCGATTCTGCAGGCGCAGAGTTCTTCATGGTCGAATCCGATGGCATCACGGGAGTCACGAGTATTTTCCTGCTCTATGATTCCGCTGACGTCGAACACATCCCTTCTGGTATCGCCAGAGTTCTGTGCCAAATTCAGGGTATTGTTAGGGAATCCGTCAACGAAGGTACTCAAGTCAATATTTCGCTTCCTGTGGTCGCAGGTGCTCCTCCCGTAGCAGCCATCATCGTTCAAAATAATGGCGCTGGATATTCCCCCCAGAGAACCGATGGCATCATTAATGTCGTGGGCCCGCCGACGACAGCTTTTAGTAGAGGTGATGCCAATCTGGACTTGTCCCTCGACCTTGCCGATGCCATCGCTGTATTAGGATTTCTCTTTTCGACAACGGGTACGGCCGGCTGCATGTCGGCTCTCGATGCCAATGACGACGAAACCGTCGACGTCGCAGATCCTATTCAAATTCTAGATGTGCTTTTTGGAGGGGGAGCCCCTTTACCCGAGCCCAGCCAAGGAAATTGCTCATACGATCCGACAGCGGGAACTCTGACCTGTATTCAAGGGGCCTGTCCTTAATTCCTATTCTTCTTTAAGGACAGTTTGAATAATCCTCACATGCAGTGATGGATCCATCCGGATCCTGTCCACAAACAAGAGTAGGCTCTGGTGGAGCGGAAGCTCCTGTAAAGAGGAAAGAGAGAAGCTGACTAGGGTCAGCGACATTAATATCTCCATCATCATTAACATCTGTTGCTGCAACACAGGGAAGAGCACCCGACAAAAATAGGAACTCCAACAGACTCACTGCGTCCGCCAGATTTCGATCTCCATCGGCATTGACATCACCCCGCAAGAAGTCGACATTTGCCCCATCCCCGCAGGACTGTCTCTCCAACGCTCCGATATCAACTCCGTTACAAACTTCTCTTGGAAGCCCCGCGAAATCTACCTGAGTCGTCGAGGATGCTGAGATCGCCATATCCACACATGGAGATCCTGCCGTCGGTGTAAAGTCGCCCAGAACCGAATCCGAAAATTGCGGGTCCACATCGAAATTATCACCGGCAAAGCCACCTTGAATGATGTTTCTCAATGCAACACTCGTCGGTGGGATGGCCAACACTGTAGAGCTTGTGGAGTTTCCGTAGATCACATTGTTCTGAAGAAATATCTGAGAAGTTCCGGAAGCCTGAATCACGTCACCAGAAATCAAATTTTGATTTCCAAAAATTGTACTGTTCACGATGATGAGAAGTCCCTGATCGAGACCCCCCACTGTCGACGCTCCAATTAGCGATTGATTCCCCGTTAAGACGCAATTTTCTAACCGGCAGATGCCGTTCTCTAATAATGTCACTGCAGCAGATTCATTCGCTTGGCAATTCTGGAAACGACAACCTTCAAAAGTGACAAATCCTGATACGGAAACTGTTCCAGTCGCCTGAGAAATCAGATTTTCAAAATGGCAGTTACGAATCAGGTGACCCGTTCCCGGGAACTGCACTGGGTTTTCTAACCCTGCAGAAGAACTTCCCACGACCTTGAGGCCTTCAAGGAAAATATTGTCCCCTGTAAACTGCAAAAGGCGTGCTGATCTATCCAGTGGCCGTGCAGGAATCTCATCCGTCGTGATCTCCGTCAGTCCGTTGAAGACCAGCCCCGACTCCCCTCCGATTCCAGATAGACCTGCTGGCAATCCAGGAAGAGATCCTCCTGCTCCGCCTGATCCCCCTGATCCACTCGTCACTAAAGTGTTGAATCCTGTGACGGCAACCCCATCTGTCCAGGCTGCGAAACTGTCTCCACCTCCGCCGCCACCACCGCCGCCGCTATCTCCCCCATTACCTCCATCGCCTCCCTGGCCACCGCCGGGAGAACCACTGGAGCCATTTCCGCCCGATCCTCCTAGACCTCCGGTTTGCCCTCTTCCTGGAGATCCACCAGTTCCACCGTTACCTCCTGTACCGAGGATGATAGTGCCTCCAAAAAGTTGCACATCGCTACTCCCCAGAATGAAGAGGCCAAAGCTGGATCCTCCACCTCCACCCCCTTCTCCCGGATTGGGCGATGGGATGCCACCACTGCCACCGCCGCCACCACCGGCACCGTAACTATCGGTACCATCGTCACAGCCACCCGATCCGCCTCCGCCACCGCCGCCCCCTCCAGGCGTACCGCTGGATCCGGGATTCCCTGACTCGACACTCCAATAATTCGTTTCGACCATGCCACCCGAGAGTCCGCCAGATCCACCCGCCCCCGGAGATCCTTCGGACCCCGGAGCTCCGTCTCCACCGGCAGAACAGGTTCCTCCTCCCGAGCCACCTAATCCCCAACCTGAAGCTCCAGCACCGTCCGATCCGGAGTTCCCTGAAGTCGCATCATAGTTATCGCAAAAGGGGTTCGGGATTGTCGAGCAACAGTTGAAATCCATAGTTCCACCTGCGCCGCCATTCCCCCCTCCAGTGGGGCCTCCTCCGCCTGCCAACCCCCCAGCACCGACAGCAGTCGCATCACAGAAGGCAAAGTAGGAATCGGAATTTCCTCCCCCTTGACCACTCGCTGCCGGATTAGAAGACAAATCGGTTCCGGCAATTCCGGAACTCCCAGGAGCCCCATCTCCACAGAATATAGAAACCCTGTGAAGTTTCAGGTTCGAATCCTGTACATGAAGTGCGTAAGAACTGCGGGCGACTCCATTGACAGAACCCGTGGCATGAATCCCTTGTATCTCTACATCAGCGATTTCTGTACCGAGAGACAAACCCTGTGCACTCACTGTCACGGCTTGGCCGAATTCATCGATCCCCCCGAGAAATATGGTTTCATGCCCTGGTGTTCCAGATTCGGCCCATTCCCAATTGGAGTCGTAGCCCCCCTGAATAATGAGACCATCGCGAAGAATGACCGTTCCAGAATAGTTGCCGGATTGAACGCGAATGATTTCTAGTCCAGTCTCAATGGCTCTTTCGATTCCTTCTTGAATCGTCGCACATGGGAGTTCGGTGCTCAGACCACAGAAAGGTGCATCGACACCTTCTGTACTGGAGACATAAATCGCCTGAACTCTTCCATCCAAAATCGAGTCGTACAAAGCGAGGTCTCTTATCCCGGGAACAGGATAAGAGGAACCGGCAAAGCCACCGAGGATCGAGACTCCACCTGGAATAACGAACTGCGAAGTAGTATTACCAGAGACTTGGCCACCACCTTGATCCGCAGCGTACAACCCTCCGGCGACGAATATTTCATCCCCTGGTAATGCGACCAGTAATGCCTGCTGCAAATCTCCAAAGGCATCTCCCCAACTCAATCCTGAATTCCCAGATGCGGAGGAATCCACGTGATAGGTCACGCCTTGGCCATTGATCCTCGGAGTCATGAACATGGAAATGATCAAACAGATCATCACAAGAGATGCGATATGCCCCATGTTGAAGGGGGAAACCCTATTGCTCCGAACCATGAATGAGACCTCCCTGTTGAATAGATCAAGGAGTTCTATTTTCCCGTATCTCGGACAGGAAACAAGGATCAGATCTGCAGGGTTCTGAGACTGAGAAAACCCTCTAGGGGCAAGGCAATGCGTCGGGAGTCGGATCTACCCCAGGTGTCGGGAATGGCAATTCAGGAGGTAAGCCACCCGAAAACAAGTAGGCCAACAGATTGATCGCATCTGCAATATTGATCGTTCCCGAATCGTTCACGTCCATAGAGCTCTGACAGCTCGACGGAGGTCCACCGCTAAAGAGATACTCTAGAATCGAAATAGAGTCCGCAAGGTTCACAAGGGAGTCTGAATTTGCGTCTCCCCGTAGAAAAAGAAATCCAATCGGCCCCGTCACATCTACGGTGCAACTGGATCCCGCTGAAGATAAACCATTGGAGACGCCGACCAGTTCCCAGACATGAGTCCCCGTCGTCAGCCCCGAAGAAATGTAATCTTCGGTCACTCCGGCTAACTCAACTTCAAGAACACCATTTTTGAAAACCTGAAGACTGTCATAGCCCACAGGATCGTTCACCCATGTCAGCTGAACCGAAGATCCCTGCTGTTGTTGTTCACATAGAAGATTCCCCACCGGAGCAGGAGGAGTCACAGGACTATTATCCAAATTACAAATCACAGGTGAACTCGTAAGTGAAGATCGGACGGCTATCACTTGGTAAGTCAGCAATTCCAAAGGGGCGTTCATGTCATTAAAATTCAATGTATCGCCAGCGAGGTTGGTCAAAAATACACCCTGCCTCTGAATTTGAATCAGATCATAGTCAGTATTCCCCAATTCCCACTGAATAGTGACACCACCGGGGCAACAACAGGCCAAGTTTTGAACTGGTTCTGGAGGGGTCACAGGTGGACTTCCCAATAGATCGATAGCGAGATTCAAATCTGCGGTCAAATCAATCCCAGTTTCGACATATTCGTTCAATCCACTCCCCATCGGTGGAGTGATCAAGAGATCATAAACCCCGGGAAGTTGACGAACTGCGAATACGCCAAGTGCATCGGTATCATTGCCATACATGTATACTTCAGCTCCGGTAACAGAGTCTGTGAGTAAGATTTCACATTCAAGTACAGGATCAGGTCCTGCTACGACTGTTCCCGTGAATGCTGTACCTGAAGGCAATTCCACCAATCCAAGATTCATGTTTCCCAGAACCTCGATACTCGGAAGCACCGCTGGAGCAAAGCCCGTTAGAAATGAAGGGCGAAAAGCAATGTCGTAAGTACCAGGAACCACCTGGACTGAAAAATTTCCAGAGGAGTTAGCATTGTCGTGAGCAGTGGGGATCTCAATCCCAGTGGAAGAGATAATGAAATCAAGATCTGTTCCAGGAACAATATTTCCAGAATCACCCACAACAGATCCTGAGACAGAGACACCCTCAGGGAGTGTAATGATTCCGACATCGAGACCCGTGTTAGGCACCACGATGACCGACAATGCTGGAACGAGAGAGGATCCCTGAACGGGGTCCACTTCAATCTCCATTTGCCCATCAGGAGAGAAAACAGAAAACTGCCCCGAACCATTCGTGTTATCACCCGGCGTTACTATTTTTTCCCCAGTAATAACATCTCTAAGATCAATATCCGCAGAGACCACGGGATTTCCTGCTGGGTCCTGAACCGTTCCCGTAATCAGGCGGCCCTCTCTCAGTCGTACATCTCCAAGATCTACATTTCCAAAAATCGGAGTGTCTCGGAGTTCTCTGGGCACCATTATTAGTGGAGTACTCGCAACACTTGCAGTGAATTGAACATCCCAAAATCCAGGGTTTACTTTTGTACTAAAGAAGCCGTCCGCCCCTGTAAAATCTCCAGAAAATGCCTGACCGAGTCCTGTTAGAGAATCAACAAAATCAAGATCGACGAAAGGCAAAAACTCGAAAGATTCACCGACAACTCTGCCACTCAAAATAGAGGCATTGGGCAGCACGAAAGATCCGAGATCTGTGTTCCCATTGATCGTTACAGGAATATTCCCTAAGCCAAAAAACAGCTGAGTAGATCCGGGGTTTATATCTAAGAGATATGATCCCGCTGGAACAACCTGGCAAATCACGGCGGTAAAAGTTCCATCCAAAATAGTAAAATCAGAAGAGAGATTCAGTAATAGTCCTGAGACCGGATCAATCAAATCCAAATCGACTGAACCGATTCCCGCCCCGTTGTCATCCAGAACACTTCCCGTCAGGATCCAAGAAGTTGGGAGGCACTGGCCACTCAACCCGGGAAAAGGGATCGACAACAGAAGGAATAACAAGAGCCATCGAGACCCTCCTGGGGATCCGATTTCTTGTACAAGTCTGAGTACATTTTGAAGTCTTGACATGGATCCTCGTTCACTCGACCCTCGGAAAAGTTTACAAAGACTGGCGAGATTGGAGAAATAGTTCCAAAACCAGCGACAAACGGGTCTGTTAACAAAAATAAATATTCCTTTAATCTACCTTTTCAAGCACGCTTTATCATGGAAAATTTAACAAAAGGTGCACAGTTTTCCATATTCGCAATTTGATAGAGAGGCCTAGGCTTTGATCAAATATCTAGGTTCCAAGAGACTCCTGATTCCCGGCATTGAGGCCGTGATGAATAGCCTTCCCTTCAAGGGTAGCGTTATCGACTTATTCAGTGGTACTTCCAGAGTAGGTCTCTCAATGAAACAACTGGGGTGGAAAGTAATACTCAATGATTGGAATCAATACGCCAGAGTGATTTCAACAGCACACGTTGTTTGCGATGAAGACCGATCCAAAGAAGTTCACGAACTCATTAACTTGCTCGAATCAGCCCCCTCTGTAGATGGTTGGTTCACTGAAACCTATTGCAGAAAAAGCAGGTACTTCACACCCGAAAATGGAATACGAATCGAAGGGATTCGAGAGTTTATTGAAACTCTGGATCTGGACGACGAATTGAAATGCGTTGCCATATGTTCAGTAATGGAAGCTGCCGACAGAGTAGACTCCACTGTTGGAGTACAAATGGCTTATCTCAAACAGTGGTCCAAGCGATCATTGCAAACCTTAAAACTCAGACCACCCTCTTTAGTGAAGCAAAGTGAATTTGGTAAAGCGAGTGCACATTGTATGGAAGCTCAAGAAGCGGCTTCCAAATTAGTCGCAGATGTTGCCTATCTCGATCCGCCTTATAACCAACATAAATACATCGGTAATTACCATGTATGGCAAACGCTCGTTCAGTGGGACCAACCAGAGGTCTACGGCATCGCTTGCAAAAGAGTCGAATGCCGAGAAAAAAGAAGTGATTTCAATTCCAAGCCCGGGATTCAGGGTGCGATGAATCGACTCATAGAAAACCTTCAGTGTGAAGTTAAAATCATTTCATTCAGCAATGAAGGTTATCTACCAAGAACGGATATGGAATCATTACTACTGGACCACGGAAAACTACAAGTCCTATCCAGAGCACACGATCGTTATGTGGGAGCGAAAATTGGGATCCATGCACCTTCTGGCAAAAAGGTCGGCCAAGTATCACATTTAAAAAACACTGAATTCCTCTATGTTCTCGGAGAGGTCGATTTGTCTTCAGGAATATGTGAAGAAGCGGGCTGGAAGATGGAGAGCCCACTGCAAACCGGCTAGTTCGATTTCCCAAATAATGCCAGAATTTGCTGTTGGAGTTCCTGGTCTTCAGTTCCCCAAGATTTGAACCAGCGCTCAAGGCGTTGAATGAACGATTCGTCCTTCAATGCTTCCCCATTTGCCAAATCAGGGATTCGATTCCAAAGTCGAGGCTGACTCTTGAGAAACTCTGCGAAGTAAAGGCTGACAGTTCGAATCTCTTCCCGATTCATTACACCGCTAGCCAGTGATTCTCTGTGCATATCATACCATTGTTGAAACTTCTCACGGGGTACAGACTCACATTTCTGTGCGGTGCGCACCGCATACTTTGAAAGCTGAGGAGCATATGATTGAAGACTTTTATATGGGGGATCAATCTTCCATTTCACGGAAAGGTCGTGGAGTACACGAAGACTAACGGCTTCGCAGATCATTTCTTCAAACCAATCATGGGGACTGGATAAATGGGACTCAACTCCCGAAGATTTACGACAGTACGCATGCGTAAGCTCATGCGAAAACTGATAGATCAACTGACTCCAATATCGACCGCCAGTTTCGAGTTTGACCCGGAAACCACCATCTTCATCTCGCTTGTGAAGTAGGATCGGCCCACCTTTGGGCTCGACACGGAGAATACTTTTTAACTCCGTACCTATCATTTCCCTGACATGTGAGTCCACGGAGTCCAGGATCGAAGCGATTTCCTCGACGGAAACATCTCCCCAATCACCCTCAACAACCTCGACTCTCTCTCCCTGAACATCTTCCTGAAGAGTGGCTGCGTCGATCCTCGAACTCCATAGGCCCGACAGGATCAAACATGTGCTGAGTACCACCCCGATTCGGGCTAACACAGAAATCATGCCGCCTCTGACGACGATTCCGAATCTTTATCATCTCCCTGAATGAAAGTACGCGGCTGATAGAAATACGCCACAGCCATGAATAGGAATGCTGTTCCGAGCATGACCTGTGTAAAGAACCAGAAGTAATTAGCCCCTTTCAGGGTCGTTGCACCACCTAGCCTTTGAGTCACGTCTGATGAAAATTCCTGCTTCGCCACTTCTTTTAGGGAGCTAGAATTTCTCACCGGCAGGAATTCGGTCATAGGAGGAGCGGCTTTACCCTGATTGTTGGGATCCTTGAGGAAATCTTGGACAGCCAGCTCTGCCTTACGTTTTTCTATCCACGTGTATTCACCAGAGACCGATTTCCCAGAAGCCAATTCCAGACGCTGCTCAGCTTCAGAGGAACAATTTCGAGATACTTCGATCCAAGCGTCATCCGACGTATACCTTAATGAATCTTTTCCATCTGAAGAGATATGGAAAATTCGGCTATTCAGCAACTGGTATCTCAATGGCTGGCCAAGGCAGTCGGTCAGTCCACTCAACTTTACTTGTCCCTCTTCAGTCATAGGGAGACGATCATTCTCGTCCCAGAATTGACCAATCATATCGCGAGCCTGCAGCAGTACAGTTTCATCTGCAAGGGTGAGCGAACTCTGGCGTAAAGCGCCATCGCTCTTCAGATAACCTATCGTATTGGCCTTATCAGCACTCACTTCCGAAGAATAGACAAAGCTGTATCCGTCCTCTTGAGATTCCCATGAATCGTCTACCAGTAAAAGAGCAACCTCTGCACCTTTCTCAACCACAATGAAATGGTTAACGGTAGCAGTGAAAAAATTGCCGAGCGAAACACTCATCAGGAACAAAGCCATGATGACGGATTTCATTTTCTTAGGTGCTTGGGTATACGCGAATTCAAGTCCGGTTATAGAAACCATAACTTCAGATGCGGTCAGGACCGCATAAGCGAGAATCTGCCAGCCAATGCTC
The DNA here is from genome assembly GCA_009937185.1 of Planctomycetia bacterium. Lineage (GTDB taxonomy): Bacteria > Planctomycetota > UBA8108 > UBA1146 > UBA1146 > UBA12191. Next base: position 10,410 of record JAACCY010000115.1, read on the forward strand.
GGAGTTTCTCCGGCATCTATCCATGACTGTGCAAGTGCAACTAAACCAAAACCACCCACCATGACAAAGAGGCCCAACGATATTTTTCGCAGGGGTGTCAAAGTCCAAACACTGTTTATTAATGGGTAAATGACAAACTGAAAAATCGGAATATAGATCAATATCATTATCGGGTTGATCGCTTGAATCTGGGACGATAGCCAGGTCACCCCGAGCCAAGTTCGATTCATATCTTCCGCCTGTAACACCCACGAAGATCCGGTTTGGTCAAATAGTGCCCAAAAAACTGCGATGAAAATAAAGACGATTGAGACTTTGAGAAGTGAGCCTATTCCAACTGGACTTTTTAACTCCTCAAACCACTCTGCCCCACCCGCCGGAATATGGATGAAGACTTTTCTTCCCATCCAAAAGAGAACTGTGGCAATCGCCATCAAGACTCCAGGAATACCGAAAGCGAGATGCGGTCCATACCAGTTGAGAAGCCAAGGTGTCATCAGAGTCGAGAGAAACGCGCCGGTATTAATTGAAAAGTAGAACCATCCGAAAGCTTTAGGTAACAAATGTGAGTTTTTAACACCGAACTGATCTCCCACATGAGCAGACACACAGGGCTTTATTCCCCCCGAGCCCAATGAGATCAAAAACAAACCGGATATCAGTGCATACCATGGATTGACCGAATCGCTGAGGCCCATCAATGCAAGCGTTCCATGACCGGCACAATAAACGAGACTCAGAGTGAGGATCGTCATATATTTCCCAAGGAAAATATCTGCCAGTAACGCGCCGAGAAGCGGCGTGAAGTAAACAGCCGTAGTAAAGAGATGGTAGTACTCTACAGCAGTGGCATCCACTATGGGTTCAACAGATTGAGATCCTGGAAGAAGGAATAAATACTTTGTCATAAAAACGACCAGAATCCCCTTCATTCCATAGAAGCTAAATCGCTCTGCGGCTTCATTACCGATGATGTAGGGAATCCCTTTGGGGATCTCACTCGTCTGGGGTGGAGAGGTCAGATACTGGGACGACATTTAATCCTCACTTCTTCCTGAATAATCCACCGAAGCTCAGTTGTGCGAGCTCAGCTGTGCGAGCTCAGATGATCGAGTTCAGATGTATCGAGTTCAGATGTATCGAGTTCAGATGCTGGCCCCGATGAGAGAGTCGGAGTCGTGATCTGTTTGAAGAAGTGTGGCAAAGGAGAGGAGAAGTTGCAACGGTGTCGATAGTTGGCACCGGCAAAAAATTGAAGGAATACTGCTAGTCATCAGCTAATACTGAACGAACTTCCTCTATCAAGTCCAAGATACTGAACGGTTTCTGCAAAAAAGAAGTGCAGGAAAGGTCATCACCTAGGAAATCTGTGTCGTAGCCAGATACGACGATGACTTTGGGCGTGATGTGCTGGGAATCCAGATAATTGAGCAGTTTCCGGCCCCCTCCGTCCGGCATCACCACATCTGTCACCACCAAATCGTATTCCACTTTCCCACAATTTATAAAATCGATCGCCAAACTAACCGTCGCTGCACCATCAACATGGTGATTTTCCTCACGCAAGGCTTCACATGCGATTTCGAGGATTGCAGGTTCGTCTTCAACCATCAGTATTTTGGCTTCCCGAATTTTCGGTTTCTCTTTTTTCTCCGGTTCTGAATCCCTCCCCTTGCTCGCGTCAGCATCCAGAGGTAGCAGAATCTCGAAATCGCTACCTTTCCCCAATTCACTTTTCACACGAATAGAACCACCGCTTTGCTTGATAGTTCCGTAGCAAGTTGCAAGGCCAAATCCAATGCCTTCACCGATGTCTTTCGTCGAAAAGAAAGGCTCAAAAATCTTCTCCAAATTTAATTCGTCAATACCTGCACCATTATCGACAACTGATACAGAAGCGTACTCACCAAAATCGAGGCCCAAGTCAGACGCTTCATGGATTCCGAGTTCGACTTTCTTAGTCCTGATGACTATTTCCCCACAACCTTCGATAGCGTCTTTTGCGTTAATCGCAAGGTTCAACAACACTTGATGGAATTGAACCTTGTCTACGATTACAGGCAATTCCTCTTCCGAATCTCGAATATATTCAAAGCTCACTTGAGGAGTCGCGACGACATCGCTGAGGAGCCAGACTCCTTCTTTGACAAGATCCACGAGATTACACTTCGCTGACTTCAAAACTTGCTGTCGACTGAAGGCGAGCAATTGACGAGTAACACTAGCCGCCTCGTTTGCCGCTACTTTTATCCTCTCGGACTCGTCCAGCGAACGTATTGCCTCTTCAGGAAGAAAACCCTGTAACCTTTCCACAGAGGTAAGAATGACCGTGAGTAGATTGTTGAAGTTGTGCGCAACTCCACCAGACAAGCGGCCGATGGCTTCCATTTTCTGGGATTGGCGAAGAAGCTCTTCTAATTCTCGCGTCTCCATAAGGTCAATCAGCAAACCCTGATAACCACCCTCAAAAACACGATTGGAAGTCCAGCGCATCCAATGGAACTTCCCTTCACTATTCTTGACTCGGACTTCAGCCGTCCTCGATCCTTCAATAGCTTTCGTCAATATTGCTCGATCTTCAGAGTGCACCAAAGTCAGCAAATTTGTTCCGAGAATCGGATTGAAATCTCCACCTAGAATTTCGATCCAGGCACTACTCACGAAATCTATACGCTGACGATCGTCAAAACGAATAACGATACATGGCAGATTATCGATCAGGCTTCGATATCTCTTTCGAGATTCGTCGAGCTTTCTGTTTTTCTGAGCCAACTCTTCGATTAATCGATTATTGGATTCAATCTTAAGTTCTTCAGGATTTTTGTGGTCATTAGACGTCAAGCAGATACTCCACTATTCATCAATAAATCTTTGCTAACTCCCACTTCTGCATAGAGCGGGAAAATTTGCTCGCAATAAAACTGCTGCTCGAAAGCTGTTCTGCCAGCTGTGCAATCGGATAACACAGTGACGTCGAATCCTTTTTCGTGAGCTGAACGACCCGTAGAATCGATACAAACGGAGGTGACAACCCCAGCAAGAGCGACCTTGCACACATTATTATTCCTGAGAATACTTTCTAAATCCGTATTGGAAAAAGCATTCAATCCTCGCTTTCCCTTTACCTCAGTGATGACTTCCGAATAAGCCTCAAACTGTTCAATCGTCTCGGAACCTGAAGACCCTCTACAAAATGCCCCTGTATCCTTAATCGTTTTCAAAATTCCGGTCGGCTCATTGAGCTCCGAATAATTCTCGGTGAATTGAATGGGCGTCGAAATCACAAGGACATCTTCACGATCCTTGATGGCCTCCAGTAATTCGAGTGTATTTAAAAGCATTTGGTTTCGCCCCTCAGAATCCTCCAGGGCTCCGGTCAATATTCCTTCAGGGTGAAAATAATCATTCTGGAAACCGATCAATAAAATGGCAGTCTTATCGATTTTACTCATTTTGCTCCTCTTCAACTGCAAGGGCAGTATTTGTAAACATGGAAAGTAGGGGCGGAAGGCCGAAATTAAATAGGCACACAACCACCTCAAGCACCCAAACGAAGGAGCTATGCTTCCCTATCCCGTTTTCGAGCACAAATGGACAGATTTTCTTTAATTAACCCTTTATTGCAGTGCATTCATGACAATTTATCTCATTGTGGGCCAACAGATCGTCAACGGCAGGTTTTGGAGTTTGAGCCCCTCCTTGACACCCTGCACCCGGCAAACGACCTTGGTCGTGGGTCGATTCTCTCCTGAATCAGCAATTTCGCCGATTCGAGGAGCACTAGAACAGCTTCAGCCCAATAACGGGATAAATCATCGGAGTTGATGACACTACAGGACCCTCGACTCCTCGTTTAGAAATTCGAACCATGACAGCGTTCCTTTCGCTGCCAATAGTCCAATCAAGGAGGTGCTTCTTGGCATCTATCAAGGGACCAGCCCTATTTCTCGCACAGTACATGTCGGATGAGGCGCCATTTAATCAACTCGACACTATCGTCGATTGGTGCAAAGACCTTGGCTATCAAGGAATTCAAATTCCAACATGGGAGTCCCGCTGTATTGATCTCGGCTTAGCAGCCGAATCAAAAGATTACTGTGACGAATGGAAAGGCAAGATTGAATCTGCAGGGCTATCGGTCACCGAACTGTCCACTCACTTGCAAGGACAGCTCGTAGCAGTTCACCCTGCC
>JAACCY010000116.1 GCA_009937185.1 Planctomycetia bacterium
ATCGCTCCTTGGCCGGCAAAACTCATATAGAGATAGCCATCCACCTCGTCAGCGGCAATGCCTGAAGCGCCAAACATTCCACCCACAACATCCGGATTCAACCCCTGAAAATCGACCGAAACCAATTGCCCGTTGAACTCGTTGATCCAAAAGACCCGTTCTATCGAAGCGACGGCTGTGAGATCGATAAATCCGAAGGGGTAACTGGTCAATTCCAAGACATCCAAACCGTCGAGGTCACTCCGTACCAAAGTGAAGGGCACACGAAAATGGAATAACCGGTTCCCAGGTACATCACTCGAAAGTGTCACTGCGGAACCTGGTAATGTCAGATTAGTGGTCGCTCCGGAAAAGACATCATGACGAACAGTCACCCCACCACTGATCCAGTGGAGAACTTGGGCCTCAAGGGGAACCCGGGATACAGCGACCCACAAACAAAAAACGATCAGCGATCGAAGACAGGAAAGGTATGAACTGGGCAACAATAATCGGATTATTTGTGTATTTTTCATACTCTTGATCATAACAAATATAATTCTGGAAACTACGCCCCCCTACTCATCCCCTTTTCAGATGCACACTCATCCTGAGCATGTCATGCTGATACTCCTAGAGAACATGCCGGGAATAGTTTTTTGACCCTCCGTGGTGAAGGAAATCACGTGACAACCCCCAACAACAAACGACAACTTTTGCCATATACCATAGGTTTCTTACTGGCTAGCCTTGCAGTCGTGCCGGTCACCATGCTGTCTATTTCTCCCTCGAGTTCCGCGATCACGGGACAGATTCTCGAGGTGGTAGAACGAAGATATGTCGAGCCTGTCGATACGGATGTATTGCTGGAAACAGGACTCAATCTCATGCTCAAGGAATTGGATCCTTACAGTCAGTATTTTTCGCCCGAAAGAGCGCAAGATTTCGAACAAGAAGTGAATGGAACTCTATTCGGTATCGGTGTTGTGTTACGCATCGTAGAGGAGGATCCTATGATCCTTCATGTTGTCAAAAATGGACCCGCTGATCAGGCGGGAGTCATCCACGATTCAAAACTTCTCGCTATCGATGGAACACCGTGCTCAGGCTGGACTATGAGCCAGGTCTCACAAGCAATACGAGGTCCCCGGGGAACCCGTGTCTTACTCGAATTGGAGAAAGACGACCAACGACAAGAAATCAGCCCGATCAGAGATGAAGTCACTATCCCAAGTATCACAGAGATCGCCCGGATACAAACCTCCCCGACAGAACCCGCTCTGGGGTTGATTCGAATCCAACAGTTTCAACCGGACACTTCATTAGAGGTTGAGCTCGCAATATCGAGACTCTTGGAACAGGACATTCAGGGAATTATCATCGACCTCCGAGATAATCCCGGAGGAATCTTGAGTGAAGCCGTCGACTTTTGTTCACTCTTCCTAGAAGAGGGCCTCACAGTTGTCAGCACTCGTAATCGACGTGACAACGTCGAGTCAAATGTTGAGCAAGTCAAGAAAACAGGCCCTTTCCTCAACGTGCCTCTGGTATTGCTCATCAATGGAGACAGTGCCAGTGCCTCTGAAACAGTGTCCGCCGCTCTCCGGGATCATGATCGCGGAGTTCTTGTCGGAGCAAGGTCCTACGGAAAATGGACGGTACAGGGTCTCTTTCAACTCCCGGGTCGCCCCCGAGGAGGATTACTGAAACTGACCACGGATTCCTTTTTCCCCCCTCATGGGAAACGCCTGCTCTACAGCGAAAAAAATATGCCCAATGGACTTCTGCCCGATATCGAGATCGAGGTGCCCGAAGAGCGACAATTTGAGCTCTCCCAATCCTGGGTCACACGGTCCCATGAGCGTCTCGAGGATCCAAACACACTAACTCTTGTCACAGATCTAGATCCTCTTGCTGAGGTGAATAACATGGGACACGGAGATGCGACCTTGTCTGCTGCTGTTGAACTATTGAAGGATCCAGTCCGCTGGAACCAACTCTTGCAAGCACCGCCACTTTCGCGATCGGAGTAGCTCGGGTGAAGATCCTTGCCATCGAAACCACATGTGACGAAACCGCAGCCGCCGTGGTGGCGAGCGGACCCGAAGTTCTCTCCGATGTGGTTTATTCACAAGTGAGTGAACATCAACCCTATGGTGGAGTGGTTCCCGAAATTGCGAGTCGGAGTCATCTGGAGCAACTCACATGTGTCATCGAAGACGCTCTGCAAAAAGCCTCCGTCACACCTGAAGATTTATCAGCAGTCGCAGTCGCATACCGACCCGGACTGATCGGGGCGTTGTTGGTGGGAGTGACCACCGCCAAAGCCCTAGCATGGTCATGGAATCTCCCGCTGATCGGCGTCCACCATCTCGAAGCCCATCTGGAATCCGCATTCCTTGCCGGAGAAGAGATCCCTCCTCCCTATCTGGGCGTTGTGATCTCAGGAGGACACACCGATATGCACAGAGTCGACGGCGAAGGTTTAACGCGTTGGTTGGGCGGAACAAGAGACGATGCACTCGGTGAAGCCTTCGATAAGGTGGCAGCGATCTTGGGTTTGGGCTATCCGGGAGGCCCCGTCGTCGAGAAAACCGCTCTGACTGGAGATCCCAAAGCGGTCCGACTTCCGAGAACACTCCTCTCCAGAGACTCTCTCGATTTTTCATTCTCAGGTATTAAGACTGCTGTCCTCTACAAGTGGAGAGGCATCAACGCGATACATGAGCACCGAGCACCCGATGCGCCTTCTCCAGAAGACATGTGTGCAGGATTTCAAGCCGCTGTTTTTGACGTGCTGGCAGAAAAGATACGGAGAGCCTGCGCGCAGGAAAATATTTCTACCGTCGTGCTGGGAGGTGGCGTCACCGCAAACTCAGCACTGCGTTCAGGACTGACGGAACGACTCGGTTCTAGATATCGACTCGTCTTCCCCCCACCTCGTTTCACGACAGATAATGCTGCCATGATCGGCGCGAGAGCATTACGGCAATTTGAAAGAGGTGACTTCTCTGATCTCGAACTGATGGCTGAGGCACAACCATGATCGAACCCCAACCCCTCGATCTCGATCACGATCGCGAACAACGCACGGGTTTTCCAGAAGTTGTCTTTGGTCAGGGCAAAACGCCTACAGAAATTCAAATGGCACTCGAGTCGATTGCTTCAAAATCCGGAAGAGCTTTAGCCACGCGAGTCGACGCCCACTTTGGAGAAGAGATCGCACAGAAAATTAAAGATGCTCAATGGCACTCGCGAAGCCGCTGTATTTCGATAGAAAGAGTTCCAGCAGTTCGAGAGGGTCAAGTGGCCGTCGTCTGTGCGGGTACGAGCGATCTTCCGGTCGCTCAAGAAGCCGTTCTTACAGCCGAAATGGCGGGGTGCCAGACAGAACTGATCGTCGACGTCGGTGTCGCAGGGCTTCATAGGATTCTCGCTCATGAGGACTTCCTCCGCTCCTGTCACGTGCTGGTCGTCGTCGCCGGAATGGAAGGCGCACTTCCCTCGGTGGTCGCGGGACGCGTCTCTGTGCCCGTCATCGCGGTTCCAACGAGTGTCGGTTACGGAGCGTCATTTGATGGACTGGCAGCTCTGCTGGGAATGCTGAACTCCTGCGCCCCTGGAATCTCAGTGGTCAACATCGACAATGGATTTGGAGCAGGTCTGGTGGCTGCAAGAATCAATCAGTTGGCTTGTCACGGTCAGATCAAGAATCTCAACGAAGACTTGCCTCGGCCCACTGGGGATGCGATGGATGAGTCCCATGGGAAAGCACTTAAAGGGCAACCGAAACGATGAAGATGCCTGTCGAATCCTGCCATGTCGGGGAATACAACATCCTAGAGCACACCGATCTGGGAGAAGGCTGGTTCAGAATCGACATCGATGCGCCTGAAATCGCGAGAGAGACCCGGGCAGGACAGTTTGTTCAGGTACGCGTCGGACCGGGAGACGACCCACTGATCCGTCGTCCCTTCAGCGTCTACGACGTCGGCCCAGAACCTGGTGAGAATGCGACAGAGATTCGTCTCTTGATTCAGAAGGCTGGCCCAGGAACAGAAGCTCTCTCTCGACTTCGAAAGGGAGAAAGTATCCGATTGATGGGGCCTCTAGGGCATCCCATGCCAGTCCCCGATCTGAAATCACCGGCGGCCATGTTTTTGGTCGGAGGAGGTATCGGTGTCGCTCCCCTCTATCTCTACTGTCGTGAACGTCAAAAAGAGGGTTCAACACTGCCACTGAAAGTCATGCTGGGAGCGCGTCGAGAATCTCTCCTCATCGGCCACCAGGGTTTTCAAGATCTCGGTATTGAGACATATCTCGCAACCGACGATGGCAGTGCAGGGCATCAGGGAAATGTGATCGAACTCTTGGATCAACAACTGGGATCACTTTCAGAAGGAACCCAAGTAGCAGGCATCGGCTGTGGTCCCCACGGCATGAATTTGGCGCTGAGAGATATCGCTGTCGAGCGTGACTTGGAATTTTGGATATCGCTCGAGAACTACATGCCCTGCGGATTCGGTGCCTGTTTTGGGTGCGTCATCGCCGGTCCCAGCGATGGTCCTCTGCGTTATCGACGCGTCTGTGTCGAGGGTCCTTGCTTCCCAGCAAAGGAACTTCCAGAAACCTTTTAACCGTAACAATTCGTGACGGACAGGTTTCCAGCCTCTCATCCAAGACTCTGGAAACTGTGAACCCAGCTGAAAATTACTCCAGTTGACCTATTTGAGCGTCATTATTCGTGACAGGGACTCTAGAACTCACTTTTCAGGACTCCGAGTCGGAGGAGGGAAAACAACTCCGGCCATTATCTGGCCGCAAAATTGACATTTGCCGTTCTTCTGGAAGTCGAAGCGCAAATTCGCTATGGTGAATCTGTTGGCAAGGTCCGATCAGACCGAATTCAACCGAAACAAGAAATCAAACTCCGGAGGGGCTTGGCCCCCTCGATCCTGATGTGCCGAGAGAGTTCTGCTCTCTCGGCTTTTTTTGTTTCCCATTCGCACTTTATGAACCGGTTTCACTCTTCGGTTTCACTCATCAGTTTCACTCATCAGTTTCAATCTTCGGTTTCACTCTTCGGTTTCACCGCTGAAGAATTTAGAATTCAAGTGACTCCACGCCCCTCTTCTTCTCTTCGACGGGCTCAGCGATCTTTTTCTTTCGCGCCGAAACCCACTTTTCCATCGTTTCGGCATCGCGTGGAATCATCGACGACAATATTTCGAAACCCGTCTCTGTGACAACGACGATATCTTCGATCCTGATCCCCAGTTGTTCTTCTGCGATATAGATGCCAGGCTCCACCGTCACGACCATTCCCGGCTGAAAAGCCCTGCGAGGCCCGACATCGTGAACGTCGAGACCCACATGATGAGATGTTCCATGAGGGAAATACTCTTCATATCCAGCTTCCCGAATGACCGCACGAGCAGCCGCATCGATCGAGCCGATCGTCGCACCGGGCTTCACCGCCTCCATTCCCGCTTTTTGTGCCGCGAGAACTACTGCATAGATTTCTTTTTGGCGTTCGGTCCACTGACCAGAAACAGGAACAGTTCTCGTGATATCTGCAGTATAAGGACCTGAGCGTGCCCCCACATCCATCAGCAGCACCGAACCCATCACCAAAGGGCCGTTATTTTTTTGCCAATGCAGAATACAGCTGTTGTTTCCACTCCCAACAATTGAAGGAAACCCTGGTGCGATCGATCCCTGGCTTCTAAAACGAGCTTCTATTGCGGCTTCTATTTCACACTCGTTCTTCACCTGAGAAGCCAACGCAGCGCCCGCTTGTAATCCCTGATGAGTTCGCCGAATCGCATGAATCATCTGCTGCTGTTCCCAATCACTCTTGATCTGTCGGTGGGGATGAAGAAGAGTCTTTGCCGAACGCAACTGAACGTCATCGCGGATCTTCAGTCGATCCCAGATTGCCGGCTGTGCTGCCTGCCCGGGTAAAGAATGAAACACGGTCTCCGTCGTTTTCAATTTGTTCTCAAGCCACTCCGAGAGTTGAGACAAAGGCTGGATCGATGAAACGCCTGTGAGCCTTTGAGTCGATGCATCCGGAGCGAGACGGGAGCCATGCCATAATTCGAAATCGGGATCCTTTTTCGGCAAGAACAGTACAGACTCATTCTCAAGTGAAGCCCCTGAAACAATCAAGATTCCGCCCCAGACATGCAATCCGGTCAAATACTCGAAATCTCGAGTTACTTCGACTCCTTCTCCGCCACCGGCCTCCACAATCACCATTTCGGAGGAGTCTTTGAGTTGAAGCCGACCTCTTCGAGATTTCAATTCTTCAACTGGAGGGCGGGCATCCACTTCGCGAGAGACTTCTGAAGAAATAGCCTGAGTATCACAAGGAAATAGCCCCCCCCATGAACTGAGCAGAAGAATTGCCCACAGCAATTTCCAACAAATCGAATACCTCTTCATCGACACTCACCGTCTTCCTCGGTCACGCGTTGGATTTTTGCAGCGAGAATAAAGTCCGACTCCGTCAATCCATCCAGCTTGTGCGTAAAGATTCGAATCTCAACCCAGCCCCAACTAAAAGAAATATCCGGATGGTGTCCCTCAGCTTCAGCAATCACAGCAACCTGATTCACGAAATCGAGAGCTTCGATAAAGTTTTTGAAACTCCATTTCCTACTGAGGTGATGTTCGTCCTCGATACTCCACTCAGGAATTTGAATGTGAAGACGATCGAGATCAGCTCCCTTCAGTGGAGGAATCTCTCCACTACAAGAGATACAATTCTTGACATGCAATTCTTCTGGGGCTTCTGGAGTCATCGATTTGTCACCTTTCATATTCGGTTTGTATGATGGAATTGGAATCTGAAAAGAGCCTCCTGCCAATGCCTGAGTTATCATTCTTAGTCAGGTATGACAAGTATGACAGGTATGACTTAAAGTCCTGTGCCTGTAGTGCTTACCGATTCTCCCAAGGCTGATTTTGACCACATTGATCAGGAGTTAAGGCCAGATACAGCCATGGAAAATACAAATAAAGTCGTAAGTCTAAACAAAACAAGCATTGTGTATATGGCATGAACATTGCTTGGAAATCATTGCCTTTGCGTTTATTGAACGCTTTGTTGTCCTCTTCCCCCCAGGGATGCTGGTACACAAAGATAAGTATTAAACTTTTTGTGGCTATCCAGCGCGCGACCTTATTATGCGCGATCGCCCCGGCTCCTCGCACTGTTGCGGGAGGACAGGGATGGCTTCCCGTCTCAGACGGAAGCCGGGGCATTATTTTTTTTCTTCCTCACACTCCACTACCAAGACTCGCTGAATCCTTACTGGATCCGGTACATGGTGAGTATTAATCTGGGTAGCAGTCTTATCTTGAGACTTCATCTAGGCAATCGTGAGGAGAGTAGGAAATGTCCTCGTTACTCGAAACGCCGACATTAGTACTCAATCGTAGTTGGACTCCTACCCACACTCTGCCCGCCAAACTGGCCATATGCTTGGTGGCTCGCGACGCTGCACGCATCATCGATCCTTCTACCTACGAAGCCCATAATCTCAAATCATGGCATGACCTATCACTCTCTCGGTCAAAAGAGAATCCGCTCCTCATTCGGTCCGAACTTCTCTGCCTTGCGCCTCTTGAGGTGATTGTATTGACCGGATACTCCGGGGTCGGAGATCAACAGGTGACCTTCTCAAGATTGAATCTCTATCGAAGAGACAAGAACACCTGCCAGTACTGCGGCGTACGCCCAGGAACCAAAGAACTCACTATTGATCACATCATGCCCAGAAGTCGTGGTGGAGAATTGAGTTGGGAGAACTGTGTACTCGCTTGCGTGACGTGCAATAAACGCAAAGCGAATCGCACTCCAGAGGAAGCTTCGATAAAACTACTGACCCCACCAAAGCGTCCAAGCTGGTCACAGATACGAAGAATACCCACGCACCCGATCTGGTCTTCTTGGGAAAAATTTGTTAGCGATGCATACTGGCAGCAGGAACTCAAAAACTAATATCAGCAGGTCGCGCAGTATATGCGTCCATGTGGCTTGACTCGTAATCGGCCCACTAATGAACTGAGTTCCGAAAGTCGACGGACTTCGCCATTCTCAATCAGGACCGGAAGATCTCCGCCTTTAGATAGATCAGGAGGAGGACTCACAACATCTGCCATCGGGTCTTTATGAGGTTCATTCGCCCGGATCTCATTCACCCGAAATGCGAGTCGCTCTGCAACCTCTTCAATATCTTGTCCTTCGATAACCTCCTTGAGAGGCCTATGCTGCTGCCGACGAATGATCTTTCGCGCAGAATCATGAGCGGGATGGGCCGTATCCATGTCTGCTTCAATCAACATCTGATGGACACGAAGGTCATCCCAACGAAGGTACTCCTCAGGTTCTTCCGGATATCTTCGACCTTCCAGAGTCTGAGTTAAAAAATCAACGAGATGTAGATCGAGGATTCGGCGAGTTCTATGAAAGTAGACTTGGGTAAACATAGAGAAGCGTGCCCATTGCAAACCTTCCGCTGCCAGTAGACCCCCTCTTTCAATTCCTAACTTCACCCCCTCTTCTGTTTCGACAGGAAGAAGAGTGTGCTGAATACGAGGTAAATCAAACGTTCCATATTCCACACCCACGTGATGAGCATCTCTCAGCAGATAATCCATACGATCAGAACCAAACTCACCACTCACCAGCGATCTAATAAATCTGAGATGAGGAAGAAGGTCTGATCTCGCCGGGTCCATCACTTCTCGTACTGATTGCAGGAGATCGTCTTCTCTGGCATCAAAAGCACTATGGAGGTCTGGATGGTCAAGAATCGCCAGAGATAGTTCTTCATGCATCCCGCCGGGTAACAGATGTTCCGTCACATGCGAAAATGGTGGATGCCCGAGATCATGCGATAAAGCGACAAGTCGGGAGACTCGAAGGAGTCCCTCGTAAGCGTCTTCAGTAACTGGAAGAGCCAGAGGTCCGAGAAGGGCGTCCATTCCCAATCTGGATTTCATTTCTTCCAGTAATCGGGTCGTCACCTCCATCGTGCCTAGCGCATGTTCAAATCGACTGTGACAAGCACCGGGATAGACCCGATTAGTCAACCCTAGTTGGGATATATGACGCAATCGCTGAAATGGAATACTATCGACGAAAGCCATGTCCGCTTCTTCTAGGCGAACAAGACCATGCACGGGATCTCGAACCACTTCAGAGAATTTCACTTCAGGACCTCCCACGACAAGAACATGACATCTGCCCACATCTTGAAACCCTCACCGGAACCCATCAACCCGTCAGTTTAAAACCTTCACACTTTGCTGCGAATCACTTATCGGAGAGACTGTTCCTGTGGAGGAGACTTGAAACAGTATCATTGGAATCACCAAATCGTAGATCTAGGACGCCTTCAAACAGGCTTAGGTGTGATTTGGAGTGAACCGAACACCCTTCTGGCGATCACTCTCTCCCCGGATAGAGCTCAGTTATTGAAAAGATCTCTTCCTGAATCCATGCCTGGGCAACTCACTCAAAAATCCCTGCCTTCAATATTGGAAGAACAATTGATACAGGCTCTTCATGGCGAACCTGTTGAATGGGACTGGTTCCCAAACCTCGATTCGGGAACAGCATTCCAACAACGAATCTGGCAGATTCTAGAACAGTGCCCTCATGGAGATTACTGGAGTTACAAGGAGCTTGCAGATCGATCAGGGAATTCTAAAGCGGTACGAGCGGTAGGATCCGCTTGTGGAAAAAATCCATTCCCGCTCAGGATACCTTGTCACCGGATTGTGGCATCCAATGGAACACTGGGTGGATTTACCGGCGATTTGGAGTTAAAGAAATGGATTCTCCAAAAGGAAACTGAACATACTTTTGATGTTCGCTTTGGGACAAGTGATAGAGCGCTTCCCTAAAGAAACCTTGATCCGCATATAACAGGGCCAATTGCTGATGTGAGCGTACCCGCCAAGGATCACCTTGAAGAGCAAAGAAATAACATTCAGAAGCCATATCTTCGATACCACCCTCTTGAAGCAGTAGCGCCAAGAGCTCCCAAGCAGGACTACATTTGGGGTCTTTTTTCAATATCTCGGACAGTGTTTTCCTCGACTCTGAATGATCACCTATTTGATGTTGGAAAACGGCTATTTCAAACAGACTTCGAGCGGCTCCCTCTCTCCTTTGAAGAAGAATCGACTTATCGAATAACCGGTAAGTCTCCAGTTGAAGTCCCCTTGCCGAGTCCTCACCCGTAACTTCTAGATTGAGATGCTTCGAAGTCTTAAATGCCGTTCGATCAGAATCCAAAACGAGAGCGTGTGCATATGTCCCGGAGATGGGTTCTCCTTGTGGAATCAAACGGTCTAATCCATTTCGAGCGATTTCCCAACGATCCGTTGTGTGAGCGATACGATTCAAATTGACGGGTAAGAGCAGGCAGAAAAGAGTCAAGAGACCGACCCATGCTGCAGTTGATCGATCAAATCCTGACCTAACGGCCACCAATAATCCAACTATTGAAGCCCCAAGAAGGACAGAACCGAACCAAACAATCTTCGGGCTATGGACTAAGCTAGACATCACTCCACCACCCAATAAGAGTGCAAAAATGAAGACATAAAGTGCTTCGCGCATTCCCTTACCGCTGTTGGAAACCTCCAATACCTTGACCCGACTTCTATCGGCGAAGGTATCAACGATCAATAGTAAAGCTGAGGGAAATAATACGATCAGAGGAAACAGAGGGAGTTCTCCAGCGATCAACCATGGAACGGAACCTGTGACAATCATCGCCGTCAAAGGTCTTAATCCAGGCTCTGTCTTTCGAAACCCAGCCACCAATGCCAGAAGTAGCAACAGAAACGAACCGGGTTCCACCGCTAAGAAGGATACAAATGATCCTGTTTCCATTTCTCCAGAGACTCCGGAGATACCTCGACAAAGA
>JAACCY010000017.1 GCA_009937185.1 Planctomycetia bacterium
CAGTGAGGTTGTTGTTCCTGTTTTTGCAGGTCATCCACCTTTTCATAACCTAGGAACCTGCTTGAGGAGGTGGGAAATGGGGATCGATGATTCGCGCAGCATTTTTGATCGGGGCTAGCTTTCTACTGATGGCCGCAGATACTCCTCTTCGCCGGCCTTTGGATTTGCCCTCGGGGGGATCCGGGGCAAAAGAGGATTCCGAAGATTTTCCGGAAACCATAGAATTCTTTGGAGGAGAATATGAGGGCGATGCGTTCATGTTCGTCATCGATGTGAGTGGATCCATGGCCTCAAGCGGCAGACTGGAGTCTGCCCAAGATGAATTGACCCATACCTTAATGAATCTCTCAGGTGAGGCAGAATTCGGAATCGTTTCCTTCAGCCATAATCTCAACGAGTTCAGTACTGCCATGGTGAAAGCGACAGCGCCTCACAAGGTTGCTGGATTGGCGTGGGTCATGGGTTTGGAACCGATAGGTGGGACCTGCATAGATCTGGGAACGATTCACGGTCTCAACATATTGACGACAACTCTGGTTCCAGTGGCAAGCCGGAAGCTAATTCTCTTAGGGGATGGTGCTCAGGGCTGTGGGATTTTTGGACCGGAAGCGAATGAGCAGGCGCTGGATAATATCATGAGTGCCAACTGGGAACGTATTTCGATCGACACCCTGTTCATCGGTGAGATCTATGAATCCGCTCTTTGGTTGTTTGAAAATATAGCTGAGCACAACAATGGTGAGTTTCGCCTGGTGAATTGAGACAGATTTGAAAGTGGATCGGAGCTAGAGCTTCGATCCACTTTCAAGTCTTCTATTGGGGGCTAACTCTCCGGCTGCATCTCACTGATCACCCGCAGTTGCGCGAACTGGCGGTGGCCGTCGCGACCGGAGTGGAAGCCGTAGCCGGACTGTCTCGCTCCGACCCAAGGGGTGCCGCTGGCACCGCCGCAGCCCTTGTTGATACCGACCATGCCGGCGGTCATTTGGCGTGCGATCTGATGGGCGCGCTCGGAGCTGCCAAAGATGGAGGCACCGAGACCGTAAGGAGTGTTGTTGGCTCGAGCGACCGCCTCGTCGTCATTCTCGACTTGCATCAAGCAGGCGATGGGACCAAAGGTTTCTTCGCGGATGATTTCCATCTCTTCCTGACAGTCATCGAGAACCGTCAACGGATGATAGTTGCCTCCGAGGTCGTCACTCTTAAAGGCGACGTTAGCGCCATCGGCGACAGCACTCGCCAGCTGTTTTTCGACGTGGGCTTTTTGGCCGTTGTCAATCATTGGCCCGACTTCGATGCCTTCAGCACAACCATCTCCCACTTTGACCTCTGAAGCGAGTTCTACGAGACGATTACGGAAAGCATCTGCGACCTGCGGTTGCACGTAGATCCGCTCGGTGCTGACGCAAACTTGTCCGGCATTACGGAAAGAGTTGGCGGCTGCGAATTGAGCGGCCGCTTCGATATCCGCATCATCGAGAACGATCAGCGGGTCCTTGCCGCCGAGTTCAAGAATCACGCGCTTTAGGTTGCTGCCCGCACTTTCTAAGATGTGAGCACCAGTGTTACGAGACCCGGTGAAGGCGATGAGGTTCACGTCGGATTGCACGAGGGCTTTCCCTTGCTCTCCGTCGCCATGCAGCACCTGGAGGACGCCTTCCGGGAGGAATGACATCAGCAAGTCAGCGTAGGCCTGGGCGACGAGGGGAGTCTTTTCAGATGGCTTCAGTATGACACTGTTGCCTGCCATGAGAGCCGGCATGACGGTCCAGTGCGGCATCGACAGAGGAAAATTCCATGGAGTGATGCCGGCACAGACACCGAGGGGATCAAAGACCAGCGTAGAGGAGATGTTGGCATCCTCCATCGGTTCGGGGGTCAGAGCTGCGATCATGCCGTCGAGGGTGCGATCGATGGATTCTCCACAACTGCGGGCTTCGCCGATGCCCTGTGGAAGGGGTTTACCCATCTCTTTTGTCAACAGAGTCCCAATTTCTTCCGCTGCATTGGCGAGCGCAGGCCCGAAGGGGCGAATTGCATCGGCGCGATCTTGTAGGGACATTTGACCCCAGCCGATTTGAGCTTCGCGGGCTCTGGATACAAATTCGGGGACCTGATCTACCGGAGTGACGGGTAGTCGCCCCACTTCTTCACCGGTGGCAGGGTTCAGGGAAATGAGGGTGTGATCTTCGATACGGTTCATCGGGAGTCTCCGGTCTTTTCTATTTTTTGTGGGGTGGGGTTTTTCTT
Source organism: Planctomycetia bacterium (assembly GCA_009937185.1). Taxonomy (GTDB): domain Bacteria; phylum Planctomycetota; class UBA8108; order UBA1146; family UBA1146; genus UBA12191. The sequence continues at coordinate 2,251 of JAACCY010000017.1, forward strand.
CACTTCTGAGTCTATCGATTTGGGCGCTTTCCAATCGTCATGTCCTGCAGCCCAGTAGATAGCCCCTGCGAGATGTTGAAGGAATTGGGGTTCTTGAAAAGAGGTGTCGGTGTGGCCGCCAGCGGTATAAAAAGCGCGCCCAAGGTCAACATGGTGACACCAGACGGCAGGATGCTTCCCTGGCATCGAAGAACCTTGGTAGCTGTCGGTATCAAGCCAAGCCAAAACTTGCACATGTTGGGGAACCCGATTGTAGTTGAACCACTCATCGGTTCGTTCCCAAACTTTTGGTAAGAATGAAGTCGCGGGGTGATCGTGATCGGTGATGTTGATCTTTGCCGATTGGATCGCTGGGTGATCAACGAAGTAGGCTCCGACCACATCCGCATAAAAGGGCCAGTCGTACTCGGCATCACTGGCGGCGTGAATACCAACATAGCCGCCACCAGACCGGAGGTAACCCTCAAAGCCCTTCTGTTGATTACCATCGAGGAGATCTTGGGTGCTGTTGAGGAAGACGATCACTTGATGTTTTCTGAGCTGGGCCTCAGAAAACTGATTCGCATCTTCGGTGACTTCAACAGCAAATCCATATTTTTTACCCAAGCCTCGAAATGCAGCTTGTCCTGATTCGATGCTTCCATGGCGGAAACCGGCAGTTTTGCTGAAGACGAGGATCGAGGTCAGAGGGCGGACCGCTTTGTCGGTGACGGGATCGTCTTCGATGGCTCCCGTTGGCGAAGATATGAGCATGAAGAATATGGCAAGTAAATGAACCGACATCTGTCCTCCTTATCAATGGGTGATGTTAGACCGATCTGGGGCGAGACGCTATGCTTCCCGAAGGAGAGAAAATTCAATTGGAGTCGTCAGCGTCCAAAATCACTTCGATATCGAAAAAATGTTCTCCATGTGAGTTGAGGCCATAGATACGGAGGCTGAAGCTCCCCAGACCTGTCAGGGAGAGTGTTCCAGATGCTTCGTCTAGATCGATGGATCCTGGAGGGGCTTCGGGGGCGAACGCACCCCAGGATTTGATCTCTCCTGAACCCGGAAGAAACAGCGGGCTCATCAGCAGAACCTCATCGGGATCGAGGGTGACTTCGGAGAGGGGGTATTCGAAGAGGGGCAAGCCGGGCTGGACGATAATCGTCAGCTGGACACTGGCACTGTTCAGTGGAAACAAGGCTGTGACTTCATGCTGTGTCACCGAGTTGCCATAATAAGGTGTGCCATTGATGGTACCGGTCGTCTCGCTAATAAAGAGCCCTTCCGGCAAGGGAGGTTCACAGGTGTATCCGCCTGGGAGACAGGTGACGCCTATGGGAGGTGAGGCGATCAGCGGAACCATCAGCGCTCCCGGTAGAAGGTCTAAAAATGTGATCGGGTATCCGGGAGGATAGACCGTATCCGGCGCGAGATCACAGGGATCTGGGATGGGAATTACATCTATCGACCCTGGTGAGAGAAGCTGGTCACCTCTCTGACAGCTGGTCATTCCCATGAGGAGGAAGATCAGTATCAGAGAAGAATAGTATCCGTTCTGAAAAAAGATCATCAGTGTGGCCTGTCGATTTCATAGGTCGCCGTGGTGTCACAATACCCCGTTCCACCGAGGCGACCCACGGCTCCCATTTTCGCAGCATCGGGCAAGTCTTTATCGAGGACGTCTTCGCGAAGGTGCACTCGAATCACTTCTAATAGAAATAGATCGATGGGGCCATTGCCGACTTCTTGATGCTGAACAACGCGTGATTCCATGGCGATCGCCGCAGTTGCAATTCGAGGAGGGGCGACATCTATCGAAGGAAATGTTGCGAGTTGCAGAAAATCGATTTCACTCTCTTCCGGGTCTAAACCGGCACTGCTCGCGACCATTTCTCTTTCATTCTCTCGTGTCGAAATGTGAATCACTGCTTCGGAATTATCGATCAGATTTTGTGAAGTATCCTTATAAGATCCATCTCGTCGCCTTCCAACGCTGAGCATGACGGTCCACGGATCGCTACTCACGCCGCCAAAGAAACTAAACGGCGCTAGATTTGAAATTCCGGAAGAGGAGAGTGTCGAGGTCCAGGCGATCGGTCTAGGAACGACACAGGACGTCATCAGGTGATATCGACCCGCACGATCCAGATCGCTAGGGATGAGACTTCGATGAGATTCAGACATCAGGGTTCACCTTCCTTGTCCGGATGTTGACTGCACCAGAGGCCCGGGGCAAGAAGGAAAGATTCGGTCCATTTCACCCACCAGTTCAGAGGATTACGATGAGTCGAGAGTCTTGCAGAGGTAATCTAGGCTCACTGAAAAGATTCAAATTGTTGTCCGAGGAGGTTCATTTGATCTATCTCGATCATGCCGCGACAGCCTATCCCAGACACCCCGGAGTTTCTGAAGCCATGTTGAAAGCTTTGGAAGTGGCGGGAAGTGTCGGTCGTGGGGGCCATCAAGGAGCACAGTCTGCAAGTGCTATCGTGGCTTCTTGCCGGGAGAAGCTCGGTCATCTGATGGGGGCATCGGATGCCAACAGAATCTCATTGTTTCCGTCATCGACATTGGCACTTTCCACATTGATTGCGGATTTAGCTCAAAGGTCTGATTCGCAAGCCGAAATATGGATGGGGAAACTGGAACATAATGCTGTCTGGCGTCCGGCTGTTCGCGCTTTTGGAGATGACCGTGTCCGGTTTCTGCCGACAGATGAAGATGGCGTGATCGATGTATCCCAATTGAAGAGTCTCGATATGAGTCGTGCCGCCGGTGTTGTGGTGCAGCATGCCAGTAATGTCACCGGAGTTTTACAACCGGTAGAAGAAGTGGGGGCATGGTGCCTCCAATTAGGAATTCCGATGATCGTCGATGGCGCACAGGCCGCAGGTCTGGTGCCTTTTTCCGTGGAGCGGTGTCCGGGTTTGAAAGCCTATACGATGGCGGGGCATAAGCATCTGGGAGGCCCTCCTGGCATCGGCCCCTGTTATCTGGCACACGATTATGAACCTGAGCCTTTATGGATCGGAGGCAACGGTATCGACAGTGAACACCCTTCTGTTCCTGCTTCTGGGCCTGGAAGATTCGAATCAGGAACACCGAACTTGCCCGGTATCGCTGGATTAGATGCGGCATTGAATTTCTTTGAGGACCACCCCGTGTCGGAGCGTTTTCAAAAAGCCGTCAAAATTCGTCAAACTTGGCGAGACATGATCCAAGAAATTCCGGGAGTGGTGATTCCCGGTGAGTCCGGTACCGCGCCTCGTACTCCTGTCATTGCGTTACACGTGCCGGGGCACTCTGCGGATCAGCTTTCTGCAGAGCTCGATGTTCGAATAGGAGTGAGGTGTCGTTCAGGGTTGCAATGTGCTCCTCTGGCTCATCAGCATCTCGGGACTCTCGATGCGGGAGGAACTTTGCGGATCGCGCCGGGAGAAGAAACAGATGGAGAGACTCGGGAACTTGTGTGTGCCACCTTGGCAAAGTTGATTCTCTGATCTTCCGAATTCGGTGAGAGACGAGAATCCGATGACGAGTTTAAGAAGCGCGCTTATTGTTCGAGTCGGACGACAGCGACGGCCAGTGTCCTATGCGCGACTTTGCCGCAAAAAAAATTCCCCGAGATTTTCGTCACCGCAGAAAAAGTCACCAGATAGGCAACGATGCGCCGGTGGAAATTCCGCCAGTTCCTTCAGGTGGAATGACGGGCTTCTGTAGGAGGGTTATTTGCCACATTTTTGCGACAATACCCTCTCGGTATCTCAGGCCTGACAGAGTAAAGAGAGTGAGCGAGGGGGGAATCGAACCCCCACCCCTTGCGGGACCAGAACCTAAATCTGGCGCGTCTGCCAGTTCCGCCACCCGCCCAGACCGTGAACGTTAACGGCTTGGGAAGATTCCTGCAATGCTGCTTCTGAATATCGTTAAAGCCTCATAAGAGGGCTCTATCGGCACAATTCGGGAATTTTTGGATCGAGGCTCATGTTTTATGGTTCAAGAGCCGATGAAACCCTTAACAGAAAGAGCCCCCGAAAGGCGTGATGAAGATGATGACCGACGACCAACGTAAAAAGATAGAGATTCGTCAACTGGCTGGAGAGCTCTCCGGAATAATGAATCGTCTCCATCAACTCCATGAAGAGTTGTCTCAAATCATGGTGGATCTCGATGAATCACGCATGCAAGCCGATTACGAAGCCGTGGCCCTTCATGGCAATAAGGAATACAGAGTTTTATCCCGAATCGTCGATGAAGAGCGCCAGCGATTGATCATCGGAGAAGAACTGGGTGATATCCTCAGCTTAGAAATTCCTTCCCAAATCACTGTTGAAGATGTCATCCCATTCGTAGACGACGAGTTGGCGAAGAAATTCCGTTCTCTAAGAGATGGGATTCGTCGCCAGTCCTGTGAACTCAGAGCTCAAAATCGTCTTGGAGAAATGTTACACGGACAAGTCTTTGAACATGTCGAGGTGTATCTCAGTCCTGGAACCCGTGCTTGGGTCGATACCACAGAGAATGTGGAACAAGACAGAATCGAACAGGGTGATTCTTTCGAAGCCGATTTCTAGTCGCCAATAATAAATTTTATTATTCCTGTCCGATGCATGTTTGTATTCGGATTCAATGTTGGTTTCTAAAATCGGAATGTCTCGCTTAGCCGGGAATGCATAGAGATTCATGATACGAAGTGGCCCTCTTGAGATCTCTTCGTGTGTGATTTCATGGGTAAAATTCTCCGTCTATTCTTGTCGATTCACAGACCTCTGCCTTCTGAGGGATTCCTATTCCGAAATCCTGAGTCCTATAATTCGAATTAAAGTTTCGGAATTCTTATCGTTGAGAATAAAGGGATCACCGGGCGGGAGCACTCATGACATTCAAGTTGTATGTTTTCGATCTTGACGAGACACTTTGGTGCACAGATCAGGATGAGGATGATATTTATCCGATCGAAGGTCCTTTTCAGCTCGAAGGTCAACATTTGGCGAGGAGTCAGAATTCTGAAATCAGGCTGCGGACGGGAGCCCGGAAATTATTGAACGCGATCCACAAAAATGGTGGGATTTCCTCCTTAGCTTGCCGAGCAGAAGAGGGCACTTGTAATCAAATATTAGAGACCTTTGGCATCCGAGATCGATTTTTTTACCCCAGATATGGCCTGATGGAGAAGGGGGAGGCGATCCTCGAAGTCCTCGCTGAGATCAAAAAAACCCTCAATTTCGAAATCTCCCCGAAAGAAGTTCTCTTTTTGGACGATGCACCAGCGAATACAGCAGAGGCCAGAAGAGTGGGTGCCAAGGCACTTTTGTACGGGCGTGATGTGAGAGACCTGTCAGAACTGAAGAAGTGGTGCTAAAGAAGGTCGAGAACACTTGAAATCGACCCCCAGTTCCTTACATCCTGTGGTAGTGACATTTCTCTGTCACTGTTCGACCCGCAGGTTGGAAGGAAGAGCCCGTAATGAATTTGGAACTTTCGAAGGGTGCTGCACACTCAGCCACTGATCCACCTCGTGGTGATGGTCATGGTGTTCCCTTGATAGAGGCCTCCGGTCTCCGCAGAACTTTTGGCGCTACTCTTGCCGTCAATGATGTTTCGTTTCATGTCAAAAGAGGTGAGATTCTCGGTTTTCTAGGGCCCAATGGTGCAGGGAAGAGTACGACTCTTCGCATGATCACGGGTTTGATTGCTCCTGATAAAGGAACCGCTCGTATCAAAGGAGTGGAGATTTCAGAAGATCCACTCAGAGCTCGACAAGGATTTGGATTTCTTCCGGAGAGCATTCCTCTTTATGAGGAAATGGAAGTGATTGAATACCTCCGATTTATTGGAGGAGCGAGAGGTCTCCAGGGTCGTCAACTCGAGGACAAAATTGCTCACCTCTCAGAGCGACTCGGATTGAGTGTGATGCTGAAGAGACCTTGTGGAACTCTTTCAAAAGGATTTCGTCAGCGAGTTGGACTTGCCCAGGCATTGATCCATGACCCTGAAGTCGTGATTTTGGACGAGCCTACGAATGGATTGGATCCCCGGCAGATCATCGAAGTGAGAGAACTGATCACTGAACTCTCCAAAGATCGGGCCATCATATTCAGTACCCACATACTTCAAGAAATCGCAGCGATCTGTACCCGGATCATCGTCATTAACTCAGGGGGACTTATCGCAGATGGTACCCCGGAGGAATTGACGGGAACCGAATCCAAAGGTTGGCAGGTGATCGTATCTGGGTCGCCACTGGATAAAGATTCCTGTACCAAACTCTGTCTTTCAGCAGGAACCACCGGATCACCGGGAGAGTCGATTCATGCTTGGGCTGGGGAAGGTGACCCGAATCTCTCACAGCTTTCCGCTGCTCTCTCGGAGAATGGTAATTCTCTTCTAGGAATTGAGAGAACACGAGAAACTCTGGAGCAGGTCTATCTTCGGCTTACCGGTGCGAGAGGAGGCCAGCGATGAATTCGATTCTGGTTATCATGAGAAGAGAGTGTGGAGCATATTTCTACACTCCTATCGCCTGGATCTTCATCGCTCTTCAAATGGCGATCATGTCCTTCTTTTTCTTTCAGTTTTCCCCTTTCTTCATCATTGAAAGTGCGGACATGCGGGTTTGGTTTGGCCTGACTCCTTTCATGATGATGGTATTTGCACCCGCAGTGACGATGAGGCTTTGGTCTGAAGAGCTTCGTACTGGAAGTACCGAGGTGTTGTTGTCCTTGCCTGTGAAGTCGAGGGATCTGGTCATTGGAAAGTGGCTTGCTGCAGTCATCGTTTTGGTCGCCAGCGTTGCCGCTAGTTTGGGTATTCCCGCTGCGCTCTCATGGCTCGCCGCTAGTCCTGTCGATTGGGGACCAATTATGGGGGGATACATAGGAACGGTGTTAGCCGGGATGATGTTCCTTGCTCTGGGATGTTGGGTATCTGCACTTTCCAGTAATCAGGTCGTCTCATTGCTGGTAGGTGTGACTGTGGGCATCGTTTTGGTTCTCGCTCTCAGTCCAGACTTTGCTTCGTACTTGTCAGCTTCACAACCGGGGTTGGCTCGTGTTGTCGAATCCTTAGGTGTTCAATCTCACTTTCAGGCCATCGAGCGAGGAGTGCTCGCTGTGAGTGATGTGGTTTATTTCCTCTCCGGTTCTGTCCTCTTCCTGACACTTTGCGTGTTTCAGGTTGAGTTGAAGAAGCAATAGGGGGGCGCATGATAGAACGAAAAAAACAATTTTTAGTACGGTGGACGATTTCGCTCATCGTTCTTTCTGTCCTGATCGTCTTGGTCAATGGAGTGTCTCGCAAGTTTGATAAAAGACTCGACTTGACTGCTGCAGGTATTCACACGATTAGTGCTGAAACCGGCAACATTCTCGGGAAAATGGAAGAGCCGGTCACGATCGAGTACTGGGTGAGCGAAAAGCTACCTTCCGGTTTGCAAAATTTGCGCCGAGATACCGTTGATTATTTGGATGAGTTCAAGAGGGCTGCGGCTGACGCGGGAAGTGTCATTGAAGTCAAAGTGATTGACCCAGCAAGAGTGATCGAGCAATACGTCAAGGAGAAGGAAAGTGCTGGGGATACCCCCGAACCCGATCCCATGGCGGCATTGATGGGTGGACCTTCTTCTCCTGCTGATACGAAGAAGCAAGAGTTGGCTCGCGAGGGCATCCCCGAGCTTCAAGGTCGATCGATCAAAGATGATGGTGTTGAGGTTGTTCCCTTCTTTAGCGCTATCGTCCTCAAATACCTTGATCGAGAAGCAGAGGGTATTCCGGTTCATACCAGCCTAGATGGGCTCGAGTATGAGTTGGTGAGCAGGATTGCCAAGTTGGCTCTTACCGAGAAGCCGGTATTGGCATTTTTTCAGGGACGCCCCGATGACAAGATTACCCAAGGGCCAGACGGATCACCGCTTCCCCAACCCATAGGTCACTTTGATCCATTGCTCGATGCGATGAAGGATCGATTCGATGTTCAATCGATCTTGCTGACTGAACAATCTCTGATTCCCGATAAGGCGCAACTTCTGATTATTGCAGAACCCGATGCCGTCACACCAAGACAGAGATATGAGATTGAAAACTCCATCCGATCGGGCAGGCCCGCCATTGTTTTGGCTTCGACAGCCTCAGGAAGCATGGATAGGGGATTTCAATTAACCCCCCTTTCTCCAGGACTGTCTGAAAGTTTTGTTCCATGGGGCATCGATATCCAGCCCAACATGATTGTCTCAAGTCAGAAGTGCGGAAGCATTGAGACAATAACTGAAGGACCTCTCGGCATTCGCATGAGGATTCCTCAGCCTTTTCCTGTGTGTCCTGGTGTTGCCGGTAATGGTCTCGATGGAACATCGCCGTTCACGAGGGGAGTGGAGTCATTAATCTTTCCATTCCCGAGTCCCCTGATCATCAATGAAGATGTTGCCCGTGCCGCTGGAATTCGTGTCTCAGCATTGGCGACTTCAGATGAAGATGCTTGGGTGACTCCATTTGGTCCTGCTGTGACCTCGCAAATGATTTCTCCTCCAAAAGATCCAGGCTTCCGTGCTCCACGAGTTCTCGCACTGATAGCAGAGGGCGCTTTCCCAAGTTCATTCGAGGTCGGATCAAAGGTTCCTTCATGGGACCCGACTTTGGAAATGACCGGTGGAGAAGCGGACGCACCATTGGTCGAGGCGATGGACGAGAAAGAGTCTCGCGTTCTTCTCATCGGCTCCGCCGATATGGCGAAGTATTCGTCTCTCAATCAATATCGACAAAATGTGGGTTATCTGTTGGGTTCCATCGAGGCTTTGGCATTAGATCCGGATCTCGCAAAAATTCGTGGAAAGGTTCAACTCCCGAGTGCGCTTCGGGAGACGACTCGGGACGAACGAAATCTTGTGATCTACGGCAACATCGCAGGGATCCCATTGTTGTTGATGGCCGTTTACGGATTGATTTCTGCAGGGCGAAGATCCTCCGCACGTCATCATGAATCTCTACACATGTTGAAGATTCCTGAGCAGGGCACTGATCAGCGAGATATTGATCAGAAAGCGGCTGAACAGGAGGAGTCCCGATGAATCCAAAAAGCATCACGATCATGCTGCTTTTGATTATCGCTTCAGCAGCATTGCTGTACGTCAATCAGGAGCAAGATTACACAGCGCCGACGAAGGATCCTAAAGGGATTGTATCGTTGAAGAGCCTCAATCCTGAAATCGTCGAAGTGATCGAACTTGGACGTGGGGAGCAGGCCTTTGAAATCAAAAGGTCGGGGACGGCTTGGATTCTTCCAAGTCTTTGGGATTCGATGGCTGACAGTGAAGAAGTGATGAGTTTCCTCTCCGATTTGAAGACCATTTCGGAAGCAGAAGAAAGAGGACGCTCTACTGCTAGTCATGAGACCTTCAATGTTGCTGCACAGAACGCTATCCGTGTTTCTTTAAAAGACCCTGATTTGAATCCTATTATTGGGTTCTATCTTGGGAAAGTAGATGGAACGGGGCGGACATTCATTCGTATCGCTGGAGAAGATAAGGTTTACAGTGTGAAGCCGAACCTTCTCAGAAGAGCCGCTTTCGCCGGGGCTGAACTTCGTGCAGAGAGTTGGTTTAAGAAATTGCTTTATCAGTTGCCTGCGAAATCTGAAGTTCGGCAATTGATTGTCAATAATGGATCAGAGCGCATCGTTCTCGATTGGATTCCGGGAGAGATTCAGGAAGAAGAATCAGGAGAATCTGACGACTCAGATTTGGTGAAGGTTGGATCCGATCCTCAATGGTGGATTTCGGAGCCGGAAAAGACGCGGGCCGACGACAATACCGTGAAGGGGATGATCTCTTCATTGAAAAATGTGCGTTGCGAAGAGCCTCTGGATCCGAGTTCTGCGGAATCATTGGGTTTTGGGGAGCCCTCTGGAAGTATCACTGCTCTGTTAGCCAATGGAGGGAAAGTCACCCTTGAATTTGCCGCAGATAGAGAACTGAGCTTGGGTGGGGAAGGCGTTGCTGTTCGCATCCAGGGTGATACCCGAATCGTCGTATCCCGCCTCTGGGTCAAAACCAACTTGCTGAAATCCCTCGAAGAACTCAAGGCTGTGCGACCAGCGGCACCCGAACTGTTGACTCCAGACCTGTTGACGCCAACACTAGAAAAGACTTCTGAGACTCCGGGGAGTCCTGAGAATCCTGTTTCCAATGGAGATTCGACAGAAGAAGGCTAGGGCCATGGATGACCGCTCCATCCGGGGATAACCTGCACCTCAGGATTTTCCCCGGATGGAGGCCTTTTGGCAAAACTATACTTTAGGCATGGCACGGTCGGCAGCGCAAAAACTCTCAACCTTCTTGCGGTGGCTCACAATTATGAGCGCCAAGGGAAGAAAATCATTGTGATTAAGCCTGGTTTCGATGATCGCTATGGTCAAAACGACGTGACGTCGAGAGCCGGACTGACTCGGCAGGCTCACTTGATCATTTCTCCTGGAGATCGTATTGAACTTGAAAAGTTCGATGGCATTAACTGCGTACTTGTCGACGAAGTTCAGTTTTTCGCTCCAGAGCACATTGAGCAGTTACGAGACGTCGCTGATCAGAAAAAAGTGCCTGTGATTTGCTACGGTCTCCGCAGTGATTTCCGGACGAAATTGTTTCCGGGCAGTCAGCGGTTACTGGAGTTAGCCGATTCCATCGAAGAGATCAAAACCACATGTCACCGTTGTAACAGTAAGGCGATCTTTAACCTGAAGTGCATCGACGGTAAAGCCCAGCTGGATGGTCCTAGTCAACAGGTTGCTGGAGATGAAACTTTTCAGCC
>JAACCY010000117.1 GCA_009937185.1 Planctomycetia bacterium
GGAAAGTGGGGATCGAAGGGAGCATTGCAAAGAGAAAGAGAAGGGGAAGGACTCGACACCGAGAGTCCCTCTTCCAAAGATCCCAGAAAGAGCTGGAACGGATCGCAGAGAATTCCGGAATTCAACCCTCAACGAAGAAGGGTGCGACAACACTTCGAGGAAGAGTCCTTCAGCAGGAGATCGCTGAAGCCTCAGGGGAGGCGCTTATGAATGCGCCTGAAACTCTAACTAAAGAGCGCTTCAATCTCCCCCACTGCCGTCTCAAGGGTCTCTCGATCCAGATCTGGCATAGGAATCTGATAGATTTCTTCTGAGTTTTTTTCCCGGACTAATAAGGCATCTCCGGCATGATCTTCCCAGACGAGAGATCGCTTACGAATCAGGAAGAGAGCCAGGAGATAGGCCAATCGGGTTCGATCTGTTCCGGCAACCACTTCTAAACCCAGAGGCGGCAATGGAAGTTCCTCACCAGACACTTCCTCGAACTCCTCTGATTCAGCTCCGCCGTCGTCCCCAGAGAGGTCGGTGGCTGATTCTTCTGCTCTCCCTGAATCGCTCGGAGTCTGTTCAGAAGCGACCAACTCGAGAAATGTGGCCAATAGAGAGGCGATATTCACGACTCTTTTTGCAGGACCATCCTCAGTGGGAACCACCGTTTTCCATCGGGCGAAAAAGAGCGAGGGGTCCAATTCGGCCATCGCCTCTTCGCAATAGTCTTGACGAGAGAAGAAGGCGGTGAGAGGTCCTGCCGATTCTGGTGCGTTTTCGGGGTCTGCCGGGGCTAACACCGTCCAGAAAGGGGTTCCTCTGGGGATTTCCTCCCGGGTATGGGCACAGAAACGGCGACTGGAGTCGACACTCCAGCGTCCCCCCCCAGCGACACGCTGTTCCTCGTCCCTGAGACGGGCGTACGTCATTTTTTTTGCAGACTCTCCCTCAGAAACCGTTTTTTCAGGCTTCTCGGCAGACGGGTCCTGTGTGTGTTCCTCAGCGTTCTGGTGCAAGTTATTCCTCCAGTGCAGAGAGAGTCGCACCCCCGGGCTCCCACATCAAGGAATCGCAGTCCTTGCCCAAGAGGAATAGGGAGCCTAAAACGTCTGGGTACCGGTCAGTTTTGACAAGACCGGAGTCACCCCAGCGGAGGTCAATTGTCCAAGGTCACCGATCGATTCTGCCACCTACATGTCCACAGTCACTACAGCCTGCTCGATGGCGTCAATACCATTCCAAATATGGTCCGACTTGCCGGTGATCAAGGCATGAAAGCGCTTGCCCTGACAGATCATGGAAACATGTATGGAGCAGTGGAATTCCACCAAGCCTGCCGTCAGGCCGGCATCAAACCCATCATTGGCATGGAAGCCTACATCACTGACGGCAGTCGACATGACCGCAAACGAGAAGGTGGAGGTCGGCAACCGCACTTTCACCTAGTTCTCTTGGCAAAAAATGAAGTGGGTTATCACAACCTGTTAAAACTCTCCAGCTCAGCCTATGTCGAAGGATTTTATTACAAGCCTCGCATCGACCACGAACTACTACGCCAACACTCGGAAGGCTTGATCGCAACAAGTGCATGCCTTGCAGGCGAGATTAATCGCGCACTGCTTCATGGTGATTCTGAAAAAGCAGAACTCTGTGCCCGAAGATATGTAGATATCTTTGAACCCGGTCACTTCTTCATGGAGCTTCAAGATCACGGCTTAACCGAGCAAAAAAGAATTATTGAGCGTGCTCCTGAATTGGCACAGAAACTGAATATTCCCATCATTGCCACCAATGACGTGCACTATCTCACCAAAGATCATGCCCGTGCCCAAGAGGTACACCTCTGTATCAACACGGGTAAACAAATCGACGATGCTGATCGACTGACTTTTGAGTCTACAGACTTCTACTTCAAGTCCGGTCTCGAAATGCAGACCCTCTTTGGGGATCACCCTGAATACTTAACGAATACCGATGACATTGCAGCAATGGTCGACTTCGAAATGGAGACGGGGAAAATGTTCCTTCCCGTCTTCTTCGA
>JAACCY010000118.1 GCA_009937185.1 Planctomycetia bacterium
AATGTCGATTGCAGAGGAAAAGCGTATTTCATTTCGAATGACGAGCCCATTGCACCTGAGGACCTTATTAATCAATTCCTAGAATGCGCAAACCTTCAGAAGATCACGCCGTCCATCTCTCCCCTTCTTGCAAAAGTCGCTGGGTATTTGATTGAAATGGTTTATCGCCTTCCATTCTTCACAAGTGAACCTCCCGTAACACGTTTCGTTGTTCATCAACAAGCGACGAGTCATTGGTTCGATTTAGATAATGCAAAGAGAGACCTCGGGTGGCTACCGCAAGTATCCACCAAGGAAGGAATGAAAAAGTTTCGTGAGTCTTTGGAATCTGAAGAAGAACGAGTGACTTCTTCATGAACGATCATTCAAATCATATCGATATAGACGTTTGGCGCTTCTCTCTCGACTGGACCAGAGAAGATATTGAGTCCCAGCTCGACCATCTCACCTCCGAAGAGAAAAAATTCATCCATCGAGGGATCGCTCCCGTTATTGGAGAAAGATCGGCATTATCAAGGTTAGGGCTCCGTAAGATTCTTTCGACATACTTGGATATTGAACCCCAGAAAATTCCTCTCTCAATTGGGGAGCATGGAAAACCGTTTCTCGATAACGGCGCACTGAAGTTCAATCTTTCTCACTGTAGAGACCGAGCTATCTTGGTGGCTTCGACAGATACCGAATTAGGTGTTGATCTGGAGAAAATCAGAGAGGAATCACCTATCGAAGATCTAGCGTCAAGGTGCTTTAGCGAGAAGGAACAAAAACTTTGGAAAGCCGTTCCTGAACAGCAGAGGCGAATTTCTTTCTTTCATTTGTGGGTTCAAAAAGAGGCCCTCGTCAAAGCACATGGTAACGGAATGACGATTCCGCTTCGAAAATTCGAGGGGGTTCCTGATCCACAAGTCTTAACGGGAACTATCCGCTCAGAGTTGCCAGAAATCGGAAGTGGGAATTGGACCTTCCAGGCTTTCGAAGAATCACAACAAATGAGATCCGCTGTAATGTACAGAGCACGATATGCAAAAATCATCCAAAAAGATGTCGAACCTGTCGGCCTCAGTCGCTGGTAATACTCAGAATACCTGGCCCAGATTCAACGCCTCCCGTTGATAGTGTTGCGAATCCACCGACACGAATAAAGTACTGCTCGCCTTCGATAACCGGAAATCCACTGATCCGAGACGTGAGGAATGGGCAAGCAATGCCATTCTCATCGAAGCCATCTCCGTTACATGCTTCCTGAACCAGTTGTCCACAACCACCACTATAAATAACAAGGTCGGTGTCAAACGTTACGACCTTGTCACAAAGCGATAGAGATACTGTTTCAGTGCTAGTTGCCGTGAAGTCGAACCAAATGTCAGAGAGCATCAATCCAAGGAATGTTGTGTCACAATCGATGTTGCTATATTCATCAGGAGAATCGGTCATCGAAGTCGTATCAAAAAACGTATCACCAAGACCGATTTCGATGGCACTGATACATTCATCTCCCAATATTCCTCCACCACATGTCGAATCACTACAGGGTTGTGCGCATCCGAGGGAATCAGGCACAGGATCGAATCCTGCGAGTGGGAATGGAGCTTCTGGTGAACCGCCTCCGGTAAACAGAAAAGCCAAAAGATTAATCGCGTCAGACAAATCGAGTGAACTATCGTCATTAAAATCAGCAGCCGAAGCGCATGGCATTTCTCCAGCAACAAACAAATACTGTAGCGTTGTAATAGGATCTACCAGATTCAACTGCCCATCACTATTCACATCTCCTCGAATAAACAAGACCTCGGGAATAGGAAGAAATATTTGGCACTCCTCAGACGTTGCCACAGAACCTCCTATGTTACCCCTGATTTGGTAGACTAGGTTGACTCCACTTACAGGACTTCCGTCTAGGAAAGAACTTGAACCTTCGCTGAGAATCTCAATCGAGACACCCTGACGGATAATCTCAAGCTGACTGAAAGGTAAAGGGTTCGACCAAGTGAGTAAAACGCCGGATCCACTTTGATTACAGGTCAGACCAACAGGTGGTTCAACTTCACCGTCCACACTGATTGAACAATTTGAAAGCGGCGACTCTACACCGTTCAGAATTCCCTGAACTGAATACTCTCTTATCGAGCCAATCACTCCATCGGGGTCTTCGAACTGTCCCTCACCTGAATTTATTTCGCCGATGAGAACCCCATTGCGAATCACTTTAACCTGGTCATAAGCGATCGGTTCAGACCAACTGAGATAACAAATGCTACTCGCTTCACCACAGAGTAGTTCGGTAGGTCTCGGAACATCGCTGATCGTGATTTCTTCTGTATCAGTAACGGTCGGTATGATCACACCCGCATCATTTGTGACGAGAGAGCCGAGCCACCCACAGGACAAATCTACTTCCGGTGTCGAAAGAATCGTCTCTCCGTTGGCGGCATTCCCTACCACTCGAAAATATAATTTTGAAAGTGGAATTGAAGAGTCTGTAATTGCAGACTCAAAGCCCAGACCCAAGCTCAGAGCTTCGTCTCCGCTACCATCCCACCATAGGGCACAGCCGCTGTCGCCACCGGAGCCTGCGGGTTGTGGCGCATTCCAGACAAGGATTTGGGGAACTGGTGAACCCGCTAAGTCGCCGGGAATCTCTATATCCAACAGCTGCAACACAGCGGAATTCCAAGATACCGCATGCTGTAATCCCCGAATCGATTGCTGTCCTGGATTGAGTATCTGTAAATCAACCTCGAAGGTTTCACCGGGAGTGAGTATCTGTTCACTGGAGACTAAATCGAGATTGATTTGCTGTCCCAGCACAGAGGAGGTGCTAGATACGCTAAAAATCACCAACGACAAAAATAGAATATGTCGAAGAGACCCTGATTTTAAAAAATTCAACTTCTGATTAGGCATCATTCTTCTCCCGCATTATCCCCAAAACAATATGCTTCAAGGATATCACTGGAGGCGTTTTTACGAAGTCCGGATTCAGGATTTCGCTTTGTTCAGCCTAATGTGTTGAGTGCTGCACCCGCCCAAAACCATTTCACCTGACTTTCGCTACAGGTGTGACTACATTCGAAGGTGTCTTCAGATCCATCTTCATGCCTCAAGGTTACCTTCACCAAACTTCCAGGGGCCAACTCTCTCAGACCCGCTAGGCTTACAATATCCCCCTCTTTCACCTTCTCGTAATCAGAAGGATCGTTAAATCTGAGAGGAAGTACGCCTTGTTTCTTGAGATTGGTTTCATGGATTCTTGCAAATGACCTGACAATCACTGCTCCGCATCCCATGAATCGTGGGCACATGGCGGCATGTTCTCTACTCGAACCCTCGCCATAGTTTTCATCACCGACGACTGCCCAATATTTGCCGGAATCTCTCAGATTTGCAGCCATCTCATGAAGCGGTTTGCTGGCTCCTGAATCTGTCGAGTCGTGTCCGAGGCCTGGGCTTGAATGGAATGAGTTCACAGCACCCAAAAACATATTCCTTGAGATATTTTCGAGGTGACCTCTATATTTCAACCAAGGACCCGCCGGAGAAATATGATCCGTCGTACACTTGCCTTTGGCTTTGAAGAGCAATGGCATTTCCGAAAGTTGGGATTCTTCCCTCGGCTGGAATGGCTTTAAAAACTGTAGTCGGTCACTCTCCGGATCGACGACAACATCGACAGACGAGCCATCTTCTGGAGGAGCAATAAATCCCTCGGTATCTACCACGAATCCTTTTTCAGGGAGACTATCGCCTGAGGGAACAGGAAGCATGACCTCACGTCCATCTGCAGTCACCACGGAATCGGTAAGAGGGTTAAAGTCTAAAGATCCAGAGATAGCAAATGCCGTCACAAGATCAGGACTCGCAATAAAAGAAAGTGTCTCAGCATTGCCGTCATTTCTTCCCGGAAAATTCCTGTTGAAAGAACTGACGATGCTATTAGACGTTCCTTTTTCGACATCACCTCTTTTCCACTGACCGATGCAGGGACCACAGGCGTTCGCGAGTACAGTACCACCTAACTCTTCAAAAATGCCTGCCTGTCCGTCTCGCTCTACAGTTTTGAAGACCTGAGTCGATCCAGGAGAGACCAGAAATTGACTCTTTGCCTTCAGCCCCATTTCCACGGCTTGCCCCGCTATACCGGCAGCACGATCCATATCTTCATAAGAGGAATTTGTGCAAGAACCGATCAACGCAGCACTGATGTCGAGAGGCCACCCATTCTCGCGAGCTTCTTCTGCCAATTTAGATATCGGTCTGGCCCTATCAGGAGAATGAGGACCCACCACGTGTGGTTCCAGAAGAGATAGATCGATCTCAAGTACTTGATCGTAATAAGTCCCAGGATCTTCTTCTACACCATCATCTGCACGCAAGAGATCTGCAAACTCTTCAGCAAGCGCAGAAACATCTCCCCGACCAGTCGACTTTAAGTAACTGGACATGGCCTCATCGAATGGGAACACAGAACAAGTGGCGCCGATTTCGGCACCCATGTTAGTAATCGTAGCTTTTCCGGTACATGAAAGGGATCTTGCTCCAGGCCCGATGTATTCAACTATCGCACCTGTTCCACCTTTCACCGTCAATTCTCCCGCCACTTTCAGAATTACATCTTTGGCAGAAGTCCAACCATTCAGCTCGCCTTTAAGGTGAACGGCAATTGCCCCAGGCCAACGTACATTCCAAGGCAACCCTGCCATGACATCGACGGCATCTGCTCCACCAACTCCAACCGCCAACATCCCCAAACCACCCGCATTGGGTGTGTGGCTGTCGGTGCCAATCATCAGCCCACCTGGAAATGCGTAATTTTCTAGAACAACCTGATGGATGATTCCTGAACCCGGTTTCCAGAAACCGATTCCATATTTTTCTGAAGAGCTTTGTAGGAACCGATACACTTCGGCATTGGTTTCTTCGGCAGCAGCAAGGTCAGAACTCGCTTCATGTTGCGCCTGAATCAGGTGATCGCAATGAACAGTAGAAGGAACCTGAACCTGATCAAGTCCTGCCTGCATAAACTGAAGAATAGCCATTTGTGCAGTGGCATCCTGCATGGCAACCCTGTCGGGGTGAAGGTCGCAATAGTCGGTCCTTCGTGAAGGAAGACTATCAAAATCTTTACTATCGACTTCGAGATGAGACACGAGAATCTTCTCAGCAAGGGTGAGTCCCCTGCCTAAAACATGCCTTGCACGTTCATGACGAACAGCGGCATTTTCGTAAAGATCACGAATATTGGCAATATTAAGCATTTTCCACTCCCTTATGCTACTTGAGAGCAACGATTCAGGGGTTATCATAACAAGTACGTTTCAGGATTCTAAATGAACGGCCTGTCAGCATGATAATCGCTGACTTGTCCGCTCGGGAGCGATTCCGGAGCATATTCAAAGGAGTGGGCGGCCCGCCGCAGTGACTCACTTCACATCCGCCCCCCTGCAGGGCATACGTACAGGATGTGACGAGGCAGGAGACTATGATTACACTTAGAAAACAGAGCTTTACCTTGATCGTCAATTTCTTGAAATGTCTTATATTTTGCCTGATTGTTTCGTTACCAACGGGATCCTCGGGACTCAATGCTCAGACGACCTTACTGGACGTGGGAGAAATCTCCGTTGAGCCTGGACAAGATTTCAATTTGCCGATACTGGGAAATTGGTCCGGAAACATCGCTGGATTCAGTTTTTCAATGAGCTTTTCAGGGCCCACCCCATTCCCACTCGATAACATGATGATAGACGTCCAAGGAACTCTCGCAGGAGCGATTCAAGCAGAATACGTTCAAGAGCAAATCGACGACGTTTCTCAAACGATCATTTGCGGAGTACTCTTCGACGCGCTCCCTCCCTTTAATGGCCAAACCTTACCATCGCTGGGATTTTCTCAGGAAATCGCATTCCTGCATGGAAACGTATCCTTATCCGCTCCTGAATCTGTTGTCTCATTCAATCCTGAGGATGGATTTGGTAATCCGCCTATCTCGAACATGCTCGTCTTCGGAACACAATCTGTGAATGTCGAAGTCCTGCTTCCAGGATCCATCGAAATCGTATTCCCACCCGTCCCTCAAGTATTCATTCGGGGGGACGTAAATATGGATTCTCAAGTCGATCTAGCAGACGTAATTTTCCATTTGGATTACACGTTCTTATCAGGTCCACAACCGGCTTGCCTAGATGCCGGCGATGCAAACGATGACGGCATTTCCGACATTTCGGATGCCATATTTCTTCTCTATTGGTTCTTCTTGGATGGACCAGGGCCATGGGTCCCATTTCCGAATCCTGGAGAAGATTTCACCAATGACTCTTTGGACTGTGAGCAGGGGTTATAAAGAAAATCCTCGTCATGCGTAAGCAAAACGAGGATCGATCTTTTTTTAGTTGGTGAGTTTCACTGCAGGCTCGAAACCTTAGCTAACTCCAATCGCGAAAAATATCGAGAAATCTATCTTCGAATTTCTCATACAGACCTAATCGATCCAACTCTGCTTTTAATATAGAAGCTTGAGATCTGTCAAAACTGGCACGCGAGAACAGCAGTTCCAGCTCGTCAAGATCTGACTTGTTCACTTCCGATTTCGTAAGATCTTCATTGGCAAAGTTTGATTCCATATGGAAATCAGATTTCAGTCCTAATCGAACTGAGTCACGCTGGCGAATCATACTATCCTCCAGCTCAGAGATCTGGGAATTCAAATGGTCCAAATTCAACCTGAGGTTTACGAGGCGACAAAATGTTTGAAGCAATATTTTTGTAGCTTTTGGATTAATAGTGTGAAGACCCCAAATAGGAATTTCCGAAGCAAGACACGCACCCATGATGCCTTTCTCGTATCCAGCCATGAGAGTCAGTCCGTTCAGGCCACTGATGCGTTGATCTATTATGGGATCTATTCCCAATCGCGCGATTTCTTCTCCAAAGACGCTATCGGTAGTCGCAAAAGAAACTTTTGGATCGTCTTCTGGCTCAACGGCTCCTGAAATAGCAGCGAAAGTGATCACTTTCTGAATGTTGAACGTTGATAGTGCTACAGATATTAACTTTTGGGCCAGTTCCATCGATTCAGACTGCGGCTGACTCTCTGGGGTGAAAACAACCAAGTCGTGATCGGAATTTGTAACGATGATCCTAAAAAGAAGTTGGGGAAGTTTCCCAGGAAAGCAAACGCCATTTTTCACTTCAATATCTTCAATCTCAAAGTGCTCACGTGGATCTAAAGCGGAGACCACCATTGAATTTGTAGAATTAATCAGAGTTCTTACGCATGAAGAAGCCACATTCCCCAAACCGGGCCAACCAACTACCAAAATAGGTGATTTCAAATTACCTATGGCTTGTGACAAGTTGAAAGAGGTCATTTATGTTCCAATTTTTTAATAAGTAACACACTCACACACGCTAAGAAAAATAGTCTTAACAGCGAATAATATTTCGTTTCTGGATTATATACACATTTCTACGCCACTGCACCCTTCTAAAATGTGTTTCACACAAATCCAATAGCCCGCAGATACTTAACGTATTCCTGTCCTATCAATTTTATAACACCTCTATTTACTATCTATTAATTATAGGAACTCATTTCTTATCTCATACTTGTCATTAATGACACCACCCAAAGGACCAGCACCAAAATCGGCCAATATGAGCCAAGAACTAACTCGACCGGCTCTAGTTGACCATCCGCACGGATCACCGCTCGGTGATACTTCACGAGACCGATCGCAACAGGACATATACTCCACCACCACCCCGATGAATCCATCAAGGGAGAAGACCAGCAATACCACCCATAGCCTAGCAGAGAAACTAAAGCACTCCCTCGAAAGGCAAAGGCAAGAGTTCCTGTCGAATATGTACCCAAGCTATTTCGGAATACAGATCCCAAACCGCTGGAGAGTTCTGAATACCTTTTCCCTATCGCCATCATCAAGGCCAAACTAAAACCGGTCAGCAATAACATCGCGCTGGGATACACCCCCGAGAGTGAACAACCTAGAATCAGCCTTAGTAGAAAAAAAAGACCCAGAAAAAAGACATCCAACCAAACGACAGACCTCACCCAAACTGTGTAGATCACATTTGCGATAATATACGTAAGGCCTATCCCTGGGAGACTCAATATAGTTTCTCGAAAGTCAAGATAGTTGCAGCCGCCGTAATAAGCCCCTAATCCCAATAGATCCATTCCCAGAATCCCAAGAACCAAACTTAACTTCTTGGCCATGCTCAAACTAACTTCACCAGAGGCCACAGGCCTGTATCTTTTCGAAGGATGCTCTGCGTCTCGATGTCTATCTTTCACATCGTTAAAAATGTAGACAGAGGAGTTCAAAAGACAAAATCCTGACAATCCGAGTAAAAAAGAAAGCGGAACTAATTCCGCCCCTGTCGCCAAAGCAAAAGGGAGAGGAAGAAATACGAATACATTTTTTATCCAGTGAGTAACTCTTAACAGACGCAGAAAAACCCATGGAGAACGAGAGTCTTTTTCGGGGAGATGTTGAGAGAGAGGCATCAAATTCGGTTTTCTCCTTCTCCACATTTCATTGAACTGGGGTAACATCTGATTTCGACGGAGGCTGGCATGATAACCGACCCATTAGGGAGTGAGAATTCCTCACTCAAAAATCTTGACTCCTATGCTCGTGAAATCGGCTTTCATTCTCTAGGCATTGCCAGAGCAGACCGGTCCCCCCATGCTGAAAAATTTCAATCATGGATCGATTCAGGGATGCATGCTGGAATGGAATGGTTGACCCGAAACACAGATCGTCGCCTCGATCCGAGAAAGAGCCTTCAGGCGGCAAAGAGTATCATTATGGTGAATCTTCCTTATTCTTCGAAGTCGGACTCCCATCCAACTGCACCAAAAATCGCCCGCTACGCCAGGGGAAGAGATTATCACAAAGTCATGAAACCGATGCTTCAGGATCTCAGCAACCATATCTCGGAGAATGGAAAATGGAAGACTTGGTACTGCGTAGACGCCTCCCCTATCCTTGAAAGAGATTGGGCCGAAATCTCAGGGCTGGGTTGGATCGGAAAAAATGGATTAATCCTCAATAAGGAAATTGGTAGTTGGTTTTTTTTAGGTGGGATTGTCACCGATCGTATCTTCCCAGTGACTCAGCAAATTACCGATCATTGTGGTTCATGCACTCGCTGCCTAGATGCTTGCCCGACCCAAGCGATAATTAAGCCACGTACCATTGATGCCCGAAAATGTATTTCATATTGGACAATAGAACATCGTGGCGATTTACCCGCAGATGCTCGACTACACAACTGGCTCTTCGGATGTGATGTGTGCCAAGAAGTATGCCCCTGGAATACTCGCCCCGGCAGAATAGATCCGCCTATTCACAAGGACCTTGAGCCGCGCACCCCACCAGAATCTTCCGAGCAGATAATAGATGCGACTCACGAAGAATGGTTGGAAATGTTCGCTGGAACACCTGTGACCCGGACAGGAATTACCGGATTAAAGCGAAACGCCCAACAAATTATCCAAGAGAGAAATGAGTCTCCTTCTTGATCTTGCTCTCGTCACCTCGAACAATTTTTAACGCTGGGATGCTATTCCATCTCATCATTGCCACTGTAGCGGTGATCTCGATATTGCTTCTAAAGGGCATAAAATTCTTCAGTTTTCAAAGTATCGCACATCTCACGACATCTCTCCTGATCGGTGCAGGTATTGGTCTTTGTTTCCAGATTTGTTACCGATCTATATCGCAGCGCTTCAGTTGGACTTCAAAAATGGATTCTCACTTAGCAGTACACTTTGAAGGAATGGTGCTCGGAGAAATTTTCTTCCTTGCTCTGATTTCGTCGATCTCTGAAGAACTCTTGTTTCGAGCACTTATTCAGCCCTATTTAGGACTATGGCTCACGAGTTTTCTTTTTGGTCTCGCACATTGGACCGGAAAACGAGAATTGTTGGTTTGGCCATTTTTGGCTTTCTTCGCAGGACTCATGCTCGGTGAGCTGTCGGAACAGCCTGTAATAGGAGTGACCGGGGCCACTTCCGCTCACTTCATCATCAACTTCTTGGGTTTATCGCATCTTTCGAAAGCCCGACAGAATTCTGCATTGAAAACTTTCTCCAGTGATGAGAATCCGATTCCTGATCCCACTTCTCCTCGAGAAATCGAAGACCGATAAATCAAGCTCTCGGCTGGACCTGTTCGAGACTTTCCTAAAATGTCTACATATCGCCAAAGGAGTCTATTTTCAGACATTTAGACTGATGGTCGTCGGTTGACAGCAGTCCTATTTCCGAACACGATATACAGGCATTGGTGAGGCGAGCCATCGACCTCTCGATAACCTGATATCAAGGCAAGTTGCCAGGTTCACTTCCTTTCATGCTGACGTTTTTCCCTAGGCTTTTCGTCCGGGATCTTCGACGAGCTTTTAAGAGAAAAAACCATTCAGGTAATGCAAGTGGGCTTTGAGTAGGAAGAACAAAGGTGGGGTTTCATGGTCATCAAACGTATCGATCCAGACAAAGCGCACGATCTACTTCAATCGGATCAGGGGTTCACATATCTCGATGTCCGTATGCCTGAAGAGTTTGTGGAAGGTCATGTTCCCGACTCCAGAAACATTCCAGTCATGATTCGTGGAGAAGGCGGAGTCGGCCTTCGTATGAATCCAGAGTTTTCTGAGGTTGTCGATCAGGAATTTAAAGCCGACTCAAAAATCATTCTGGGTTGCCAAAAAGGCGGCCGCTCGCAAAAAGCAGCAGATATTCTCTCAGACAAAGGCTACACGAATCTTCACGACATGCGCGGAGGATTCATTGGTGCAACAGACGTCCTTGGTAATGTGACGTTCCCTGGTTGGCACTCAAGAGGTTTACCGACGACTCGCCAATAGTCTCTCAAGGAGTACTTTCATATTGCTAGAGCTCTGTTCTAGTTCGATCTGTTCTAGTTCGATCTG